>JALHOS010000667.1 GCA_022842905.1 Myxococcaceae bacterium | reverse complement strand
AGGCGGCGGCGGTGCGGCAGGCGGCGGCGGCAGTGCGGCGGGCGATTCTGGCGTCCCCGACAGCGGCTTCATCGGCGAGCTCCCCCCGACTGACGGCGGCTGCAATCGACCACGCGACGCAGGCGTGCCGGGAGGAGTCCTCGTCAGGGTGGGGACCTTCGACACGGGGCTCTATCCGCCCTACCTCGGCTCACGGCTCGAGTTGGACGGCGGCAGTCTCAGCGCGTCGTCGACCGCCGGGCAGTCCGCTCCGTCCTTCGCCGCTGACCGAGTCGTGTGGACGTCTTGGGTGGCTGACTCGACCGCTGCGTGCTTCGGCAGCGGAACCGGCGGCATGCGGTGCTGCCCCAGCGAGTGGATCGACTACCACTTCCCGGCGCCGACGACGGTGGGCGGCGTGCTGCTCCGCAGTGGAGGAATGCGGGACGGCCTGGGGCGCTACCTGCACGACGGGTTCGTGCTGCTGCACAGCGATGCGGGGGCCATTCTCCGTTCCCTGCCGTTTCGCGGCGACAGCTACTTCTCGGATTGGGCGGAAGCGCTCAACCCGCCCGTCCAGGGCGTCGCGCGCGTTCGGGTGCTGCCGGGGTTGGTGTCCGGTCAGCCGCACGTCGCGGAGCTCGAGCTCTACGGCGCCCGCAACGACGACTGCAGCTCGCCGTTCCTCCTCGTTCCCGACATGGCGGGGCGAGTTGGCGTCGAAGGGCGCACTCAAGGAACGCGGAACGACATCGTCCTGTGTGATGCCGGGGTTGGCGCCGACGTCGTCTACACGCTTCGCGTCGCGACGCGGTCCGACGTACAGCTCGAGGTGTCTGGAGCGCCAGGCTCGGCGATGCAACCCGTCCTCGGGTTTGGTCCGGCCGCCAGCTGCGCCTCCCCGACACGGTGTGTCCGGCACGAAGCGGGTGAGGCCGCGCTGCTCGTGCGCGACGTGGCGCCGGGCGACTACGCCGTGTGGGTCGACAGCGAGATGGGGGGCGCGTTTCGCTTGAGAGCTCGCCTGACACAATCGCCAGCGCGACCGGGAAACGACACCTGCAATACCAAACAGACCGTGAGCGTGGACTCGAGCGCGCTGCTCCTCTCGACGCTCCGCGCTGCGTCCGCCGACGCCGGCTTCGTGTGCGACGGCGGGCTCGGCCCCCAGGCGGACGTGTTCCTTCAAGCGCAGGGCAGCTCCATCGCGCCCGTGACGTGGACCGTCGCCAGCGCCGCGGGGCAGCGCGTGCCCTTCACCGTGTCCGCGCTCGGGACGTGCGCTGGCCCGCTGGCGGTGTGTCAGGCGCCCGAAGCCGGCGGGGTGACGTCGTTCAGCGCTGGGCCCACGGCGGTGCTGCGCGTGTCGACTTCGGTCGACGCCGGCGGCACCTTCTGGGTCACGGCGTCGGAGGCCGTCGCCAACGACTCTTGCAGCGCTCCGAACCAGCTGACCGCCCGCGGGCTGTTGGACGACGTCTTCGAGGTCGGCTCGCTCCTCAACGCGGGCAACGAGTTCACCGGCGCCGGCTGTGCCGACGGAGGCCCGCAGGCCAGCGTGGGCAACGACGTCTTCTTCGTCTTCTACCCACCTCGGACGGACACCTTCGTGGCTCGGGTGCGCGCCGGGGCGGCGGCCGATGTTGCGCTCTTCCTCCTGAACGCCCCCTGCGCGCCCACGAGCTGTACCTTCGCCAACCGCGCCGGTCGTGGCGGCGCCGAGTCGCTGACCTTCAACGGAACCGTCGGCACGCCCGTGTACCTGGCCGTGGACAGCGCCAGCGGCGCGGACGGCTTCGTCATCACCGTCGAGTGAGCGGCTGGGCCGACCTTCAGCTCGTCTTGAAGCGCGACCGCGCGGCCTTCTCCAACGCTTCGCGGTGCTTCGGGTGCGCGACGTCGATGAGGGCCTCCGCGCGCTGGCGCAGCGACTTCGCGTACAGGTCCGCGACGCCGTACTCCGTGACGACGTAGCGGACGTGGGCGCGGGTGGTGACGACGCCGGCGCCGGGCTTGAGCATGGACACGATGCGGCTCTCACCCTTCGTCGTGGTGGACGGCAGCGCGATGATGGCCTTGCCGCCGTGGGACAGCGTCGCGCCGCGCACGAAGTCCATCTGCCCGCCCACGCCCGAGTACACCCGCTCGCCGATGGAGTCCGCGGCCACCTGGCCGGTCAGGTCCACCTCCAGCGCGCTGTTGATGGACGTCATCTTCGGCTGGTCGCGGATGATGGCGGTGTCGTTGACGTAGCTGCAGTCGCGCAGCTCCACCGCCGGGTTGTCGTGCACGAAGTCGTAGAGCTTGCGCGTGCCCACCACGAAGCTGGACACCGTCTTGCCGCGCTGGCGCGCCTTGAACTCGTTGGTGACGACGCCCTTCTCGATGAGGGGGAGCAGTCCGTCGCTGAACATCTCCGTGTGGATGCCCAAGCTCTTGTGGTTGACGAGCGCGCGCAGCGCCGCGTCGGGAATCGAGCCGATGCCCATTTGCAGCGTCGCGCCGTCAGATCGGAAGAGCACACG
>JALHOS010000666.1 GCA_022842905.1 Myxococcaceae bacterium | reverse complement strand
CTGCGAACCGAACGAAGCGTGGAAGGACTCCATGCGCGCCGACGTGCGAGCGCTCAAGGCACGCATGGGCGCCTCGAAGCCGTCGGACGAAGCGTGGGACCGCTTCGACGCGCTGGAGAAGCCGCTGAGCCAAGCAGTCGCGTCGGCGAACACGCCGGCCGCGTGCGCTTCGGCCATGCAGCAGCTCGGCGCCCTCAAGAAGCTCGTGAAGTGACGCCCAGGCTCATTGCGGTTGCACGCCGCCGTCCACACCCGCATCGACGCCCGCGTCGACGACGGCCGGGCAGCGGAAGTCTCCGCTCATCAACCCGTTGTTCGCCTCGTTGCACTCGTTGAGCTGACCTCGGCCGGTGCCGTCGTCGTCCGCGACCGCGTCGAAGGCGAACGGCGGAGTCCCGCCGTCCGTCTGAAACAGCACGGACACCGTCTCGCTCTCGCCAGGCAACAGGCGCCGCGTGGTGGCCGCGACGCCGACCAGCCGGCGAGGGCTGCGCAGGTAGAACGCCACCTTGATGCCCGAGAGCACCCCGAGCGCGCCCTGGTTGAGCAGCCGCGCCCGCAGGGTGATGACCGAAGGACAGGTGGACAGATCGCCCTGGAAGTCGCGCAGCACGAAGTCCGGCGCGTTGAACAAGCCGTCGCCCTGCACGTTCTGGCGGAAGTTGTTGAGCGGCAGGCCACCGTCGCCGCTGCGGTTGGTGAAGGTGATGTTGTTGGGCTGCTGCCGCGGGATCCGCCCGTAGCGGTTCGCAGGGTTGGTCAGCCCGCCGCAGACGAGGTCCACGCCGTCGCAGACGTTGGTGACGTGGTACTGGTGCTGGTTCCAGATCGCCCGGGTGTTGACCCACTGATCGTTCGCGTCGCGGAACACGTGAATGCCGGCGCCAGCGTCGGCAGCGCAGCCCAGCCCCGCCCGCGCGTAGGTGTTCTCGGCAATGACGATGTCGGCGCGCCCGTTGTTGTTGACGTCGACGATCACCGGGTACTCGTACGTCGTGCCCGAGCAGTGAGGCCGGGTGAACACCTCGCCGCCGTCCAGGCCGTCGTAGACGTGCAGCGCGACCTCGTCGGCGTAGACGACCTCGGCGCGCCCGTCGCCCTGGAAGTCGAACACCGAGCTGCCCGTGACCGACGAGCTGAGGTCCTGGGTGATCTTGCTCCACATGACCGACAGCCCCACCGTGGTCGCGGTCAGCTGCCGGGGCTTGAACATGCTGTAGCAGCGCACCGCCGCCACGCCGACCTCGGCCTCGCCGTCTCCGTCGAAGTCGGCGACCGTCGGCGGCCCGCCGGTGCCCGGGCTCGCCGCGGAGCTCTGCGAGCACGCTGCCTCGGTGGGCGCCTTCGCGGGGATCCGCGCGGTGGCGATGACCGCGCCCGTCTGCCCGTTCACCAGCGTCACCGTGCCGGCGCCGACGACGACCAGCTCCGGCCTGCCGTCTTTGCCCAACGTCAGCGCGCCGCCCATGCCCTGCTGCACGAAGTCGCCCACGGCCGGAAAGCCGCCCGCGCCCGTCGCGGTCCAACCGAAGGCCGTGCCGTCGTGCCGCCGCGCTTGCGTGCCGTCGGTGACCTCCAGCAGACCGTCGCCGTCGAGGTCGACCGCGACGGTCAACGGACCGACCGCCCCCGCGCCCAAGCCAAAGTCCCACTTCACGACGCCGTTCGGTCCGAACACCTTGAAGCCGCAGATGATCTCCGGCGTCCCGTCGGCGTCGAGGTCGGCGATGCTCGGGCCGCCCCAGTTCGCCGCGCAGGTGACCGCCGTCCCCGCTGCGTTCCGCGAGTTCCACAGCCGCGTGCCGCTGCGCCCGTCGTACGCCGACAGCACGCCGCTCGAGTTCACGGTGATCGCCACCAGGCGCCCGGCGCCGTCGAGATCCGCCACGGCGATCGTCGCGGGCGGGTGAATGAGATCAGCGGCGGTCGTGCTCGTCTCCCACAAGAGCCGCCCGTCATCACCCGAGAACGCGCGCATGACGCCGGGCGCGCTGTACGTGCTTCCGCTCGAGACGAAGAAGTTGGCGAGCACGTCGGGGACGCCGTCGGCCGACACGTCAGCCACGACAGGCGTCATCATGACCTGCTCGTACGGCGCTGCGCCTTGGGCGAACCACAACGTGGTCGGGTTGAACGCCCCGCCGTCGGGACGGAACTCGCAGGTGCCCCGCGGCGCGAGCGGCAGGCAGCGCATGATCGCCGGCTCACAGCCCTGCCCCGGAGGGCACGCGGCGCTCGTCCCGCAGACCTGCCCGGGCGTGGTGCAGGCGCCCAGGTAGCAGACGTCGCTCGTCGCGCAGCAGACCTCCATGGGCGGCTCGCCGCAGCGTGAGCGCGGCGCCGGGCACGCGACCCGGCAGGCCCCCTGCTCGCAGGTCCAGCCTTGGGCGCAGCACAACGCTCCGCACACCGTGCCTGGGCAGCCGGCGTCGAAGCCGCCGCCCGTTCCTCCCGTGCCCGCCGACCCACCGGAGCCAGCGCCGCCGCCGCTGCCGGCGGCTCCTCCG
>JALHOS010000665.1 GCA_022842905.1 Myxococcaceae bacterium | reverse complement strand
GGTGCAGCGCTCGCCGTGGCCCGGCGTCCAGCCGCTCGTACGCCGCGGCGCGGAGTCGATCGTGGAACACGTCGTACGCCGGGCCCGGCGCGCCGCCCGAAGGAGGCACCGCCTTCAAGAACGCCCCGGCGATCAGCTCTCGCAGCGCCGTCGCGAACCGGTCCGTGTCCAGGCCCGACGCCTGCGCCAACACCCGCTCACTCGCCTCGGCGCCGGCCGTCGCGGCGACGGCGAGCACCTGCCGCGCGTCGACGCTCAGCGTGTCCAGCACCGCTTCGACGAGCCCCACCCCCGCAGCCACCGGCACGTCACGGACCGTCGCCAGCCGGCGCAGCAAGAACGGGTTGCCTTCGGCCGCGGCGAAGCGGCGCTCGTCCGCGTCCCCGTCGGACAGCGCCTGCACTACCAGCGCCACCTCCGTCGAGGTCAGCGGGCCCAGCTCCAGCGAAGAGCACCACGCCTCACCGCGAACCCGCTGCACGAAGCGCGAGAACGGGTGCCCCACCTCGACGCCCTCCGCCCGCGCGAGGGCCACGACCATCAGCCTCCCCACGTTCTGCGCGAACAGCGCTTCGAGCAGCGCCATGGACTCGCCGTCGGCCCACTGGAGATCGTCGAGCACCAGCAGCAGCGGCGCCTCGGCCTGGCACCCGCGCAGCAGGGCGACGAACGCGTCGACGCTCTGGTGGAGCAGCGCCAGCGGCTCGCGAGCGGCGTCGTCGGTCGGCGCGCTGACGTCGTGGGAGAGCAGCCGCAGCGTGGGGAACGTCCGCTGCAACACGCGCACGGCGGGCAACAGCGGCTCCAGCGCCGCGCGCGGCCAGCGACTGAGCGTGACGCTGAGCTGGTCCATGAGGCGATCGAACGCCACGAAGGGCAGCTGCTCCCGTTCGTACGAGCGCCCGCTCAGGCACAGCGCCCCTTGCCGCTTGGCGTCTTCCAGCGTGAGCGCCGCGAGCGACGACTTGCCGATGCCGCTGGGCCCGGTGACGACGACGAGCTGCGCCGTGCCACCGACCGCCGCGGCCCAGCGCCGAGCGAGGTGCGAGCGCTGCTCGACGCGCCCCACGAAGAGCTCCGAAGCGCCAGGACGCCCCTCGGGGTTCGACGGCGGGAGCGCGAAGGCAGCCCGCACGGCGGACAGCGGCGGGCGCTCGGCCGGCTCTCGGCTGAGCAGCTTCGCGACCAACTCCACGACGGGCGGCGGCGCCCCGTCCACCACGGCGTCGAGCCGGGGCGCGTCGCGCTCGAGCCGAGCGGTGAGCGCTTCTTTGAGCGAGCCCAGGAACGGCAGCCGGCCGGTGAGCAGCTGAAAGAGCAGCGTGCCCAGCGCGTACAGGTCCGACGCGACGGACGCGCCTTCACCCTTGAAGCGCTCCGGCGACAGGTACGCCAGGGTGCCGGCGACGGTGCCCTCTTCGCTGATCGCCAGGCCGTCCTCGAGGCGGCTGGCCAGGCCGAAGTCGAGCAGGCGCACCGTGCCGTCGTCTGCCACGAGCACGTTGGACGGCTTGAGGTCGCGGTGGACGATGCCGTGGGTGTGCAGGAAGTCGAGCCCGTCGACGAGCTGCCCGACGTAGGTGGCCAGGCGATCGACCGCGCAGGCCAGCGGCCGCTTGGGCAGCACCGGCTGCGGCGTGCGGTCTTTCGCGCCCAGCGCGCGCGGCTGCGCGGGGATCGTCAGCGGCGGCGCGACGGACTCGGCCACCCCCAGCGCGTCCATCAGATCGCGCCCGGGCACCAGCTCCATGGTGAAGAACCACTGGCCCCGCTCCTGCGCCAGCTCGTACAGCCGCACGAGGTTGGGGTGGTTGAGCTCGCTGGCCACCCGGAACTCTTGCTTGAAGCGCAGCAGCTGCCGCGCGTCGTCCGCCAGCAGCACCTTGAGGGCGATGTGCCGCGCGCTGGAAAGATCGACGCACTCGTACACGGCGCCCATGCCGCCCAGGCCCAAGAGCCGCACCGGCTGGTAGCGAGCCGTGCCGTTGAAGGCGACGGACGCGCTCATGCCTCGCGCGCCTTCGCCGGCCTGCGCGCGCGCGTCGTCGACGAGGGCTGTGCCAAGACGAGCATGTGGTGCGACCCCGAACCGGACGCCGTTCGTAGGAGGGGCCCGGGCTCGCCGCAAGGTGAAGCGTGCCGCCACTCAGGTGGCGCGGGGCCAGGTGCCGTCGTCTGGCTCGGCGCGGGAGCCGAACGCGGCCGACCGCACGCCGGCCGGACCCGTCACAGCTTGTAGAACCGGGTCTTGAGCAGCCCGAGCTCTTCTTCACACACCGCCACGAGCTTGAGCGTCACCGCGTCGTCGCAGGTCCGTCTCACCCGCCGCCACGCCCGCTCGAACAGCTCCGCGCGCTCCGGCTCTCGCTTGATGAGCGCGTCCATCGCCTCGAGGTCTTCGTCGATGTGCTTGCCCTTCTTCAGCTCGGCCAGCTTGGCGTCGTCGAGCCGCGTCTCGGGATCGACCACCACCGCCACGGCGGGCCCAGCGTCAGCGCCTGCACCGGCGACG
>JALHOS010000664.1 GCA_022842905.1 Myxococcaceae bacterium | reverse complement strand
CTGGCGTCGGCGGTACGGCTGGCGTCGGCGGTACGGCCGGTGTCGGCGGTACGGCTGGCGTCGGCGGTACGGCCGGCATCGGCGGCGCAGGCGGACGCGACGGTGGCACCGACGGCGGGCACGACGCCGGCGAATGGAACGAAGCGTGGGCGTGGAACGGCCCGTGGGACGGCGGCGCGCCGGAGTGGCGCCTGTCGAGCCAGGACCTCGACGTGCTGGCCGTCACCTTCGACGCGCAGCTCGCCGCCGGCAGCGCGTTCGACCTGTGCCTGTCGTGGTACCGCGACGTGCCTCCCCTCGCGGCCCCGCGCAGCGGCGGCTACACCGAAGCCTTCTGCGTCATCCCCTGGTACTTCGCCGACGCCGGCACGTATCACCAGACCCTCGACTTTCACGCGACGCCGCTCTTCCTCCCGGCGGGCACGAAGTTCGGCTGCGGTGGAAGTTGGGGCACGTCACCGCCCAGCAGCGGGCCTCGCAGCTGCCACATCACCGTCCGGGCCCATCGCCCGGGGACGCGGCGCTTCCGCGTCCTGCGCATTCCGCACCTCGACCTCATCGTCGCCGCGGGTGATGGCTTCGCGACGTCCTTCTACCAAGGCACGCCGAACCACCCGCTCGAGGTGCACGGCTACGTTCCGTACACCGCCATGCAGGGCGACTGGCGGCACTGCCTCAAGCACGTCAACGGCGTCAACGGCGCGCCGCTCGCCGAAGCCTGCACGCCGCTCAAGCGCCGCAGCACGCTGGCCAACGACGACCCCGCGGGCGTCATTCCGGTGCGCTGGACGGTGTCGGCGCCGAACCTCGTGTCGGCCAGCGTCGAGGTCAGCTTCTGGGAACGCGACGGCGGGTGGCTGCCCGGGCTCCTCTTCGACCAGGGCCGGCCGCTGGACTGGGACTTCGCGGCCTACGTCATCGTGGAGATCCCCGACGACGCGCTGCGCTCCGCGGAACTCCCGTTCCGCGACTACGGCCACGCCGTGCCGTCGCTGCTCGAGGACTGGTGCCGGTACTACGTGACGGCGCCGGACGGCGGGAGGGCGCCGATTCTGCCGTCTCAAGCGCTGCAGCTGTGCAACTACGAGCCGGCATGTGTGCCCGACGCGGGCGCGCTGCTCCGTCAGTGTGTGGGCACCTTCGCGCCGGCGACGTGTCTGGGCAGCGCGAGCTGCTTTGCCGACGGTGGAGCTCCGTAGCGAGTGGTCATCGACGAGCGAGGAGCACACTCGCCTGGAGGTCGCGGTCACCGCGTTGAGGGAACTCAAGGCAGGTGCTCGAGGCGCAACGCTCCCCAGCGGGGGGAAGCGTGGGTCAGCCGGGGACGGACGCCGAGGGACCAACAGGCGCGCAGCGCGTAAGGTCCGCTCCGACCGCGCCCGCCCATGACCGACGCCACCGCCGCTCCGCTGCCCGCGGGGACTCAGCTGACGGACCGCCTCGTCGTCGTGCGTCTGCTCGGCGAGGGAGGCCTGGGCGCCGTCTACGAAGTCGAGCACGTCTTCACCCAGCACCGCCGCGCGGTGAAGCTGCTCCACCCGAAGTTTCGCTACGACACCGACATCGTCGAGCGCTTCCTCCGCGAGGCGTCTGCCGGCGGTCGCATCGGCAACCCGCACATCGTCGAGACGTACGACGCCGGGCGCCTCGCCGACGGCACGCCCTTCCTCGTCATGGAGTTCCTGAAGGGCCGGTCGCTGAGCGACGTGCTGCGGTGGAACGGTCGGCTGGACGTGGGCCTCGCCGCCGAGCTCGTCCGGCAGGCCTGCCTCGCCGTGCAGGCCGCGCACGAGGCCGGCGTGGTGCACCGCGACCTCAAGCCCGACAACCTCTTCGTCATCGACAAGGACGGGCTCGCGTTCGTCAAGGTGCTCGACTTCGGCGTGTCCAAGTTCGGCAGCGAAGGCCAGCCGCTGCGGCAGACGCGCTCGGGCATCACGCTGGGCACGCCGCTCTACATGGCGCCGGAGCAGCTCAAGGGCGCCAAGAACGCCGACGCGCGGTCCGACGTCTATGCGCTGGGTGTCATTCTCTACGAGGCGCTCGCCGGGCACGTGCCTTACGCCGCCGACAGCTTCGCGGAGCTCGCCGTTCAGGTGCTGCAGGCGCCGTTGCCGCCCGTGGAGCTGGCGACCGGCCGACTCCCTGAAGCGCTCGAGCTGCTGGTGCGCTGCGCGCTCGAGAAGGACCCTGCGCAGCGCTTTCCGTCCGCGCGAGCGCTGTCCGACGCGCTGGCCCCGTGGGCGACCCCTCGGAGCGCCGCCCCGCTGCTCAGCGATGACGGCGCGCCTGCGGCAGCGGTCGTTCCCGGCCGAAGCGACACCCACGTCTCCTCGCCGCGAGAGGTAGCGCCAGCTGCGCCCAGCGCGGTGGTGGCGCCCGATGCTGCCGACGCGCTCGCTTCGACTGGCACGCGCGCAGTCCCCGGCGGGTCGTCTGCGGTGCTAACGCCTGCCGTGTCCGCAGCGACGGTGATACCCGCCGCGCTCGCTTCGGCAGCTGTGCCCGCCGGGTCGTCTGCGGGGCTGAGCGCTGCCGCGTCCGCAGCGATGGTGACGCCCGCCGCGCTCGCTTCGGCACCTGCGCCC
>JALHOS010000663.1 GCA_022842905.1 Myxococcaceae bacterium | reverse complement strand
TGCTCTCGCTCCGCGCCCTTGCGCTCAGCGACCGCTGGGACTCCGCCATGAACCTCACGCTTGCCCCGCTGCGCCGCGAGGTCTGTCGGGCCGCGTGATCAGCATGGGACCCCGACCCGCTCTCGACGTCGACGTACACCTACCACTTAACCGTGGACTGAGGCGCAGATCCCATGAGGCCGGTTTCGTTCGCTCGGCTGTTTCCGCTGTCCTGCGGCTCGCTGCTTGCCTGCGCGTCCTGCGACCCGGCCCTGGAGGTGAGCGGACTCGTTCTGCGCGCGGGTGCGGCAGTCAATGCTGCGTCGGTAACGTTGGTCTGCCCGCAAGCGATGCGCGCCAGCGTGCCCAGAGCGGCGACCACCAATGAGTCCGGCGCCTTTGCGATGCATGGAGTCGGCTGCTTGTCGGACGACTGCCTGCTTCGAGTGTCGGTCGACGGCGGCCAGACGGAGGTCGGCACGAAGGGCTTCTGCACTGGCCGGCTCCGCGCGTGTGGTCAGTCCGGCTGCTCGACCGTGCGCGCGACAATCGGAGTCGGCGCCTACGAGCGCGGCAGTCGATGAGGTCGTTCGCTTGTTAGCCCGCTGCGCTAAGCCCTCCACCCGATGCCCGTCGTCGTCGTCGCCGAAAAGCCGTCCGTCGCGCGCGACCTGGCCCGCGTGCTGGGCGCCACCCAGCGCGGTGACGGCGTCCTCACCGGCCGCGGCTACGTCGTCACCTGGGCCATTGGCCACCTCGTCGGCCTGGCCGAGCCCGAGGGTATTCGCCCGGAGTGGCGGCGCTGGAGCCGCGAGTCGCTGCCCATGCTGCCCGCCAGCTGGCCGCTCAAGGTGCTCGACCGCACGCGCCCGCAATTCGAAATCGTCCGCCGCGTCCTCACCGCGCCGGACGTCAAAGGAGTCATCTGCGCCACCGACGCCGGCCGCGAGGGTGAGCTCATCTTCCGTTTCATCTACGAGGCCGCCGGCTGCCAGCGCCCCGTCAAGCGCCTGTGGATTTCGTCGCTCACCGACGACGCCATTCGCCAGGGCTTCGCGCGCCTGAGGCCCTCCACCGACTTCGACGCGCTGGCCGCCGCCGCCCTGGGCCGAAGCCGCGCGGACTGGCTGGTGGGTATGAATCTGTCCCGCGCCTACGGGCTGGCCGTCGACGCTCCGCTGTCCGTCGGCCGCGTGCAGACGCCGACGCTGGCCCTGTTGGCAGAGCGCGAGCGCGCCATCGCCGACTTCGTGCCCGAGGACTACCTCGAGGTCGTCGCCACCTTCGCGCCGGCCGAGCGCACGGCCTACGCCGGCACCTGGAGCCGGCCCGGCAGCTCGGAGCACCCGCGGCGGCTGCCCAAGGACGGCGAAGAAGCACGCGCCATCGTCGCGCGCGCGAAGTCCGGCCGCGCCGAAGTCGCGTCCGTCTCGTCCAAGACGAAGAAGCAGCCTCCGCCGCAGCTGTACGACCTGACCGAGCTGCAGCGGCACTGCAACCGGCTCTTCGGCTTCTCGGCGCAGCGCACGCTCGAGCTGGCCCAGGCGCTGTACGAACAGCACAAGGTGCTCAGCTACCCGCGCACCGACAGCCGGCACCTGACGCAGGAGATCGCCGCGACGCTCCCCGCCGTCACCGCGGCGATCGGCCCCGCGTACGCGCTGCACCTCGCGCCGGGCACCGGAGCGCGCCCGTTGGGTCCGCGCTTCGTCGACGACGCGCAGGTGGGCGACCACCACGCCATCATCCCCACGACGACGCCGGCCACGAAGCTCAGCGCCGATGAGCGCCGCGTCTACGACTTGGTGTGCCGCCGACTGCTCCAGGCCTGGCACGACGACTTCACCTGGGCGGCGACGGACGTCGTCACGCACGTCCATTCTCCGGGTGTCGTCGACGCCTTCCTCAGCCACGGCACAGCGGTCGAGCAGGTCGGCTGGAAGGCGCTCGACCTGGGGCCGGTGAAGCCGCCGAAGGACAAGGGCGCCACGGACGACGACGCCCCGGTGCTGCCGGCGGGGCTCACCAAGGGACTGCCGGTGAAGACGCTCAAGGCCGAGGCCGTGGCCAAGCGCACCCGCCCGCCACCGCGCCTGACCGACGCGAGCCTGCTGACGGCCATGGAGACGGCGGGCAAGACGCTGGATGAGCGCGAGCTGTCCGACGCCATGAAGGAGTCCGGCTTGGGCACGCCGGCGACGCGAGCGGCCACCATCGAGACGTTGTTGGCCCGCGGGTACGTGCGCCGCGACGGCAAGGCGCTCGTCGTGACGGAGCCTGGCCTGGCGCTGGTGGATGTCGTCGACGCTGAGGTGAAGAGCGCGGCGATGACGGGCGCGTGGGAAGCCAAGCTCCAGCGCATCGCCAAGGGCCAGGGTCGGCTCGACGACTTCATGGCCGGCATCGAGGCGTACGTGACGGCGGTGGTCGGTCGGGTCGGCGCGCAGGCGTTGCCCCGGGCGGCCTTCGCGGGTGTCGGTCAGTCGAGGACGAGCGGTGGTGGGCGGGCTGCAGCCAGTCGCGGTGAGTCGTCTGGCCGCCTCGCGCAGGCGTCGATGGCCTCAGCCCAGGTCTCGACGGACGGCCCGCGAACAACCGCCGCACGGGCGGC
>JALHOS010000662.1 GCA_022842905.1 Myxococcaceae bacterium | reverse complement strand
GGCGGCGGCGCCGAGCAGCCCTTCGGCCGCGCCCGCGCAGACACTCAGCCGCACGCCCGGCGCTCGCGAAGAGCGCGTGAAGATGACGCCCTTGCGCAAGCGCGTCGCGGAGCGGCTGCTCCAGGCCCAGTCGAGCGCGGCGATCCTCACCACGTTCAACGAAGTCGACATGAGCGCGGTGATGAAGCTGCGCAAGGACTACAACGAGCGCTACGAGAAGAAGCACGGCATCAAGCTGGGCTTCATGAGCTTCTTCGTGAAGGCGGCGATCGAAGCGCTCAAGGCCTTCCCCGCTGTCAACGCGTCGATCGACGGCGAAGACGTCGTCTTCCACCACTACTACGACATCGGCGTGGCGGTGTCGGGCAGCCGCGGGCTGGTGGTGCCGGTGGTGCGCGACGCGGACCAGCGCAGCATGGCGGACCTCGAGAAGTCGATCGGCGAGTACGGCGCGAAGGCACGCGCGGACAAGCTGACGCTCGCGGACCTGCAGGGCGGCACGTTCACGATCAGCAACGGCGGAATTTTCGGCTCGATGCTGTCGACGCCGATCCTCAACCCTCCGCAAACCGGCATCTTGGGCATGCACAACATCGTCGAGCGCCCCGTGGTGCGCGACGGGCAGATCGTGGTGCGGCCGATCATGTTCGTGGCGCTCAGCTACGACCACCGGCTCATCGACGGGCGCGAAGCGGTGCAGTTCCTCGTGCGCATCAAGGACTGCATCGAGGCGCCGGAGCGGATCCTGCTCGAGATTTGAGGCCGAGGGCCCTCGACTTTTTCGAAGTGGGTCAGCTAGGACTCTGGACCGTCCTTTCAAGCGGGGGGACCGGGCCGGCCGAGCCAATGGGGGAACGTCCGCCTGTGCTGCGCAACTGACGAAGAAAGAACGCAACATGGCTACTGGAACGGTGAAGTGGTTCAACGACGCGAAGGGCTTCGGTTTCTTGGTGCAGGACGGCGGGGGCGAAGACGTTTTCTGCCACCACACGGCCATTCAGATGGACGGCTTCCGCACCCTGGCTGAAGGACAGAAGGTCACCTTCGAGGTGACGCGGGGCCCCAAGGGCCTGCAGGCGCAGAACGTCCGCGCGGGGTAATTCCTGGTCCGCACCCGTCGCAGGCAAGAGGCTCGGTCGGGGGACCGGGCCTTTTGTCTTTTTGAGGCGTCCTTTGGCGCGGGGAAGCACTAGCGTCCGCCGCCGCGCTCGCGAGCTTTTGGAGGTCACCTGCGGTGGACGCCACCACGATGAACAAGCTGTTGACGTACGGCGTGCAGAACGGCGCGTCGGACATTCACTTTCGGCCGGGCGATCCGCCCACGTTCCGAGTGAGTGGCGCGCTGCGGCCCATCAAGGGCGACAAGCTGTCTCCGGCCCACACCAAGCAGCTCGCGCTGAACGTGATCCTCGATCCGCTGGTGCAGAGCCAGATCGACACGGTCCAGGAATACGACACGTCGTACATGCTCGCGGGCGTCGGGCGCTTCCGCGTCAACGTGTACCGGCAGCGCGGCTCTCTGGCGATGGTGCTCCGAGTCATTCCCACCGAGGTGCCGACGATCGACGGCACCGGCCTGCCGCCGATCCTCAAGGCCGTGGCTTCGAACGAGCGCGGGCTGGTGTTGGTCACCGGCGCCACCGGCTCGGGCAAGTCGACGACGCTGGCGGCCATGGTGAATCACATCAACCAGAGCGACTCGCTCCACATTCTCACGATCGAAGATCCGATCGAGTTCATTCACCGGAACATTCGCTCCAGCATCAGCCAGCGGGAGATCGGCACGGACACGTCGGACTTCGCGACCGCGCTGCGGGCAGCGCTGCGGCAAGACCCGGACGTCATCTTGGTCGGCGAGATGCGAGATCACGAGACGGTCGACATCGCGCTCAAGGCGGCGGAGACGGGGCACTTGGTGATGTCCACCGTGCACACGACGGACGCGGTGAAGACGATCGGCCGGCTGCTCGCGTTCTTTCCCGGCGACGAGCACACGACGGTGCGGCAGCGGCTGGCCGAGTCCGTCAAGGCGATCGTCTCGCAGCGCCTGCTGCCTCGCGCTGAAGGGCAGAGCATGGCGCTGGCCATGGAGATCCTGATCCAGACCAAGACCGTGCAGGAGTACATCTTGGACGGGGCGCGGACGGCGTCGATCAAGGACGTCATCGAGAAGGGCCGCAACACGTACGGCATGCAGTCGTTCGATCAGCACCTGACGGAGCTGTACAAGCAGCGCGTCATCACGATCGAAACTGCGCGAGCCGCCGCGTCCAACCCCGCCGACTTCGAACGGGCGCTGAACTTCGACTGAAATCGCGCCTCGGCACGACTTCGTGACTGACGTCCCTGAATGAAGTGGTAAGGCGCGCGCCGAAGCTTCCGGCGTGGAGCCGGAGACACACTTCGCAAGGACGAACACATGAACGCGAAATGGCTCTGTGCCGCAGTGCTGGGGTTGGCCGTGGGTTGCGGGGAGATGGTGAACCCCGCCGACGGAGGTTCGGGCGGCACGGGCGCGCGTGACGGTGGATCAGCGGGTGCGGGCGGGACTGCGGGTGCGGGCGGGACTGCGGGCGCGGGCGGCACTGCG
>JALHOS010000661.1 GCA_022842905.1 Myxococcaceae bacterium | reverse complement strand
CAGCGAGCCGTCGCGGGCGTCGGGGGAAGCGACGAGCCGCAGCGCGCCACGCCGCTCGGCCGCGGCGAAGCGCCGCGTCTCCACGCCGGTGGCGGCGGTCCCCACCCGCGGCCGGAGGGTGATTTGGAAGACGTGCGCCCAGCTCCACGTCGACGGGTTCAGCTCCGGTCGCCGCAGGCTCCGCGTCGTCGACAGCCGCTGGAATTCCCCGGCCTGCAGAGGCTGGTCCACGGCGATCGCCCCTTCGGCCACGTAGGTCAGCACTTCGGAGTCCCGGTTCAGCCGCCGCGGGACGACGGCGCTCGGCGGCAGGCGGAACTCGTCGAAGAACTGCATGGCGCCGAAGCCACGCCGCAGCGAATCGCCGCGCGCCGCCGGGAAGCTGCGCCACAGCTCCTGTCGGCGCGTCGCGGTGTGGCTGCGGGCTGCGGACCTGCGCAGCGTCATCACGCGGGCCTCCGGCTGGTCTTCCTCCACCGCGGCTGGGTGCACTTCGTCACTCGACACCTCCGGCGGACTCTTCCGTCCGCCACCCTGCGGTCCTGCACGAAGCTCGCCACGGCGCTGCCCGCCGCCATCAGTGCTTCGGTCCTGGCGTGCGCGGCGTGGTCAGCCCGTAGCTACGCAGCTTGCGGTACAGCGTGGCGGAGCCGATTCGCAGCTGCGCGGCAGTGTGCGTCTGGTTCCCGCCGTTTCGGTCGAGCGCCGCGACGATGTAGTCCTTCTCGATGTCGGCGAGCGGGCGCACGCCGGTGTGGGAAACGGGAGCCGGCGCGATGACGCGCAGCTCTTCGGGCAGATCGCGCACCTCGACGGTCGTGCCTTGCATGAGGGCCACCGCCCGCTCCACGGCGTTCTCCAGCTCGCGGACGTTGCCGGGCCAGGCGTACTGCATGAGCAGCTCCGCCGCCTCGGGCGAGAAGCCCCTCACCGGCCGCTTCATGCGCTCAGCCGCCTTGCCCAACAGCAGGTGGGCGAGCGGGAGAATGTCGGCGGCGCGCTCGCGGAGCGCCGGCACGTGGACCTCCACCACCTTGAGTCGGTAGTAGAGGTCCCTGCGGAACGCGCCCCCGGCCACGCCGTGCACCAGATCTCGGTTGGTCGCGGCCACCACCCGCACGTCGATGCGGCGGCTCTTGTTCTCGCCGACGCGACGCACCTCGCGCTCCTGCAGCACGCGCAGCAGCTTCACCTGCATGCCCGGAGACACCTCGCCCACCTCGTCGAGCAGCAGCGTGCCGCCGTTGGCCCCCTCGAACAGCCCGGCGCGCTCGTGGCTCGCGCCGGTGAAGGCGCCGCGGGCATGACCGAACAGCTCGCTCTCGAGCAGCGTCTCGGTGATGGCGCCGCAGTTGACCGCGACGAACGGACCAGCCGCCCGCGCCGACTCGTCGTGCACCAGCCGCGCGATGCGCTCTTTGCCCGTGCCGCTCTCCCCGGTGATGAGGAGCGTGGCGTCGACGCGCGCGATGCGCCGGACCAGCTCGACCAGGGCCTTCATCGGCGGGCTGCGCGCGATGACGCCGTCCGGCTCCGAGTCCTCGGCCACCCCTTCGAGCGCCTTGCGCCGCGCGTGGAGCCGGTCCTCGGTCGCCTTGAGGGTCGCAGCGACGTGCTCGAGCGACGCGTCGAGCACGTGCTGCAGCGACGCCGCGTCGAACGCGCGCAGCTCCTCCGCTCGCGCAGCGCCCCAGTCTTCCCGGCGGCGCACGGTGAAGCGGCAGGCGGCGTGCCCCATGCTCACGCAGCGAGTCTCGAGCGCGAAGTACGGCTCGAGCGTCGCCCGGCTCAGGTACCCGCTGATCAGCCCGCCCACTGTCCAGCAGCTGGGCTCCGTCGAGCGGCCGAGGTGGGAGAGCTGCTGCTCGGCTTCGAAGGAGCCGAGCACCACGAAGCCTTCCTTGGCCAGCGGGTCCGCGCCTGGCGGCTCGACGTGAAACAGCCCTGCGAGGGCGTGGAGCCGCAGCCCGCCGTGGTGCCGCTCGTCGGAGATCCACGGCGCGTGGGCCTTGGCCGCGTCCGCGAGGTTCGCCCCGAGCGTGTAGCCGAACTGCGTGAGGACCGCCCTTCCGGCGCTCTGCCCCACGTTCTCGACCAAGAACCGCCGCAGCTGGCCCAGGGCCGCCGCGCCGATGAGCACCGCGCGCGCCCCCGCAAAGCGAATGAGCCCGTCGTCCGGCTGGAGATCCAAGAAGTGGGCGTGACTCACGTCGGCTGCACGCATGAAGCGCTCGCTTTCGACGACTGGGCCTTGCGTATACCTGATCGGCGCGGCGGCCGTCGGCCCGTGTCCCTGCGCTCCATCACTTCGATGGAGGCGCCCACTGAGCCCCGACGCGCGCCGCGTGACACGACTGGGCACGTGGGCTGCACGCTCGGCGGCGACCTCGCAACACCCCGGAGACACCCCATGACTGAGCCGACCCAACGCAAGCCGACGCCCCGGAGCAACGGCGTCTTCGTGCTGAAGACAGCGACCACCCGCGCGCGACGCGCTGGCCGCAAAGCGAAGGCGGTCGCTGCCAGCGCCGCGACGAGCGCCACGCGCAGCGCCGAGCGACACCCCTTCCTGGCAGCGGGCGTGCTGCTCGGC
>JALHOS010000660.1 GCA_022842905.1 Myxococcaceae bacterium | reverse complement strand
GGCACAGCGGGCACCGGCGGCACAGCGGGCACCGGCGGCACAGCGGGCACCGGCGGCACAGCGGGCACCGGCGGCGCGGGTCAGTGTATGCAGCCGACGGACTGCGCAACTCCCGCCGCGGACTGCTCGCTTGGACCCACGCGAGTGGTTCAGCCAGTCGTGAGCTGCCTGGCCAATGCGTGCTTCGTCACGTCGAGCACCACCACAGCCTGCGGCCGGGACGAGACCTGTTACGTCGACGGTGGACAGCCGGCGCGCTGCGCCAGCTTCGACATCGTCGGCTCGTGGATCGTGACGCACTTCGAGCCTGTCCCGAACACTGTCTATGCCCTCCGGGTGTCTGCGGACGGCGGCGGCCTCTACTTGGTCGGCGACGCGGGCTACCCCGTCCGCTGGACCGTCAACCGGCCCAGCAACACCTTCGTCGACACGGGGTTCTGGCACCCGGCGTTCGCGAGCGTCCCGCGCGATCCGCTGCAGGTGCCCACGACGAGCTTCAACCTCCGCCAAGCTGACGGTGGCGTGTTGATGCGATACCTGAAGGTCGGCCCGTAGGCGCCTCGGCGAGCAACGTCGACGAGCGTTGCGCCACGCGTCGCTTCAGACTCGGGCTCGGTCGCCAGCCCCGCGCCAGTGTGAGCTTCGTGCGCCGGGGAGGACGGCGGAGCGCTGGCCGCTCAGTGCGGGCGTCGTCGTTTCGACAGCGAAGCGGCCGTTGATGCCGCTACGCTCAAAGCCGTGCCGACGCCGCTCTACGCTGTTCTGCAAGACGGAACGACGCGCCGGCTGGGCGAATGGCGGCAGGCCTCGAGGACGCTCGCGCTGGAGCGCACGGGCTATCCGCTGCTCGCCCCTGGCGAGCATGTCATCGACGGCGATCTGCCCTGGCTGTTCTGGGACATGCGCCCGGCTGGCTTCTTGGGACGTGCGTTCCAGCGGCAGTTCCCCGAGTTGTCGCTCCAACCAGAGCCTCGCTTGTGGACCGCGGAAGAGTGCTTGCGGGCACTGACGCGGCGCGGTCAAGACCTCGCCGGCAACATCCTCGTGGGGGACGAGTCGGTGGAGCGATGGCAACGGGAGGTCGCTGCACGCCGCGCAGAGCGACCTCGCGTCGAGCGCGTCACGTCGGCCGCTGGGGCGACCGCCGACCACACACTGCCTGCCTCGTTCGATCGCGACATCGATGAGTGGCTCGCGAATGGGCGCACTGCTTCTTCGGCGGCCGCCTCATCGCTCGGCGGAGAGCGGCCCAAGCTCCTCGTGACGCTGACGAACGGCACGGCTTGGCTGATCAAGTACAGCCCACCGATCGACACGTCCATGGGCCGACGCTGGAGCGATCTGCTCATCGCCGAGCACGAGTGCGCACAGACGCTCGCCGCGGCTGGCCTGCCGCCGTCGACTCGACCGTCGGCTCGAAGCCAGCGGCCAGTGGGAGCGCGCGTCGCATCTTGTGCATCGAGCGCTTCGACCGACTCGAAGGCTTCGGCCGGCGAGGCGCCGCCACGCTCTACTGGTACGCGATGGAGCGGCTCGGCGACGTCTCGGTCCGGGCTCCAACGGTCCTCGACGCGCTCGTCGAGGACGGCCAGCTGGAAGCAGACGCTCGGACGACGGTGGCCTTGGTCGACGAATTCTCGCGCGCCATCGGGAACGACGACGCCCACCTCGGCAACTACGGCATGACGTTCGACGACGAAGGCCGCGCGTCCCTCGCACCGTTCTACGACGTGCTGCCGATGGCGCTCGCGCCCCGCCACGACGAACTCCCTGACGCGACACTTCAGCCCGTGGCCCCGTCGAAGGACCCTCGCGTCGTCCAACTGGTCGACGCGTTTGCGGCTCGACTCGACGCGAATGCGGAGGTCTCGGCCGAGTTCAAGAAGCTCTGGCGGCGGATCACCGGCCGCTGAGCGGATCTCGCGGACGCGCCACTCTCGGCGCAACGCAACGTCACGCGTGGCGTCGTCGTCCGCGACGGTCAGCCTGGGCGCGCAATCGGACCGCCGCGCGCCGCGGTGCGCTTGTCGCCTCCTTCAGGCCCAGCCCTCCTGCACAATGCTGCTACGGTCGATCGAATGTTGACTGCGTTGATGCTGGCGGTGGCCGCAGCGCCTCCGAAGGCCGCGGTACCCACGTTCACGGGCGTCGGGCTGGACAAGGCGCGGCTGGAGTTCTTCACCGAGCAGTTCGCCGCGGACCTCCGCCAGACGGGGCTGACGGTGGTGACACAAGGGGACATCGGCGCGCTGCTGGGCCTCGAGCGGCAGAAGCAGCTGCTGGGCTGCACCGACGAAGGCGCCGTCTGCATGGCCGAGCTGGCGAACGCGCTGGGCACCGACGTCGTCGTGTTGGGCGCCGTGGCCACCCTGGGCCAGGACGCGCTGCAGGTGACGGTCAAGCTCATCACGTCGGGGAACGGCGCGGTGCTGGCGCAGCGCAGCGGCCGCGTGAAGAGCCAGCTCCAACTGAGCGACGCCCTGACGGTGGTGGCGCACGAGCTGGGCCGCGACGGGCTGGCCAAGCTGCGCCCAGCGGAGCCGCTCCCGCCCATGCCCGACTTCAGCCGACGCCCGCTGCGGCCCCTCGCGTGGCTCCCGGCGCTGCTCGGCCTGGCTG
>JALHOS010000659.1 GCA_022842905.1 Myxococcaceae bacterium | reverse complement strand
TGCCCACCGCCAGGCTCGTCGCGCCGACCATGAGCACCGCCGCGTAGCCCAGCCACACCACGCCCCAGTCCAGCGTGTTGCCGCTGCTCGTCGCGCCGAAGGCCACCAGCACGCCCGGGTACACCAGCGTGACGCCGAGCATGAGGAAGACCACGCCCAGCCCGCCCAGGTACTTGCCGAGCACGATCTCCGCCGAGCGCACCGGCGCCGTCATGAGCAGCTCGAACGTCTTCTGCTTGCGCTCTTCGGCGAACAGCCGCGCGGCCAACATCGCCGAGAAGATGAGGGTCAGGAACAGCAAGATGCTCCAGAGCGGCACGATGATGCCGTCGGTCAGGTTCCGGAACGCCTGAAACTGCGCGGGCACGCGATCCCACCCGCCCATGGTCACCGCGGCGCGCTGCACTTCCTTGAACTCGGCGATCGCCGCCAGGAACGAGAACGCCGAGATGAAGCCCATGAAGGTGACGAAGGCCCACCCCCACATGGTGGTGAGGTACGCCATCAACTCTTTCTTCGCGATCGCCAGAATGGTTCGCATTGGTGTCGGCTCCAGATCAGGCGGCAGGCGCGGCGGCCCCTTCGGACGCCACGACGTCGGTGGTCAGCTCGATGAAGCGCTCTTGCAGGCCTCGCGCGGAGCTGCCGATGAGATCCTTGAGCGTCTCGTTCGCGCGGATCTTCCCGCGGTGCACGATCAACACGCGCTGACAGATCGACTCGACCTCACTGAGAATGTGCGTCGACAGCACCACGGTGTGCTGCCCCGCGAGGCCTTTGATCAGATCGAGCACGTCCTTGCGCTGCCGGGGATCGAGGCCCTCCGTCGGCTCGTCGAGGATCAGCAGCTTCGGCGCGCCGAGCAGCGCCTGCGCAATGCCCACGCGCTGTCGGTAGCCCTTGGACAACGTCATGGTCAGCCGGGGCAGCTCGCTGGTGATGCCGGTGCCCGCCGCGACGCGGTCGATCTCGCTCTTCACCTGGCCCGACGGCACACCTTTGATCTCGGCGACGAAGCGCAGGTACTCGCGCACCGTCAATTCCGGGTAGAGCGGCGGCGTCTCAGGCAGGTAGCCGATCTGGCGCTTCGCCTCGAGCGGCCGCTCGAAGATGTCGAAGCCCGCGACCCTCGCCTTGCCCGAAGTGGCGGGCATGAAGCCGGTGAGGATCTTCATCGTCGTCGACTTGCCGGCGCCGTTCGGCCCCAGAAAGCCCACGATCTCCCCTTCGCCAATGGAGAACGTCAGCGCGTCGATCGCCACGCGCTCGCGGTACTTCTTCGTGAGGTTCTCGACCTCGATCATCGCCATGGGTGAGCTGGCCCCTTGTTGTGTCGTTGCGGGAGAAAAGGCGCGCGCACTATAGGGACGAAGATCCACCTGTCAACGCTGGCGGGGCCGAAATCCTCTGTCGTGACAAAGGGTTGCGCGGACGATCGGCGTGACCAAGGGGCCTTCAACAGCGGCGCCGCGGACCGTATTCCGGCGCGCGCCCCGCTGGAGTATTCGCGACCGGCGCTTTGGTTCGGCTTGGGACGTTGGAAGGAAGGCGGCACGCGTACGTGGTGACGAAGATCGTGGTGCAGAAGTTCGGCGGCTCGTCGGTGGCGGACGTGGCGAAGATCCGCAAGGTCGCGCAGCGGGTCAAAGCGCGCCGGGACGACGGCTGGCAGGTCGTGGTCGTCGTGTCCGCCATGGGCGATACGACGGACGAGCTGTTGGGGCTGGCGAAAGACGTCTCGGCGAACCCGCCGCGCCGCGAGCTCGACATGCTGCTGACCTGCGGCGAGCGCATCAGCATGGCGCTGGTGTCGATGGCGCTGCACGAGCTGGGCGCGGAGGCGATCAGCTTCACCGGCAGCCAGAGCGGCATCATCACCGACGAAGCGCACGCGCAGGCGCGGATCGTCGAAGTTCGCCCGCACCGCATTCACGAGGCGCTGGGCCAGGGGAAGATCGTCATCGTCGCGGGCTACCAGGGCGTGTCGCGAGAGAAAGAAGTCACCACGCTCGGCCGCGGCGGGTCCGACACGACGGCGGTCGCGCTCGCGGCGGCGCTCGGCGCGGACTGTGAGATCTACTCCGACGTCGACGGCGTGTTCTCGGCGGACCCTCGCGTGGTGCCGGACGCGAAGAAGCTCGAGGCGATCGCCTTCGACGAAATGCAGGAGCTCGCGTCGGCCGGCGCCAAGGTCCTCAACGCCCAGGCCGTGGAGTTCGCCAAGGCCAAGGGCATCACCATTCACGCCAAGTCCACGCACGGCGGCGGCACGGGGACGCAGGTGAACGCGGTGGGCGTCAGCGGCAAGGTGAAGGGCGTCACGAGCGACGGCCAGGTCTGGGTGCTGTCCAGCTCCGGCGAGCTGGTCGAGCTGCTCGAGAAGCTCGACGCGCTCGGCATCAAGGCGCGCACGCTGCTGACGGACGATGCGGGGCGCACGCTGGTCGTCGTCTCGCTGCAGGACGTGCACGCGCCGCAGGTGGTGCGGCAGCAGCTGGGGGCCGCTGTGATTGTGCGGGACGACTGGGGCACTGTGACGCTCGTGGGCACGGGGCTCAACGCGGACTTTGGGCCGCTGCGCCGATGCCTGCGGCTGGCCGCGGAGGCGGGGGTCCCGGTGCACGGCGTGTACACGTCGGC
>JALHOS010000658.1 GCA_022842905.1 Myxococcaceae bacterium | reverse complement strand
GGCGCGCCGGGAGCCGGGGGCCGACCGGGCGACGGAGGCGGTGGCAGCCCGCCCCACGCCGCGTCTTCGGCATCTCCAGCGACGACGACGTCACCCCAGGTGTCTTTCGGAAACACCACTCGCACGCCCGGGACGCGGCCGGGGGCCTGGTACAGCACACCGTCCAGAGAGACCTCGAGCGGCGCGGCGATGGAGCCGCTCTCGATGAGCAACTCGACGCTCGAAGGTGACAGCGGCCCAAAGACCTGCCCTTGGCCTGTCTTCACCCAGAGCTGAATGTCGTTGCGGGTCCCCACGGCGCGTCGGTTCGACTGCGAAACCCTACTCTCGGACCGCGCCGCTGTCGTCCTTCTCGCTCGGACCCAAGGCCCGCTCGAGCGCCGCGAACTCCTCCACCGACAGCGTCTCGGCACGCCGTCCGGGATCAAGCCCTGCCTGGCGCAGCGCGTCGACGGGCCGGAGCTCGGTCCACAAGCCCGCGTCACTCGCCAGGCTGTTGGCGATCGTCTTGCGCCGCTGCGCGAAGGCCGCCTTCACCACCCGCCGAAACCGAGCCTCGGCGCCGATCGGCGCACGCGCTGTCGACCGCCGCGACAGCCGCACGACGGCCGAGTCCACCTTCGGCGGCGGAAAGAAGCGATGCCGAGGCACGTCAAAGACGTGCTCGACGTGGAAGTGCAGGCCGAGCAGCACCGTCAGCACCCCGTAGTCCCTGCCGCCGGGCGACGCGGAGAGCCGCTCCACGACTTCCTGCTGTAGCAGGAAGACCGCCCGCAGCACGTGGAGCCGCTGGTCCAGCACTTCGAAGAGAATGGAGCTCGACAGGTGGTACGGCAGGTTCCCGACGACGATCACCTGATCCGCGCTCGCCGCCTTCGCGAAGTCGAGGTCCGCCGCGTTGGCTTCGACGAGCGTGAGCCGCCCCGGCAGGCTCAACCCTCGCAGCGCCGCGGCCAGCTCGCGATCGCGCTCGACGGCCACCAGCCGCACCCCGACGTCGAGCAGGTGCCGCGTCAGGTGGCCCAGCCCCGCGCCGAGCTCGACGACGACGTCGGTGGGCACGAGCATGGCTTCGTCGACGATGCGCCCGAGCACCTCGTCGTCGCCCAGGAAGTTCTGGCCCCAGCTGTGCTTGGGCTTGAGGCCCAGGGCGTTCAGCATGGCCTTCGGATCGCTGCTCACTCTCAGAACTCCTGACGGGGGCGTCGCGCGCTTCTACAGCCGCCAGGTGGCGTCCGCATCCATCGTGAGCGCTGAGCGAACCCCGCGGCGATAAGCCTCGGCCCCGGCGACGGCGATCATCGCCCCGTTGTCGGTGCACAGCCGCTTGGGAGGCACGAACACCTGGACGCCCGCCTCGGCCCCCCGCTCCACGGCCAGCGAGCGGAGCCGAGAGTTGGCCGCCACGCCGCCGCAGAGGACCAGGGCGCGGCCGCCTTCTCGTTTGGCGCCGGCGATCGCCTTGCGCGTCAGCGTGTCGGCGACGGCTTCCTGAAACGACGCGCACAGGTCGGCGCGCGCCTGGCCTTCGGGCACACCATGCGACTGGACGTGCTGCAGCACCGCCGTCTTGAGGCCCGAGAAGCTCCAGTCCAAGACGTCCTGCCCCTTGAGCGCCCGCGGGAAGGTGATCGCCCGGGGATCGCCCTGCTGCGCCAGCTCGTCGATCGGCTGCCCGCCTGGGTAGGGCAGCCCCAGCAGCTTCGCCACCTTGTCGTACGCCTCGCCGGCGGCGTCGTCCCGCGTCGTCGCCAGCCGCCGATACACGCCGAACGCGTCGACCGCGTAGAGCGTGGTGTGCCCGCCTGACACGACGAGGGCCAGGAACGGAGGCTCCGGCGCATCGGCGGTCAGCCGAATTGCGAGCAGGTGTCCCTCGAGGTGGTTGACACCCACCAGCGGCAGCCCCGTCGCGGCGCAGAAGGCCTTGGCGACCTGCAGCCCAACCAGCAGCGCGCCCTGCAGCCCTGGGCCGGTCGTGACGGCGATCGCGTCGAGCTGCGTGAGCCGCACCTGGGCCCGGCCGAGCGCTTCGTCGATCACCGGCAGCACCTGCGCCACGTGGTTGCGGCTGGCCAGCTCGGGCACGACCCCGCCCCAACGCCGGTGAATGTCGACCTGCGTGCTGACGACGTCGGACAGCGCCACCCGCCCGTCGCGCACGACGGAGGCGGCGGTCTCGTCACACGACGTTTCGATTCCCAGGCAGAGCACGGCACCCCACTTCCTCGTCCAGCTCCTCGAGATCCGATCCGAAGCCCCCGTGCGTCAGGGGATCGCCTTGAGCGCCTCGCGAACCTCGTTGGCCATGGTGCCCGTGGGGCGCAGCTTGAGGTACTGCTGGTACGGCCCCTTCGCCTGCGCGTCTTGGCCCAGATTCTGGTGCGCCATGCCCAAGGCGAGCCACGCCTGCGCGTTGGTCGGCTCGGACTTCACCGCTTCCTTGAGCAGCGGAATCGCCTCGCGGTAGCCGCTGTCGGACAGCACCAGGGAAATGCCCAGGCCGGTCCGCGCCTCGGCGTTCTCCGGCTCGAGCTTGAGGGCTTCGCGGTACAACTTGGTGGCCTTGCCCCAGCGGCTGGCGGCCGTGGCGGCCTTGGCGTCGGCGAGCAGCGTCGCCAGCGCTTCGGCGGCCACGGGCGGC
>JALHOS010000657.1 GCA_022842905.1 Myxococcaceae bacterium | reverse complement strand
TGCGGCCGGCCACGGTGCGGGACGTCAGTGTGCGGCTGCGCGCCCAAGACGAGCGCACCAAGTCGCTGGAGGCCATGGCCAACGCGCGCACGTTCGAAGCGCTGGGGTTGGTGGCCGGCATCGCGCATGACCTGCGCAACGCGCTGAGCATCATCAACGCGTTCGCCGGCGGGCTGCTCTCGGAGCTCCCTGTCGGAGAGCACCGCGACGACGCCCAGCACATTCGCACCGCGGCCAGCCGAGCGGAGGCGCTGGTGCGTCGGCTGGTGGACTTCGCCAAGCCGACGGACAAGGCCGACGAGGCGTACGACGCCTTCGACGCCGTGCGTGAGGCGGGGGCCCTGTGCAAGCCCGCGCTCGGGCCGCGCTTCTCGCTGCGCGTGGAGGTGCCTGACGGGGTCAGCGCCCCCTTGGTGGGAGACCGCGGCAAGCTGGTGCTGTCGCTGGTCAACCTCATCTTCAACGCGCGCGACGCCATGCCCACGGGCGGCACCATCGCCGTCGTGGCCCGACGCAACGGCAAGCGAGGCGTCGTTCGGGTGAAGGACTCGGGCCACGGCATGGGCCCCGACGTGCTGCGCCGCGCCTTCGAGCCGTTCTTCACCACCAAGCCTCCAGGCATCGGCACCGGGCTGGGGTTGTCGCTGGTGCGCACCTGTGTCCGGGCTCACGGCGGAGACGTGCGCCTGGAGAGCGAGGCGCAGCAGGGCACGACCGTCACGCTGTGGCTCCCGCTCGACACGCCCACCGAGGCCCCGGCGACCCCCTCGGTGCTCATCGACCGTCCGCGCGGCCAAGCGCTCGTCGTCGATGACGACGACGTCATGTGCCTGCTGCTGCGCACGCTGCTCGAGCGCCAGGGCTTCAGCGTCACCACCACGACGCGGCCGGAAGAAGCGGTGTCGCTCCTCCAGCAGCTGTCCAACCCGACGTTGGCCGTCTGCGACTTGGTGCTGCCGGGCATGAGCGGGGCGGACGTGCTGCGGCAGCTCAAGGCGAAGGCGCCGTCGCTGTGTGTGCTGGTGGCGTCGGGCTTCGTCGACGAAGAGGACGCCGAGCGGGTGCGGGCGCTGGGCGCCGCGGCGGTGCTCAGCAAGCCCTTCTCGACCAAGGAGTTCGAGGACTGCGTCAACCGCGCGCTCGCGGCGGGCTGAAGAGGAGGCGCGCGGTCAGCCGCGTCAGCCGTTCGAGAAGAACCGCACTCCGGCCTCGCGGAGCAGCCGCGTCACCCGCAGCATGGGCAGCCCTTGAATCGACGTGCGGTCCCCGTCGATGGCGCGGAAGAGCGCCTGGCCGCGGCCTTCGACGCGGTACCCGCCGGCGCAGCCTTGCCACTCTCCGGTGGCCAGGTAGCCGTCCTTCTCGGCGTCGCTCAGCGGGTACAGGCTGACGTGCGCGACGTCGACCTCCGTCACGAGGAAGCCCGGGCCCAGCACACACACGGCGGTGAAGAGGCTGTGCCGCCGGCCTGCCAGCGCGTCGAGCTGCCGTCGGGCGGTGGCGGCGTCGGGGGGCTTGCCCAGGGCCTGGCCGTCGAGGCTGACGAGCTGATCCGCCCCCAGCACCAGCGCGGTGGGGAAGCGCTTCCACACCGCCCGCGCCTTGCGCTCGGCCAGCGCGGCCACGGCGAGCTCCACCGGCGTCCCGTCGGGCACGTCTTCGTCCACGCCCGGGGCCTCGCAGCGGTACGGCAGCCCCAGCCCGTCGAGCAGCGCGCGGCGCGCCGGAGAGGTGGAGGCCAGCAGCAGCGTGTCGAAGGGAAGCAGCGAGGAGGCCATGGCCGAAGGGCAGGCCTGTACACGAAGGCCGGCGGTGGGTGCCAGCGGGGCTGATCTGCCTCAGGCCCCCAGTGTCAGCCGGCGGCCACGGCCGCGCGCGAGGCTGTTGACGGTGGCCGGCATGGGTGAAAGGTGTCGGGGACGATGGACTCGACTCACGTGAACGCCGACTACTTCATCGGCAACGCGGACATGCCGGGCAAGCTGTTCCGCCACCCGGCGGACCGCCTTCGGGTGCTCTACTTCCTCGGCGTGCTGGCGGTGGACCTGACGGTGTACCTGACCGTCGACCACCCGCTGTGGCTCACCCTGTACTTCTTCGTGATGATTCTGCCCAAGGCCAGCAGCTGCGCCTTCAACCACCATCACCAGCACGTGCCCACGTTCACCAAGGCGTGGCTCAACCGGCTGCTCGAGCTCGTCTTCGCGCTCCAGACCGGCGTCACCACCCACGCGTGGGTGCTGCACCACTCGCTGGGCCACCACTTCCACTACCTGGACCAGAAGAAGGACGAGTCGCGCTGGCAGCGGGCCGACGGCAGCACCCAGGGCGAGTACGAGTACGCGTTCCTGCTGACGCTGACGGCGTACCAGCGCGCCTACCAAGTCGGCGCGAAGTACCCCGGGCTCCGGCGCACCTTCGTGGGCATGGGCCTCATCACGGTGGGCCTGGTGGCGGCGCTCGTCTGGTACCGCCCGGTGCCCGGCCTCTTCATCTTCGTGCTGGCGCCGCTCTTCTCGCTCTTCGGCACCGCCTGGGCCACCTACGCGCACCACGTCGGGCGCAGCACGGCGAACCACTACGTGGCCAGCCACACCGTGCTCCAGCCGTTCTACAACTGGGTGACCGGCAACCTGGGGCTCCACACCGCGC
>JALHOS010000656.1 GCA_022842905.1 Myxococcaceae bacterium | reverse complement strand
CGTGCCCGCCAACGCCGCGTTCGGCGTCACCAGCGATCTGTGCGTCATGCAGTTCGAGGCCCAGAACTCACTTGCGGCTGACGCTGGACATATCGACCTGCACGTCATCGACCTGGACCTCGACGGCGGCTCACACGAGCCGCGCTACGTGCTCGCTCACCCAGGCCTCGCCGCCGCCGCGCCGCAGAGCGGGTTCAGCAGCAGCACCACGGCGCAGCTACCCTGGCGCTACATCACCCAGGTCGAAGCGCTCGCCGCCTGCCGACGCATCGGGGCGCATCTGGTGACCATGGACGAAGCGAAGACCATCTCCGTCAACCTGCTGCTCGAGCCGCGGAACTGGCACTCCGGCACGGTCGGCCAAGGCTGCCTCTTCGGAGGCCACAGCGACCTCGACCCGCTGTCGGTCGCGCCGGCCCCTCGCTTTCAAGCTGACGGTGGGGACCCGTACGAGGGCACGCTCGACAGCGCCGCGCGCACGCCTGAAGGCTCTCTCGACGGCGGAGCGCCGTGCTTCGTCGTCTCGTTGTGGACGAACGTGAATGGCGCGGCCGCGCCGCCGCTCGTCCCACACAGCAACGGCGCGCTGTCGCGGCGGACCATGTACCTCTCGACCGGAGAGGTGTTGTGGGACTGGGTCGGCAACGCGTCGGAGTGGTTGGCCGAGCCGTGCCAGGCAAACCCCAACGGGCCCGGGGGCATGCCGGCAGCGGGCTTCTTCGACTTCTTGCCCGCCGACCACCCGTACGACCCGCTGCAGTTCGCGCAGGCCTACACGGATTGGACCCGGGGCTACCTGCTCGACTTCGAGAGCCCAAAGCTCGGCCCCGTGGTGGCGACGGTGCAAGGCACGCAGGTGATGGACGCGCGCCGCGGTGTGGGTCGCTACTTCGGCTGCCGCGTCAACGGGAGCGCGGCATACCGCGGCGGCGCCGCGTACCACGGCCCCAACGCGGGCCTCTTCCACGTGCACATGGACCACACCGTGAACTTCAACCACGCGTACATCGGCTTTCGCTGCGCACGCGCGCTGGCGCCATAGGCACGACTCCTCAACTGGACGGCCTGGCACAGTCGCTCCCCTTGCCAGCACCGGAGGCCGACCTTCCCCAAGGCACGCCCACGAAGTGAGCGCAGCGTCAGAGAGGCAGCAAGGCGTTGCCGGTCAGCGTGGCGTTGGTGCTGCCCAGCTCGAGCGGGGCCAACGTACCGGCCCGCACGGTGTTAGGTGCTCAACGTCGACGGGCGCGTAGTGATCTTGGAACGGGCGGGTGCGGCGTCCGCTTCGCGCTCGAACACACGAGCGTCGGAGGACCTTCTCCATTCCCTACCAACCCATCATCGAGCTGGTGCGCGGCAGCTCCTACTCGTCGGCGCCCGGCCTCTTCGTCACCTGGCTCGAGAACTACGGCGACAACATGCGCGCGGTGATCAACCGCGACGGCGGCTTCCTGTTCACGTTCCCGATCGCCTGGGGTGCAGGGCAGCTCGCGTTCGACCCGCGGGGCTGGGGCCCCACGTTCTACGCCGGCACACAGCTGCGCTTCCTCGACGGCGGCGTGTCCGGACCCTTCACCGCCTGCGGCGCGGCGTGCGCCACCTACGCCGAAGCGCCGTCGCAGCGCATCAACATCGCCGCCGGGACCGCCGTGTGGATCACCCGCAACCACGGCGTGAGCTGGGGCGCGCGCTCCGTCAGCCTGCCGTCGTCGATCGACCTGAGCGCGTTGGTCACCGCCGCCGACGGGACGCTGTACGCCGGGAGCAAGACCGGCAACCCGCCGCTGATCCGCTCCACGGACGAAGGAGAGACGTGGTCCCCCGCCGGCCAGGAGTTCGGCGCCGCCCCGGGCCTCGCCGACGGGTACGATCCATGGCAGCCGGACGCGTCGTACCCCAGCAACAACATCGTCCAGCCGCGCACGGTGAACGGCCACACCTACCAGCGGCAGTTCTGGAGCACGACCTTCAGCGGCCCCATCGAACCGAACTGGCCGATCGACGGCGGCAGCGTCGTCGACTCGGTCGGGTCCACCTGGCAGGACCGAGGCCTGACCCTGCCCATGCGCGTCACCGCGATGACCACCCGCGTCTGCGGCATCGGCCGGCTGCGGTGCGGCGGGAGCTGCGTCGACGTCTCAGTCAGCGCGCAGCACTGTGGCGGGTGTGACACGCCCTGCTCGGGCACGTGCGTGGCGGGTCGGTGCAACGCGGTGGACGCCGGAGTGCTGGCGAGCGCGGGCTGCGCCGACGGGACGCGCGAAGGCGTCGGTGACGCCTCGCGCTACCCGGGCATCGCCGCGTGCGCAGGGCGCTGGACCGGAGACCTCACCGAGCCTGCGGCCGATTCGCTGTGCAGCGCGGGCTTTCACGTGTGCACCCACGCCGACACCGAGCCGCGCGCCGTGGACTTCGCGCAGGCGACCGCGTTCCCCGGGTGCTTCGCGTACCGCGCGTCGAACGACGACTTCGACGGGTGTGAGCCGCTGGTGTGCCACGGCGACGTGCGTCGAGACGACATGGCCGGCGTCGGGCGCGACTGTGGCGCGCTGTCCGGGGCGGCCTGGCCAGTGCTCGCGGCGGACGCGGGGAGCTGCCTTGCCGGCCGTGCGCGGATCGACGCGCAGTGCTGCGCGGGGGCCGTCGCGCTCCCGGG
>JALHOS010000655.1 GCA_022842905.1 Myxococcaceae bacterium | reverse complement strand
GCTGGCGCTGCCGGCTCGAGCCGACGCCGGACGCCCACGTTCCCATGGACGCGGAGCCTGCTGGCGGGCGGCTGCCAGGACAGCCGGCGCTGCGGCTGGGCCTTCAGGCGGTCAAGGGGCTCAAAGAGGCCAGCGGGCGGGCCGTCGAGGCGGAGCAGGCGGCGGGGCCGTACGCCAGCGTGGCCGACGTGGCCCGGCGCTCCCGCATTCCGCGGCATGAGCTGACGCGGCTGGTGCTGGCCGGCGCGACGGACCGGCTCGCCCCCAGCCGCCGCCACGCCCTGTGGGACCTGCACGCGCTGGGGCCCTTCGACGTGGACGATCTCTTCTTCGGCGTGCCGATGGCGGACGACCGGCCGGCCTTCGCGCAGCCGACGCAGGCCGAGCGGGTGTTCCAAGACTACGAGGCGGTGGGGCTGTCGCTCGAAGCGCACCCGGTGGAGCTGCTCCGCCCGCAGCTGGCCGCGAAGGGCGCGATCACCGCGCAGGGCCTCGCCGAGGTCACCAGCGGCGCGAAGGTGGCGATCGGCGGGCTGGTGATCGTCCGGCAGCGCCCCCCGACGGCGAAGGGCGTCACGTTCCTCTCGCTGGAAGACGAGACGGGGATCGCCAACCTGGTGGTCCAGCCCAAGGACTTCGAGCGGTACCGCAAGGAGATCTGCGCCACGGCGCTGGTGCTGGCCGAGGGGCGCGTGGAGCGCAGCGGGGCGGTGGTCAACGTGAAGGTGGAAGGGCTGTTCGCGCTGGGGCTGTGAGCCTTCGACACGAGGCGGGGCCAACCGGGCCGCACCTGTCCGGCCTCGAGGTGGAGCCCTTCGCGGGCGCCGCTCGGGCAGCAGGCGCCCGCCGCCGCGACCAAGGCCCTGGCTGGCTGCAGAGCCGCGCTGGATCAGACGAATCGAAGGTTTGGACGAGCGCGCTCTCTCCGCAGGACCTGCTCCGTCTTCAGGCACAGGCGGCGGTGCTCGAGGAGCGCATCGCCGGGCTGGAGCACGCGCTGCGCTCGCGGCCCTCCTCGTTGGAACTCGAAGATGCGGCAAACAACACGCAACTGCCCGAGGGCTACGGGCGCCCGCGTTCAAATTCCCATTCCCCTGCGGGATGGATCACGGTCTGACCAACGCGCCAACGCCGGGCACGCGGTTCAAGCGCTCGTCGAGCGCAGCGTCGCGCCGATCATCTTGTACAGCAGCCGCGCCGCGACGTTGCCGTCCCACTCTCCGCTCGGGCCTGGCGCGACCTCGTTCAGATCGAACCCGACGATCCGCTTCCCCGCGCGCAGCACGCCGTCGAGCAGCGCCGTCGCCTGCGCGAACGACAACCCGCCAGGCACCGGCGTGCCGGTGTGCGGGCACAACGTCGGCTCCAGCCCGTCAATGTCCCACGACAAGTACACGTCCTGCGGCAGCTCATCGACGATCGCGTCGACCTGCTCACGCCAGGGCTGCCCGTCGAGGCGCGCCCGCGACAGCCGCGCGTCGAAGAACGTGTGAATGCGGCCTTCGGACTGCTGAATGAAGTCGAACTCCGCTTCGCCGAAGTCGCGAATGCCGACCTGCACCAGCCGCTTCACGTTGGGCAGCGTCTTCATCACGTTGAACATGATCGACGCGTGCGACCAGGTGAAGCCTTCGTACGCGTCTCGCAGATCGGCGTGCGCGTCCAGGTGGAGAATGCCCAGCTTCGGGTAACGCTCGGCGTAGGCGCGAATGCACCCGTACGGCGTCGAGTGATCGCCGCCGACGACGCCGACGATCTTCCTTCGCTCGAGCCAGCGCTTCGTCGTCTCGTACACCCAGGCGTTCATCTTCTGCGACAGCTCGTTGACCCGAGCGAGCGGGGCGGGGTCGGCCAGCGTCCCTCCCGCGGCGATGATCGGCGCCGCCAGGTGTTTGGCCTCGTCGTTCCACACGCGCACGTCCGGCGCTTCGTCGAGCATGGCGATCCCGGCCTCGTACGGCTTGCCGTAGTCCAGATCGAACAGGTCGACCTGCTTGCTCGCCGACAGGATCGCGTTCGGGCCTTCGACGGTGCCGCCGCCGTAGCTCGTCGTCGCCTCGAAGGGCACGGGCACGAGGACGACCTTCGCGTCGTCGGGAGTGAAGGGCAGGCCGAAGATCCCCGAGTCGGGCAGGGCGGCGGCGTTCGGATCGAAGGACGTGGTCATGACTTTTCCCAGGTGAGGACGAGCTTTCCGATGGTGTCGTTGGCGTTCAGGCGTGCGAGCGCGGCCGCCGCGTCGCGCATGGGCAACACCGCGTCGATGACGGGCCGGAGCGCGCCGCCGGCGAAGGCCGGGAGCAGGTCGCGCTCCACGCGCTGGGCGAGGGCGATCTTCTCTTCGAGCGGCCTCGCGCGAAGTGTCGTCCCGATGACGGTCAGCCGCTTGCCCAGCACCGTCCGCAGCGGGACCTCCGCGCTCGCGCCGGCCACCAAGCCGACCAACATCACCGTGCCGCGTGGGGCCATGGCCTCGAGCGTCTCGCCCAGCCACCGCCCGCCGACCAAGTCCAGGCAGACATCCGCACCGCGCCCGTCGAACACCTCGCGCACCGCGGCGGCGAACACCGGCGGCGTCGCCTCGACGACGATGCCCCGGGCCAAGCCGAGGCCGTCGAGCGCGGCGAGCTTGCGCGCCGTCCTCGTGGTCCCGACCGCCA
>JALHOS010000654.1 GCA_022842905.1 Myxococcaceae bacterium | reverse complement strand
CGCGAGGCCCAGCGCCCCGCCACCAGCCGCCAAGCCAAGCGCTGCGCCGCCCGCACCGCGGTCCAGCGCGGCGCCGAACACCAGCGGCAAGCGGACACCGCCCTGACCTCGAGGACCGGGTGGAGTGGCCGCCCCGGCCGCCAGACCCGAGCGCCCCCCCTCGCTCGACCAAGCGCCACGCCGATCGCGAGGCCCATCACCTCCTACCGCGCGGGGCGAGACCGAGCACACCACCCGGCCACGAGACCGAGCACCCCTCCGCACACCAGCGGCAAGCGGACGGCGCACTCACCGTTCCAGCCGGGTGGTGTGCACTGCACCCTTCGCGGCCCTTCGGACTCCTTCTCCACACCGTGCTCCCTGGCGCGCCGCGCTCGCCCTTCGGCGCGAGCGTGAACGACACCCCAAAGCGCGCTCGCCGCTTCGAGCCCCGTGCCCCGCAGGCGAAGGGTCCGGGCGACCACCTCGGTCAGGAGGTTCGAGTCGGTCGGCTCATCGCCCTAAGCTCGGCCTGATGCTCCACCTCGAAGACGCGGTGCAGCGCCTCACGCGCGCCAAGCGAGTCGTCTACCTCTGCGGCGCGGGCCTCTCGGTGGCCAGCGGCATTCGCGCCTACCGCTCCGGGCCGAACGCCGTCTGGGGCGAGTACGTCCTCGAGTGGGGCACGCGGGCGAAGTTCCTCGAAGACCCCGGCGCGTGGTGGCGCACGTTCTGGCTGGGCGCCCACGGCGAGCTGCTCCGGCAGGACGGCATCGCCTCGAACGCCGGCCACCGTGCCCTCGCGCGGCTCGTGCGTCGGGGCCTCGACGACCTCGTCGTCACACAGAACATCGACGGGTTGCACCGCGCGGCCGCGCACCCGGAAGCCCAGCTCATCGAGATTCACGGGCGGCATGACCGCTTCATCTGCGCGGCGGACGGCGGCTGCCCTGGCATCGACGAGCCGGTGTCGCAGGTCGACCTCACCGACGTACGCCCAGGCCACTTCCCGCACTGCCCGAAGTGCAGTGCGCCTCTGCGCCCGCTCGTGCTGCTCTTCGACGAGTACTACGACGGCCACGAGGCCTACCAAGCCCACCGCGCCCGCCGCGCGCTCAACGACGCCGACGTGGTGGTCTTCGTGGGCACGTCGTTCTCGGTGGGCATCACGAGCACCGCCGTGCGCGCCGCCGAGGTGTCCGGCGCGGCGCTCATCAACGTCAACCTCGAGCCCGCGCCCTTCCCCGGCGTCCTGCAGCTGACGGGCAGCGCCGAGGCGGTCCTGCCCGAGCTGGCGCGGCGGGTGGTGGGCTGAAGGCTCCTCTGAACTGCCGCTGGCGTCCGACGTCAACCTCCGCGAGCCTCGTGGGGTGACCCCCTGTCCGAGCGACGAGCTGCTGTCCGCGTACGTCGAGCACCGCGACGAGCCCGAGGCGCGCGCCGCCCTGCAGGCGCACCTGGCCGACTGTGAAGCCTGCGCGGGCCTGCTGTCGTTGCTCGTCCTCGCCGGGCCCGAAGCGCCCCCCGAAGCGCCGAGCCGCTACGAGCTGAAGAGCCAGGTCGGCAGCGGCGCCATGGGCTCCGTCTTCATCGCCCACGACCGCGTCTTGAATCGGCAGGTGGCGCTCAAGTGGCTGACGACGGACTCGAACACCTCGCAGCCCGCCCGCGAGCGGCTCCTCGCCGAGGCCATGGCGCTGGCCAAGGTCAACCACCCCAACGTCGTGCACGTCTACGACGTCGTCACGCTCGACGGGGACGACGTCCTCTCCATGGAGCTCGTCAGCGGCGCCACCCTGCGGGACTGGCTGGCCGAGGCCAGTCGACCGCTGCCGCGCGTGCTCGACGTCTTTCGGCAGGCTGCCCGCGGGCTCGCCGCCGCCCACGCCGCAGGGCTGGTGCACCGCGACTTCAAGCCTTCGAACGCCATCGTCGGCAGCGACGGCGTGCTGCGCCTAGTGGACTTCGGGCTGTCCTTGGACACCGGCCAGGCGTCGGCGCTGCTGCCCAACGCCGACTCGCTGGCGACGCGCAGCAGCCGCGGCACACCGCGGTACATGGCGCCGGAGGTGCTGCTCGGGAAGGCCGCCGACGCGCGCAGCGACCAATATTCCTGGGGCGTCGCCCTCTACGAAGCGCTGGTGGGCGCGCCTCCGTTCTCCACCGAGACGCCGACGCAGAAGCTCGCGCTGATGAAGTCGCACGGCTTCTCGAGCGACCCCGGCTTCCGGCGGCTGCCGGCGCACGTTCGGGCCGTGCTGAGGCGGGCGCTGGCCTTCCAGCGGCTCGAGCGCTTCGAATCCATGGACGCCGCGGCCGCCGCGCTCGAACCACGAGTGCGCCGAACGTCGACGTGGGTGGCGGTGGCCGCGGTCGCGCTCGTGACCGGCGGGGCCGCGCTGCACTGGCAGCAGACGCGGTGTGACGACGCGGCGGAGGGGCTCTCCCAAGTCTGGAGCGCCGAGCGGCGCGCCAAGGTGAGCGCCGCCATCGACGGCACGGGCGTCGCGGGGGCCGGCGCCATCAAGACCGCGGCGCTGGCCTTCGCCGACCGCTGGGCCGAGGGGTGGCGCGCCGAGCGACGCGCCCTGTGTGAGGCGTCGTGGAAAGAGACGACGCCGGCGCCCGTCGTCGCGCTGCAGTTCGCCTGTACCGAGCGGCTGCGGGTCGAGATGAACGCGC
>JALHOS010000653.1 GCA_022842905.1 Myxococcaceae bacterium | reverse complement strand
GCGGCGGAGCTGGTGGTGGACCCCAAGCAGCTCGCCCAGGGCCTCGCGCAGGTGCCGCTGCTCGAAGCCGTGCAGGTGCCGCTGCTCGCCGGCGTGCTGGCCGCGAGCACCGAGCTGGGCCCGCTCTTGACGATCTCCGAGCGCATCGAAGGCTTCCTCGACGCCGCCGGCCCCGACGTGCAGCGCGGCGAGCTGAGCTGGACCTTGAGCGCGCCCGACGCGGGGCTCGACGGCGGGGTGGACGGCGGCGTGGACGCCGGGCGTTGAAGGCCAAGCGAGGCTTCGAAGGTGTGGGCGCTTCGAAAGGCGTGTTACACGCGCGCGCGCCATGAGTGAGACGACGGAACGAGATCCCCTGCGCCTGCGCCTGGCGCAGCTCGAAGCGGCGGCGGAAGCCGGCGGCGGCAAGGAGCGCACCGAGAAGCAACACAAGGACGGCAAGCTGACCGCGCGCGAGCGGCTGGCGCTGCTGCTCGACACCGGGAGCTTCACCGAGCTGGACAAGTTCGTGACCCACCGCGCGACGGACTTCGGCATGGCCGACAAGAAGATCCCCGGCGACGGCGTGGTGACGGGCTACGGCACCATCGACGGTCGGCAGGTCTTCGTCTTCGCGCAGGACTTCACCGTCTTCGGCGGCTCGCTGTCCGGGGCCTACGCGCAGAAGATCTGCAAGGTCATGGACCTGGCGACGCGCGTGGGGGCGCCGATCATCGGCCTCAACGACTCCGGCGGCGCGCGCATTCAAGAAGGCGTCGAGTCGCTCGCGGGCTACGCCGACATCTTCCTGCGCAACACGCTCAGCTCCGGCGTCGTGCCACAGCTGTCCGTCATTCTCGGGCCGTGTGCGGGCGGCGCGGTGTACTCGCCGGCCATCACCGACTTCATCGTGATGACCAAGGACACGTCGTACATGTTCATCACCGGCCCCGACGTCATCAAGACGGTGACGCACGAAGAGGTGACGAAAGAAGCCCTGGGCGGCGCTTCGGCGCACAACGTGAAGTCCGGCGTGGCGCACTTCCAGGCGGACAACGAGCGCATGGCGATCGCCCTGACCCGCGAGCTGCTCTCGTACCTGCCGTCGAACAACCACGACGATCCGCCGCTCAAGGCCACCGACGACAGCCCGGCGCGCGAAGAACTGGCGCTGGCCAACCTGGTGCCCGCCAACCCGAACAAGCCGTACGACATGCGGGACCTGGTCAAGCTGGTGGTGGACGACAAGCGCTTCTTCGAAGTGCAGGCGGACTACGCGAAGAACATCATCATCGGCTTCGGGCGGCTCAACGGCCGCTCGGTGGGCGTCGTCGGCAACAACCCCGCGGTGCTGGCGGGGGTGCTCGACATCGACGCGTCGGTGAAGGCCGCGCGCTTCGTGCGCTTCTGCGACTGCTTCAACATTCCCCTGGTCACCTTCGTGGACGTGCCGGGCTTCCTGCCGGGCACCGCGCAGGAATGGGGCGGCATCATCAAACACGGCGCGAAGCTGCTCTACGCGTACGCCGAGGCCACCGTGCCCAAGGTGACGGTCATCACGCGCAAGGCGTACGGCGGCGCGTACGACGTCATGGCCTCCAAGCACATTCGCGCGGACATGAACTTCGCGTACCCGACGGCGGAGATCGCCGTCATGGGCCCCGAGGGCGCGGTGAACATCATCTTCCGCAAGGAGCTCGAAGGCGCGAAGGACGCGGCGGTCGAGAAGGCGCGGCTGGTCGCGGACTACCGCGAGAAGTTCGCCAACCCGTTCAAGGCGGCCGAGCTCGGCTACATCGACGAGGTGATTCGCCCGGAGGCGACGCGGCCGAAGGTCATTCGCGCGCTGGAGATGCTCAAGGACAAGCGGCAGGAGAACCTCCCGCGCAAGCACGGCAACATTCCCCTGTAGCGTCAGCGGGCCCGCGGACCACGTTTCACGTCGGCGCCAGCAGCGCCTTCATTCGCTCGAGCTGGGCGCTGCGCGTTCGCCGCCAGCGCAGGCACTCGCGCAGCGCGCGGGCGTGGGCTTCGTCATGCCGAGCTCTTTCGAAGTCGGGGACTAGCGCGTCGAGCGACGCGTCGCTGCCGTCTTCGAGCAGCACGCTCAAGATGACGTGGCGGTGGAACTGACGGTCTTCGTCGAACTGCGCGCGCAGCACGACGTGGCGGCACGCCTCGACGATGGGTTCGGAAGACACCATGCGCCGGACGCTGGCTTCGAGCTGGCTGCGGCTGGCCGAGAACACGCCCAGCCGGTTGATGGCGCGGAGCACCAGGGTCAGCGGCTTGGCGCGCGGCCCGTCGACGTGGTTCTCGACGGACTGCGCCGCCACGACCAGCGGCCACTTCGGCAGGGCCTTCAGCGCGGCGAAGAACGGCGCCACGTACGCCTCGGGCAGCGCTCGACCCACCACGCCGATGGAATGCTGCGAGGTCAGCTCGGCGCGCATCGCCTGCTCCACCAGGTCCAGCGGCAGCCCCGCAGGCAGCAGCGGCCAGTCTCGCCAGAGCGTCTGCGGCTTGCCCACCACGGCGGCGTTCAGGGCGCGGAGCGCGGCGGCGGTGGAGATGGGCTTGGGCACGAGGCGTCCGTCCGGGGAAGGGGCCGGTCATTTTTCGCAGGAGCCGACGGTCGAAGCCAGGCGCGGCGCGCGCTCCCCGGAGCCCCTCAGCGCCCCGCGAGC
>JALHOS010000652.1 GCA_022842905.1 Myxococcaceae bacterium | reverse complement strand
CGTGCCGCGGCGAGGCTTCTTCCCCGCGGGCGGCGGCGCGCTGCGCTGTGAGCTGGACGCGGGCGCGCGGCTGGAGCCCTTCGAGCTGCTCGAGGCCGGACCGGCCCAGGCGCCGAGCGCGCACGCCATCATCACCGGGCTGCCCAGGACCGTGGCGCAGCGCGAGCTCGACGTCGTCCACCAGCGGCTGGGCTGGCCGCGGCCCACGCTCCACGTCGACGAGGAGCCTGCACCCCGCGGCCCGGGCAACGCGCTCGTCCTGGTGCTCCCGTCGGCGCAGCTGACCGAGGTGTTCACCGGCGTCGGCGAGCGAGGCGTGCGCGCCGAAGCCGTGGCCCACGCCGTCGTCGACGAAGTGGTCGCGTACCAGCGCGTGGGCGCGCCGGTGGGGCCGCACCTGGCCGATCAGCTGCTCCTGCTGCTGGCCCTGGCCGGAGGCGGCCGCTTCGTGTCCTGCGCGCCGACGCTCCACGCCCGCACGCAGGCGGACGTCATCGCCCGCTTCCTCCCCGTCGACGTGGCCTTCACGGCGCTGAGCGGCGGCCAGGTTCGCTTCGAGCTCAAGCGACGCGCGCAGGTGGTGTAGAGCCGTCGGCGTCGATGTCCTCCACCGTCCGCCTCGCCGTCGTCGCCGTCGCTCGGCCCGTCGGCGGTGAGTACACGTACGCCGCGCCCGAGGCGCTGGTCCCCAGGCTGTCACCCGGCGTCCGTGTGCGCGTACCCTTCGGACGCGGCACGTCCCTCGCGTTCTTCTTGGGCTTCGCTGAAGGCGCGCCGCAGAGCGTGCTCGACAAGCTCAAGCCCATCGACGCGGTGCTGGACGACAGCCCCAGCCTGACGCCCGACGTCGTCGCGCTCGTGCGCTTCGCCGCGCAGCACTACCGGCACCCGCTGGGCGAAGCGCTCAAGGCCGCGCTCCCACCGGGCTTGTCCGACGCACAGCAGGACGAGGTGGCCGCGAAGGCCGACACCATCTCCTGGGCGCAGGTGCGCGCCGACGCGGATCCGGCGCTGTTGTCCCGCGCGCCGGCGCAGCAGGCCGTCGTCTCGTACCTGCTCGCCGTCGGCGGCCGGGCCATGGTGGACGAGCTCGAGCACGCCCTGCCCGGCGCCAAGGCGAGCCTCAAGCGGCTGGCCGAGCGCGGCCTGGTGACGCTGACGAAGACGGTCGTCGCTCCGACGGTGGCCGAGGGGCTGGGCAGCGTGCGCCACGCCGCGCTGACGGACGACCAGCAGGCCGCGGTGCAGGCGCTGACGGCGGCCTTCGACAGCCGCAGCTTCAAGCCGTTCCTGCTCCACGGCGTGACGGGGAGCGGCAAGACGGAGGTGTACCTGCAGTTGGTGGAGCACGCGCGTGCCGCCGGCCGGGGCGCGCTGGTGTTGGTGCCGGAGATCGCGCTGACCCCGCAGCTGGTCGGCCGCTTCCGCGCGCGCTTCGGGCCCGACGTCGCGGTGCTGCACTCGGCGCTCAAGGACCGCGAGCGGCTGGTTCATTGGCAGGCCCTGCGCAAGGGGGCGGTGCACATCGCCGTCGGCGTGCGCTCGGCGATCTTCGCGCCGGTGCCGTCGCTGGGCGTCGTGGTGGTGGACGAAGAGCACGACGGCTCGTTCAAGCAGGAAGACAAGCTGCGCTACCACGCGCGCGACCTGGCGGTGGTGCGCGCGCAGAAGGCCGACTGCCTGGTCGTCTTGGGGAGCGCCACGCCCAGCCTGGAGACGCTCGAGAACGCGCGGCGCGGCCGTTACACCCGGCTGGTCATGCCCCGGCGGGTAGACGATCGCCCCATGCCCAAGCTCGGGCTCGTCGACCTGCGCCTCGAGCGCCCGCGCACGCCTGAAAATCGGGGGACGGAGCCGCCGGTCTTGTCCGTCCCGCTGCGCGAGGCGCTGGCGCAGACGCTCGACAAGGGGCAGCAGGCGATCCTCTTCCTCAACCGCCGCGGGCACGCGACCTACATCGTCTGTGAGGTGTGCGGGCAGTCACTCAAGTGTGAGCACTGCGACGTGTGCCTGACGCTGCACCAGTCCAGCCGCCGCCTGGTCTGCCACTACTGCGGCGACTGGAAGCCCAAGCCGGCCAAGTGCCCCGACTGTGACGGCACCTTGCTCGAGCTGGGCGTCGGCACGCAGCGCATCGAAGCCGAGGTGGCGGACGCGTTCCCCGCTGCCCGGGTGGCCCGGCTCGATCGCGACGCGGCGAGCACCGCCGAGCGGTTGACGGACCTGTTGGCCAGCTTTGCGCGGCGCGAGATCGACGTGCTCGTCGGCACGCAAATGGTGGCCAAGGGCCACGACTTCCCCGGCGTGACGCTGGTGGCGGTGGTGCTGGCGGACTCGGCGCTGGCCATGCCGGACTTTCGGGCGGCGGAGCGCACGTTCCAGCTGCTGACGCAGGTGGCCGGCCGAGCGGGGCGCGGGAAGGACGAAGGGCAGGTGCTGGTGCAGTCGTACAACCCCGACGCGCCGCCCATCGCCCGCATGCTGGCGCAGGACTACGACGGCTTCTGTGAAGACGAGCTCAAGCGCCGCCGCGCGCTGGCCTGGCCGCCCTTCAGCCGCCTCGCCGCGCTGCGCGTCGACGGCACCTCGCCCGAGTTGACTGCCCGGCACACCAAGGCCCTGGCCGCCGCGCTGGCCGCCAAGCTGCCGCCACCGTCGGCCGGCGTCC
>JALHOS010000651.1 GCA_022842905.1 Myxococcaceae bacterium | reverse complement strand
GGAGTATTCCGGGGGCCAGGTCGGCGAAGGCCGCACCGAAGCGCCGGGCCTCGAGCAGCCGAAGTGGCGGTGGGTGCCGTCGATCGCGCCCAGCGGGCTCACGTTCGTCACCAGCGAGTAGTACCCGCGCTGGAAGGGGAGCGCGCTCGACGAGGCGCTGGCCGGCCGCCTCGTCGCGCGCGTGTCCTTCGACGCCGGGGTGCCGGTCGCGGAAGAGCGGCTGCTGGTGGACCTGGGCGAGCGGATTCGCGACGTGCGGCAGGCGCCGGACGGCTTCATCTACGTGCTGACGGACGCGGCGCGAGGGCGGCTGCTCCGGCTGCTGCCACCTTGAGCTGCGGTGCGGAGGCCGGGAGGCCCGGACGTCCGTTCAGCGAAGCCACGGCTGCTGCGGCGACGGGCGCCGAATCGTGTTCCGCGCCCCCACGCCACGGCCGAGGCCATTGAGCAGCTTCCACGGCGCCATCGCCTTGTCGTACGCCTCATTGACGGCTTCCGTCACCGACTTGCCGCGGCCTCGGTAGGGCTCCGCGTAGTGCCGAGGCGTCGGAACGCCGCGAGAGTTGCCGGGGGTGCAGGAGTTCGAACTCATGGGGCTCCCAAGGAGGGTGCCTGGGTTTTCGGGAACGAGCGGACGGCTGTTTTCCCCGAAATTGGCAAGAACGCTGGCAGACGCGGTCGACGGCGACCCAGCCCCGACGCCCGCCAATCTCGTGCGGCGCCTTCCCCAGCCGATCATGCTTGGAAACACGTGGAGCCGCTCACGCCGCTGCTCGATCGCCTGGCAGGCCTGGGACCGAACGCTCCCGAGGACACGCGTGTGCGCGGGCGGGCGATCGCCGCGCTGTCGTTGATGGGGCTGGGCGCGTGCAGCAGCCTGTTGTGCGTCTACTGGGCCTTCGACGCGCAGGACGACGTGTCGGCGGTCCTGCTGGCGTTCAGCATCTGCGGCGTGGGGCTCGCGCTCTGGCGCGGCACCTTCCGCACGTCCCTCGTCGGCCACTTCGTGGGGGCGTCGTTCCTCCTCGTCTTCGCGTACGGCGCGCTGACGACCCACTCGCTGGCCTACGTCGCGTGGATGGGCCTGGCCATGGTCGCCGTCTTTTTCATCGCCGGCGCCAAGGTCGGCGCGTTCTGGGGTGTCGTCGCCATTCTCGAGTGCGTCGCGGTGTCGGCGTGGGTGTCCTACCTGCCCAACGCCTCGTCGTCCGGGGCGCCCTTCGTGCGCCTCATTCGCGTCAGCGCCATGGTGCCGGTGCTCGTCGTCCTCGCGTACCTCTACGAGTCGGCGCGGCAGCGGCAGGCGGCGGAGCTGCGGCGGGCCCTCGAAGCCGAAGCCCAGGCCAACGCAGCCAAGTCGCGCTTCGTCGCCAAGGTCAGCCACGAAGTGCGCACGCCGCTCAACGGGGTGCTGGGCCTCAGCGAGCTGCTGCTGCACAGACACGTGCCGGCGGACATCGCCGCCGACGTCGCGCAGATTCACTCGGCGGCGCTCGGCTTGCTGTCCCTGGTCAACGACGTGCTCGACGTGACCCGCGCCCAGGCAACGGACTTTGCGCTGGTGCGCGCGCCCTTCTCGCCGACGGCGGCGGTGCGCGAGACGGTGGCGCTGCACCGCACCCGCGCCATCGAACGGAACGTCGAGCTGGTGGTGCACACCGACGGCGACGACGCGACGTGGCTGGTGGGCGACGAGCTGCGGCTGCGGCAGGTCGTCGGCAACCTGCTGAGCAACGCGCTGAAGTTCACCAGCGCCGGCCGCGTGGAGGTCAAGGCGTGGCTGCGGCGCGCGGCTGAAGGGGCGCTGCGGCTGGGCGTGGAGGTCCACGACAGCGGCCCGGGCGTTCCCGACGCGCAGGTGTCCAAGCTCTTCCTCCCGTTCTCCCAGCTGACGCCGACGCACACGTCGGAAGGGAGCGGTCTGGGGTTGGCGATCTGCCGGGAGCTGGTGACGCGCATGGGCGGCACGCTGCGCTACGAACACAGCCCGCTGGGCGGCGCCGCCTTCGTGGTGGAAGTGGAGCTGCCGCTCAGTCGAGTCAGTCCCCAAGCGCGCACCCAGACCGCGCTGCCCGCGCTGAAGGGGCGCGTCCTGGTGGTGGACGATAACCCGCTCAACCTCAAGGTCGCCGCGGCGCTCATCGGCCGCTACGGCGTCGCCGTCGACGTAGCCAGCAGCGGCGTGCTCGCGCTCGAGCTGGCCAGCCAGCACCGCTACGACGCGGTCTTCGTGGACCTGCAGATGCCGCAGGTCGACGGGTTCGAAACCACGCGCCGCCTCAAGGCGCGAGATCCGTCGGTGGTCATCATCGCGCTGACCGCCGCGGCCGCCGGCGAGACGCGGCTCGACTGCCTGGCCGCCGGCATGCGCGACTGCCTGCTCAAGCCCGTGCGGCTCGACGCGCTGACGCCGGTGCTGTGCGCGGTGCTCCCCAACGACGGGCGCCCCGACGTCAGCGCGTGAGCGGCGTCGGCGCGGCGAGCACACACTTTCCAGCCCGGCACACCGCGGGGCCTGACGGGCCTGGACACGGGCTGCACTGCGGCGGCGGTAGGCCTCCCTGCGACAGTCCAAACGGGGGCGACGGCGGCGTGGCCTTGGGCGGGGGAGGTGTGGGCTGCTGCGGCGTCGACGGCACGAGGCGGTCGGCCAGGCGCGCGGGCGCGGCGAC
>JALHOS010000650.1 GCA_022842905.1 Myxococcaceae bacterium | reverse complement strand
CCTTCGTTCGACGCGCGTCGCGCCGGGCTGCCCAGCGCTCGCCGCGCTGTCACCGGAGCCAGCGAGCCAGCGCACGACCGGGGCGATCAGAAAGCCTGCGGCGACGACCGCCGCGACGACGCGCCCCGTGGACGGCCCGCGCTTGACCGGAGGCCCAGGCTGCGAGGTGTCCAACGTCACCATGGGGTTGGTGTCGTTCGACACGGTCCGCTTCGCGCCGCTGCCCAGCGCCGTCGCGCCCAGCTCGTCGGGCGCGGTCGGTAGCTGCGCGGGCGTCGCCTTGGCGAACGTCTCTTCCAGTGTCTCCGCGCGGCTCGGCGTTGGGCTGGCGCCGTCGGGCAACGAGCGAAACGGCGCGAGCAGGCCGGCCAGCGCGATGGCGCTCTCGGGTCGCACGGTGGGCGACACGGCCAGCGCGCGGTGCACCGCGTCGGCGAGCGGCAGTGGTACGTCCGGGCGCAGCTCTCGCAGCGGGCGCGGTTGCCCGCCGAGAACCGACGCGGCGAGCTCCGCGAAGCTGTTCCCGTAGTGCGGCGTTCCTCCCGCGAGGCACTCGTAGAGGATGACGCCGAGCGCATAGACGTCGGCCCGCGCGTCGACGTCCTTCGCGCCGCGCATCTGCTCGGGCGCCATGTACAGCGGCGTGCCCAGCGCGGTGTTGTCCTCGGTGACGCCCTTCATGCCCGTCAGCGCCACGTCGAACTTGCTGATGCCGAAGTCGAGCACCTTGATGAACGGCTTGCCGTCTCGCGTGACGACGAACAGGTTGTCGGGCTTCAAGTCACGGTGGACGATGCCCGCCGCGTGCGCCGCGCCCACCCCTTCGCAGCACTGGGTGAGCAGCTCACACGTCTTCCCGACGCTCAGCCGCCCTTCCTTGCGCAGGCGCTCCGACAGCGGCTCGCCCTCGAGCATTTCCATGATGAGGTACGGCGCCCCGCTCTCGAGCAGGCCGGCGTCGAACGTCTCGACGATGTGCGGGTTGCCGATGCGGCCGGCGGCCGACGCTTCACGCAGAAAGCGCTCGACGGTCGAGGTGTCGCTGCGGAACTTGGGGTGCAGCAGCTTGAGCGCGCGGCGGTGGTGGGTGAGCGTGTGGTGCACCTCGTAGACGGCGCCCAGCCCGCCGGCCCCGAGCAACCGCTCCACGCGAAGCTTCCCCAGCACCACCGTGCCGGGCGTCAGCTCGACCGAGTCCATACGGCCGGCACCATACGGCATTCACTGACGGCCAAGCGCGTGACAGGTCCGGGGGTGGTTGTTATTCGGCACCTCATGAGACACCTCTTCCTCTGCTGTGCAGCCCTCGCCGCGTCCTCCGCCTTCGCCGCAGACTCCATTCAGGACCGCGCGAAGAAGACGTTCAAGCCGCTCCCCGCGCAGTTCGATTCGAAGGACAACCCCATCACCCCGGCGAAGGTCGAGCTGGGCAAGCTGCTCTTCTTCGAAAACCGCATCTCGAAGAACCACGACCTGTCCTGCAACAGCTGCCACGACGTCGCGAAGTATGGCGTCGACGGCGCGCCGACGAGCACCGGGCACAAGAAGCAGCTGGGCGGGCGCAACTCGCCCACCGTGTACAACGCGGGCAACCACGTCGCGCAGTTCTGGGACGGCCGCGCGCCGTCGCTCGAAGAGCAGGCCAAGGGGCCGGTGCTCAACCCCGTCGAGATGGCGATGAAAGACGCCGCGGCCGTCGAGGCCGTCCTCAAGTCGATTCCCGACTACCCGCCGCTCTTCAAGAAGGCCTTCCCCGACGCGAAGGAGCCGCTGACCTACGACACCTTCGCCAAGGCCGTCGGCGCCTTCGAGCGCACGCTGGTGACGCCCAGCCGCTTCGACAAGTTCCTGCTCGGCGACGCGAAGGCGCTGAGCGACGCGGAGCAGAAGGGCCTGGCCAAGTTCATGGACGTCGGCTGCACCGCCTGCCACACCGGAGAAGGCCTCGGCGGCGGCGTGTACATGAAGTACGGCCTCGTCAAGCCGGTGCCGGGCCTCAAGGACACGGGCCGCTTCGAGGTGACGAAGGCCGAAGCCGACAAGTTCGTCTTCCGCGTGCCCAGCCTGCGCAACGTCGAGAAGACGGGGCCGTACCTGCACGACGGCAGCGCGAAGACGCTCGAAGAAGCCGTCAAGCTCATGGGCACGCACCAGCTGGGTAAGGACCTTTCGAAGGACGACGTGGACAGCCTCGTCACCTTCCTCAAGGCGCTGACTGGTGAGCTGCCGAGCAAGGCCATCGCCGCGCCGACGCTGCCCAAGAGCGGCAAGAGCACGCCCAAGCCCGACCCGACGTGATGTGACACGGCTGTCACGGTTGACACGGTGGGGCGCCGCCACCTAGGGGCGACCCTTCATGAAAACACTTCACCTCGTGGCGCTGACCGTCGGCCTGTCCGCCGGTCTCTTGGCTGGCTGTGGTCCCACTTCGGGCGCGTGCAACGCGACGACCTGCGCGAGCGGCTGCTGCTCGGCTGGCAAGTGCATGACGTCGACGAACGCGACGTGCGGCACCATGGGCAAGGCCTGCGTGGCCTGCAGCGGGACGCAGAGCTGCACGGCCGGGGTCTGCTCGGTGGCTGGCGGCGGCGGGACGGGTGGCACGGCGGGCACTGGCGGCACGGCAGGCACTGGCGGCACGGCGGGCACTGGCGGCACCGCGGGTACGGGCGGCACCG
>JALHOS010000649.1 GCA_022842905.1 Myxococcaceae bacterium | reverse complement strand
CCGTCTCCATTCCGTACCCGTCGCAGACCTACAACGGCCGCACCAGCACGCTGCGGGCCGACGGCACCACCGGCCACTTCTTCGCGGTGGTGCGCGGGGGCGGCTGCACCAGCACGAGCGGCATCTGCACCGCGGCGCCGACGACGGACGGCCGCGACGGCGCGGCGATCAACCTGGTGCCCATGGGCGGCGGCGAAGGTGAAGGCGTCGGCGTGGAGTGCTCGACCTGCCACGAGCCCCACAACAAGTACGCGCCCAACCCGTTCCTGACGCGCGTCGACGTCAGCAACGCGTCCGGCCTGTGCCGCTCCTGCCACAACCAGTGACCTTCAGTAGCGGGTCTCGCGGTGGTCCATGCCGTGACAGGCCACCGAGCAGGTGCCGCTCCGCGGGCCCTGGCTCGTGTACTGGAGCGCGCCGCTCGCCGAAGGCTTGGCGATCGCCAGGTCGAAGTTCACCAAATGCGCGTTGTTCGCCGGCGTTCCCTGCAGCGCGGACACGCCGTGCCACTCGTGGCAGGCAGTGCACGGCGTCATCGACTTCTGCACGTGCTGGGCGTGCGACGGGAAGCCGGACTGCGGTGAGAAGAGCACGTCGCGGTCGTGGCACTTGTAACAGAGCGCGTACGCCTGAACGTTCTCGGGCGTGCCGTCCGCGGTCGACAGGTTGCGCTCGAGGAGCCCGGGGTACGCCGAGCCGTGCGGCCCTTTGGGTCCCGTGCCGCCGGCCTTCGCGCCGGTGTCCGACGCGTGGCAGTCGGTGCAGAGAATGACGCTCGTCGCGCTGAGCGGCGGGAGCAGGCCGGGCACGTCGGGGTTGCGGCCTGGGCCCTCCACCGGGTGGAAGGACACGGCGCCCAAGTCGAAGGCCTGCCGCACGTCGGTGGTCGCGCGGCGCACGCGGTTGGGCGGCCGGGGCCCCAGGCGCTGGGGGCGGTTCGCGCTGTCGCCATGGCACTTGAAGCAGATCTCGTATTCGAACTGCGCGGGGTTCACCCGCTCTCCGTTCCGGTCGATCCCCCAGACGCCGGCGAGCGCGCCGCCGACGCGCGGTGGCGCGGCAGGCTGGCCGTTCGCCGCGTGTGGGTTGTGGCAGTCGACACACTCGACGTGCCGCGGCGCCGACGCGCGCGTCTCGGGCAAGGGCGTGGTGGTGCTCTGCGGCCCTTCGGCGGCGTCGTGCACGTCCTTCGCGGCGCCGACGGGGTGCGCGTAGGACTTCGCCAAGTCGGCGCGAATGTCCGTCTGCGCCACCTTGCCCGAGTGGCACGGCAGGCAGACCTGCGAGACGCCCCCGCGCACCAGCCGCGCCGGAGTCTGCGCGCCGTGCATCTGGTGGCAGGCCATGCACGCGTTCTCGGCGATGGTGTTGAAGGGCGTGCTGGCGCCCAGGCGGGTGTTGTACTGCGCGTTGGACGACTGGTGCGCCGACGGCTGGGTCCACCAGAAGGCCTTGGCGTGGCAGCTCAGACACAGCTCACCCTGCCGGTTCGACATGACCAGAAAGTTCCCTTCGAGCGGGCTGGCCGACTGGTGTGGGTCGTGACACGACGTGCATTGCACGCGGCCGCGGGCGTCGAGCTTCACTGGGCCCGCCGCGGGCGGCTTGATTTCGAAGCCCGCAGGCACGGCCACCGACACCGGGTGGCTGCGGCGCAGGTCGGTCCCGAGGTTGGCGGGGCGATTGCCCATGCGGCCGTCGGAGCCCGTGCCCGCGGTGCGGGTGACGTCGGCCTCTCGGCGCGTCTGCCCCACGGCGATCGTCCCGTCGTGGCACGACAAGCACAGCCGGGTGGACTCGCTCAGCCGCTCCGGCCGCTGCGCCTGCTGCGTCGTGCTGGTGTACGGCGTGTAGCTGGCGGACGTCTCGGGGCGGTTGTTGCCCCCGCGGCCCCCGCGGTGCGGCACGTGACAGAAGAAGCAGACCTGCGTCTCGGCTTCGGCGCGCAGCGGGCCTGGGCCGGACCGCGCCAGGTTGTGCCGCGTGGCGGCGACACCTTCCTGCGCCTGCGCGGCGGCGGCCCAGAGCAGCATTCCCAGCGTCAGCGTCCGAGGCGTCACGGCGAGCCCTGCCCCACCAGCACGAAAATCTCCACGCGCTGGTTATACGAGTTGGCGACGTACAGGTACCCGTCCCGCACCGCGACGCCGGCGGGCAACGCCAGCGCGCCGAGCTCTCCGGGCGCGCTGCCGACCGCGGCGAGGAACGTGCCTCCCGGAGAGAACAGCAGCACCACGTCGTGCTGCGCGTCGGTGACGTACAGGCGCCCGTCGGCGTCGACGGCGACGGCCTTGGGGCGGCCGAAGGAGCCGTCGCCGTCCCCCGCCTCGCCGAAGCCGGTGACGTAGCCGCCCTGCGCGTTGAAGCGCGCCACGCGGAAGTTCAGCGCGTCGACGACGAGCACCGAGCCGTCCGGCGCCACCGCGACGGCGGTCGGGTAGTTGAGCGGCGGCCCTTCGCCCGTCGTGACGTCGAGCCGCCCCAACAGCCGGCCGTCGTCCGGCGAGAGCACGAGCACCGCATGCCGCGGTGGATCGACGACGTAGAGGCGCCCCGGGCCCAGCGCGAGCCCCGAAGGCCGCTCGAGCAGCCCGTCGCCCAGCCGCACGCAGCGCCCGTCGTCTCCCACGCGCAGCACGACACCCGCACCGGCGTCGGCGACGAACAGCCGCCCGTCCG
>JALHOS010000648.1 GCA_022842905.1 Myxococcaceae bacterium | reverse complement strand
AACGACGACGACGACGATGGTGAGGGGGTCCGGGGGAGACTCAAAACCTGTGGAGTCATGCCGCGCTCCTGTGGAGAAGCGGCAAGCGCGTCGTACGCCTTGCGGAAGGCGAGCGTCGGGAAGAGCTCTTCACGGTAGCGGTACTGCGCGAAGGACCAGGGCTTCCTCACCAGGCTCCAGATGATGTGCCGGTAGTTGATGCGGCGGCCGTTGCGCCCGAGCAGCCGAGGCACCACCAACTGCGACGTGCCGCCGTACCGCACGTCCAGCCTGTCGTCGTAGAGGTGCACCTGCACCCAATCGCCGATGAGTCGCGACGGCACCGAGTACGCGTTGTGCTTCACGCGGATGGTGCTCCATCCCGTCACCAGCACGTCCTCCTCGGAAAACTCCTTGAGGCGCTCCACGTCGAGCGGGCGCATCGCGGCGAGCTCCTCGGCGACTCGCGTGTGCCGCAGCCCGTTGGCGCTCGTCACCACCGCCTGCAGCCACGTCTCGTACGCTTCCACCGACTCGAAATCGCGGCTGCCCCGCATCAGCAGGTGCTGCTCGAGTCGCCGCTTCAACACCCCGTTCAGCGACTCGACGTCGCCGTTCTGGTTCGGCGCGCCGACCTCGATGGTGCGCGCCTTCATCCGGAAGTGTTCGACGAAGGCGCGGTACTCGTCGTTGAAGTCGCGCTCGCCGCTTGGCACGTCGTGCGTTGCCGCCGTCGAGTGGTCCGTCTGGTGCCACTTCGGCGTCCGCCCGAGCTGGAAAAGCGCACCCTGCACGCCTCGCTTGAGCGCCGCCATCGACTCCGACTGGCAGACCGTCACCCACTCCCAGTTCGAGTACGGCAGCACCGGATGACACAGCAGGTGCTTGAAGGCCTCGTCCGCGATGGTGATCGCCAGCTCGTTCGCCGACGTGAAGTCAGTCTGCATCGCTTCGCCGGGCCGATGCTCCTGCGCGAAGAAGACCTCCTTTTCCGGCCCCGCCGTCGCACGCCACTGACGCACCCGACGCTGCAGCGTCCGCAGCTGCCCCGGCTCGTACGTCCCCGCCGGCGACGTCGCCAGCAACCACTCGAATAGCGTCTTCGCCTCGAGCTCCGGCGCATCCTCCAGCTTCGACGCGATGACCGGCCACGCCTCCTCGAACGGGTCCTCCCGCGTGCGCCAGTCCCGCGCCGCCTTCATCTCGGACGGCAGCTTCTGTGCGTCCCGGTACTTCGCCCCCGTCCCGCGATCCATGCCAGCTCGCGCGGCCGCGAGCGCCAACTGTCCGTGTTTCTTCAACTCCTCCATGAGCTTCCTCACCTGGGCGTCCGTCGTGATCACCGACTCTCCGTGGTCGGTGACCCGTCTCCGGCGCTCACTCAGGATGGGGAAGTGTAATTGTCGCTACCGGGGAAGAGTGATTGTCGCTGAGCACCAGTGGCAAGCGCCCGGCGCTCGTCGTGCGGCTCGCGGTCCGGAGTTGCCTCCGGAGAGCGCCCGGCTGCGGATGAAGGTGGGCGTGGCGCTGATGGCGGTCATTCTGGTCGGCGTCGCTGTCGCGCTGCTCCTGCTCTGAGCGGGGCGGGCCCTTGCGAGCGCACCGTTCGCCGCGTGTGAGTCCGTCCGGTCTCCCTCGCGCAGCACAATGCCTGGCATGGGCGGTTGCGCACCGCCGTGTTCGTCGTCACCGAGGCGTCGCTGACGGGTCACACTCGATCGTCTTGCGGAACGCATCTCGCGCCGACCGGCGAGTTCTCGCTTTGAACAGCTTCACCGGAGCGGCACGAAGTCCAACGCCACCCCGGGGTAAAGGTCGAGCCGCACCCCCGCAGTCGAGAACGCGACGATTGCTGGTGTGAAGCGCGTCCCGGCCCGGAACGAGACACCGACGTTTCCCGTCGACCACCACTCCAGGGTGCCGCTGAGCTCCAGGCTGGTGAGACGGCGCCAGTCTCCGGCGTCGCCCTGCACGAGGCTGAACCACTCGTCGTTCTCGACCTCGAAGGCGACGACCTCCTTCACGAAAGGTGGAGCCTCGTCGAGCCGCCCCTGCGGTTCTCCGCACCGCCGCCAACGCCCCTGGAGGCGCGCTTGCGCGTCGGCGAGCCCGGCCACGCGCACCGAGCTTCCACTGCACGTGGTGACCGGCGGCTCGACCGCGAGGGAAGCCGTGCGCTCGGTGCCCGAGTCAGCCTCCGCAACCTCCTCTACCGGCGCGTAGCAGCCACCGAGGACCGAGAGGACGACCAACACGAAGGCACGACGGGACTGGAGCGCGACGAGGGTGAGCATGGTTGAGACTCCGAGCAAGGGCGGCAGGAGCGCCGCACGCCCAGCCACGTATTCCCCCACGCGAGCGTTCGACATTCGCATTCCCCCTCGGACGCGCGCCGCGTAACCACCTGGAACAAATCTGAAAAAGCGATTGCCACGCCAAGGGGGGCGACTTCCTTCAGGTTCGGCCGACGACGCCTCTCCCCAAACGCAGCGGTCCATCCCGCGCCGAGGCTCGTTGAAGCTCCTGGGCCGTGAGCCCGCGACCTCCGAAGCGAGCGAGCGCATCGCCTCCAGCGCGCTGTCGTGGTCGATGCCCACCGCGCTCGGGTCTTGGCTGCCCACGGCGCACGTCGTCTGCAGCGCTCTAAGCAGTGGCGAGGAGCCGATCTTGTCACCGGCCGCGCGGCCTTCCCCAGTCTCGATTCTGGTGTAAGCGCCGCTCCGGCTCCATGCGTCTTCTCCTCAGCGCGCTCCTCACGCTGTCCACGGCCTGCGGCGTCTGCCCGCGCTCCGAGCCGTTGCGGGCCGCCGACGG
>JALHOS010000647.1 GCA_022842905.1 Myxococcaceae bacterium | reverse complement strand
CGCGCTTCCCCCGCCGACGCCGCCAGCGCCTCCCGACGTGCCAGCGCTCCCGCCGCCGACGCCGGTCGTGCCGCCTCCACCGCCTGCGGCGCCCCCGGCGCCGGCGTCTCTCATGCGCGGCTCGACGTCGACGAACGGGGGCTCACACGCACCGGCCACGGCAGCGGCGACGACGGCAGCGACCAGGCGCATGGCGTTTCCTTCAAGCGGGGCGACGAGGTGCCGCCGACTCTACGCCGGTCCTAGGCGCGCTCGAACAGCGCGGCGATGCCTTGGCCCACGCCAATGCACATGGCCGCTGCGCCGCGCTTGCTTCCGGTGCGGCGCATGCGGTGGAGCAGGGTGGCGACGATCCGCGTGCCGCTCATGCCCAGCGGGTGCCCCAGCGCGATCGCTCCGCCGCTCGCGTTCACCTTGGCCGGGTCGAGTCCCAGCTCCCGCAGACACCCCAGGGCCTGCGCCGCGAACGCTTCGTTGAGCTCGACGTCCTCCAGCGAGTCCTGCGTCCACTGCGCCTGCGCGAGCGCCTTGCGGAGCGCGGGGACGGGGCCCAGGCCCATCACCCGTGGATCCACGCCGGCCGTCGCGCCCGTCACCACCCGCGCCAGCGGCGCGAGCCCGAGGCGCTTCAGCCCTGCCTCGCTCACCAGCAGCACCGCCGCCGCGCCGTCATTGAGCGTCGACGAGTTGCCCGCGGTGACCGACCCGCCCGGCCGGAACGCGGCCTTGAGCGTCGCGAGCTTCTCGAGCGTGCTGTCGGCGCGGGGCCCTTCGTCGGCTGAGATCACCGTGGGCGGGCCCTTCTTCGACGGCAGCTCCACCGGGACGAGCTCGGCGGCGAAGTGGCCCTGCTGCTGCGCGAGCACCGCCTTCTGGTGAGAGCTCAGCGCGAAGGCGTCTTGATCGGCGCGCGAAATGCCCAGCCGCTCGGCGACGTTCTCGGCGGTCTCGCCCATCTGCTCGAGCGGGAAGCGGGCCGCCAAGACGGGGTTCGGGTAGCGCCAGCCCAGCGACGTGTCCCACGCCTCCCACTTGCCGGTCGGGAAGCCCTCGGCGGGCTTGGGGAAGGACCAGGGGGCCCGGGTCATCGACTCCACGCCGCCGGCGATCACCACGTCGGCCTCGCCCAGCCGGATCATCCGTGCGCCTTGAAGCACGGCCTCGAGCCCGCTGCCGCACAGCCGGTTCACCGTCGCCGCGGGCACCGAGTCGGGGAGCCCGGCGATCAGCACGGCCATGCGGGCGATGTTGCGGTTGTCCTCGCCGGCCTGGTTCGCGCAGCCGGCGAACACCTCGTCGACGCTCGCCGGGTCCACCTTCGTTCGCTCGACGATCTTCTTGAAGACCAGCCCCAGCAGGTCGTCGGGGCGCACGTCGCGCAGCGCGCCCTTGTGCTTGCCGATCGGCGTCCGGACCGCGTCCACCACGTAGCAGGTGTGCATGGGCTTCAGTCTCCCTCAGGGCGTCAGGACGACGTTGCCGAACGCCTGGCGGTTGCTGAGCAGCTCGTGCGCGCTGCGGGCCTGCTCGAGCGGCAGCACCCGATCCAACACCGGCCGCAGCTTCCCTTCGTCGACCAGCTGGAGGATCCGGAAGAGGTCGCCCTTGCTGCCCATGGTCGAGCCGAGCAGGGAGATGCGCTTGTAGAACAGCACCTTCAAGTTGAGCGCCGCGGTGTCGCCGCTCGACGCGCCGCAGGTCACCAGCCGGCCGCCGTAGGGCAGGCAGGCGATGGACTTCTCGAACGTCTGCCCACCGACGTGTTCGAACACCACGTCGACCAGGCGCTTGTTGGTGATCCGCTTCACCTCGTCGACGAAGTCCTTCTCGACGTAGTTCACCGTGAAGTCCGCGCCGAGCGCCCTGGCCTTGTCGAGCTTGGCCGCCGTCGATGCGGTGGTGATCACCTTCGCGCCGAGGAGCTTGGCGATCTGAATGCCGGCGCTGCCGACGCCGGAGCCGCCGGCGTGCACCAGCACCCACTCCCCGGTCTTGAGCTGCGCGCGCCGCACCAACATGGTCCACGCGGTCAGGAACGTCAGCGGCAGGCAGGCGGCTTCTTCGAAAGACAGCTTCGCCGGCTTGGGCAGCACGTTCTGTCGTGGCACGCAGACGTACTCCGCGTACCCGCCGCGCGTGTGCTCGCCGACGATCGCGTAGCTGCGGCACAGGTTGTCCTCGCCGGACAGGCACCGCTCACACGCGCCGCAGGACAGGCCGGGGTTCACCAGGATCTCCGTGCCGACCGCCACGTCCGTCACCTCGGCGCCCACCGCGTCGACCACCCCGGCGATGTCGGCGCCCAGCACGTGCGGCATGCCCAGCTTGAGTCCCGGCCAGCCCTGCCGAACCCAGACGTCCAGGTGGTTGAGCGCCACGGCCTTCACCTTGACCCGCACCTCGCGCGCCTTGGGCGCTGGCGTCGGCAGGTCCAGCACTTCCAACACTCCGGGCCCGCCATGCTTCGAGAATCCGACCGCTTTCATCGTTGCCTCTCCGTCGCTTGCCGCTCACGGCGGGCCCGTGTAGGAGCGCCGCGCTTCGCAGGAAGGCCGCTGGGTAGTCGTTCTCGGAAAAATCACAAGGAGTGCCACACATGACTCGAATCCTCTGCTGCGTGCTGGGACTGGCCGCGCTCATGGGCTGCGGCCCGGTACGACCGACTGGGAAGGACTCCGGCGTCGGCGGGGGCGGGGTGATCGGCACGGCCGGGAGCGGTGGGTCGGGTGGCACCGCGGGTAGCGGCGGCTCGGCGGGAACGGGTGGGACGGCGGGTGGCGGCGGCACCGCGGGGACTGGCGGCACGGCTGGC
>JALHOS010000646.1 GCA_022842905.1 Myxococcaceae bacterium | reverse complement strand
GCCGGGCGCCGTCCTCCGTGGCCCAGAGCGCGCGGGTGCGGTGGGCCAGCACCGCGGCGGCGACCGTGCACGCGGCTACGCCGACCAGCTGCATGGGCGCCTTGAGCGCGAGCCACGTGCCGCTCGACAAGAGCGTCAACGCCAAGAGTCCGACGGGCGCAACCCAGGCCACTTCGCCCTTGGCGCTTCGGACGGTGGCGAAGAGCGCGCCCACGGCCAAGAGCACCACCGTCCAGCTCGGCGGCAGCGCCAGATCGTGCCAGAGGAAGCCGGCGGACAGGCCGACCAAGACGAAGCCAGCCGTTCGCAGCACCTGCGAATCGCGAGACACCATGCGCGCGTCCCTTCGTGAGTGGTGAACGCACGCTCCAACCCGACCTGCGGAACAGGCATTTCCAGCAAGTGCCTCGAAGCCCCCCGGACGGCGAGGACCGGCTTCAGCGGCTCGCGTGGGTGATCGGCGCCAGCGGCGGATCGAAGCAGTCGAGGCGCCCTTGAAAGGCCGAGCACTTCCCCGCCGGCGTCTGCGCGCAGGCCACGCGCCCGAAGCTCGTCTTGCAGTCCCAGCCGCAGGCCCCCACGCCTTGGGTCGTCACGCAGCTCGAGCTGAAGAGCGCCTCGCCGCCCTGGTGAATGAGCGCGTCCGGCGGATCCCAGCAGATGACGTTCCCGTAGGCGGTCGTGCACTTGCCCCACGGGCTCTTCGCGCAGCCGAGCTCTTCGGAGCTGCTGGTGCAGGCCCAGCCACAGGCGCGACGGCCGAACTTGGCGATGCAGGTGGGCGCGGGCAGGTCCGCCGTCAGGTGAAGTCGGACTTCCTCCGGTGGGTCCCAGCAGAAGATCGTCGCGTCGAAGACACGGCACAGGCCTTGCGGCGTCTTCGCGCAGCTCACGTCAGATGACGTCGCGGCGCAGGCGTAGCCACAGACCTGCTGGCCGCTCGTGACGCGGCACTCGAGCGGCGGGACGGGGGCGGCGTTCACAAAGGCGGGCGTCTGCCCGAGGGCGAGGACGGCGAGCACAGTGACCATGGCGCGCCACTGACGGACGAGCGCGGGTGAATATTCATGGGCGCGCGCCGTGTCGCGCCGGCTCTCAGAACGCCACCGAGAACGCGAGCCGGAGCTCCGGGGTCACGTCCGGAGGATCTTCCCGCGGATCGACACGCCTCCCGCCCCCCGCCAGGTGCACGCCCAGCCCGAGCCTCGGCGCGACGAAGCGCTCGGCTCGACGCGAAGGAACTTCAGTACGAACTCGGCCTGCTCACCTTGCCACGATTGCTCTGAACGGGCGCTCGCCCACCCGCGACCTTCAACCTGCGCTCAAGTACCGGTCCGCGCAGCTGTTACGCACGTCCCTCTGATGCTGCCGGGGATCTCCGTTCACCCGCCGCAACCGATTGGTTTGGGTTCCGGAAGTCCGCACGAGCGCGCGCAGTCTGCTTCGGACCGATACAGGCCTGCGGCTTCGCACCCGGCGTCTGGCTCGAAGCACCGATCAGTGCGCGCGCTCGCGCACGTCGGCTCGCAACGACCCGCGTCGGCGTCGAACCACCGCAGTCCATAGTGAGTGGCGGGCCCGTCCCAGATTTCACAATCGCCACTCGCTGGGTGCCAATACCACTTTGTGTTGGACACGCACGGGAACGTCGGAGCTTGCGACACCGGCTGCGTCGGGCCGCATGTCGCAAACAAGAACAGCAGTGCGATGGTTCGCGCTCCTGTATGACCCGTACTCACGAGTTCACCTCGATGAGGGCGGAGATCACATCAGTCGTAGTCGCCGCGGACGTCGCGCGGTCCCTCAGGACCGCGGAGTACGGTGATCTCGTCGCCGAGGTCGACACGCAGGGCCTCGGAAATCCCACAGCGGCGCGGGTAGAAGACGAGTCGTGACTTGACGAGAAGGCTGTGGCGAAGTGCCAGTGGTACATGATCCTGGTGAACGATCTCGACCGAGGCACCGTCCAGTACATTACATCACTGTCGAGTACATCGCCGACGAGAGAACCAAGGCAAGCCTTGACGGCTTCTTCATCGCAAGTCTCACAGTGAAACAACTCGAGGGCATTGAAGCGGTCGCGATGGATATGTGGGCGCCTTTCATCAACTCGGTGAAAGTGGGGAGGCCGAACATCGAGGCATGGTCCGCGCCGGGGCCGACATTGCCGACGTCGAGGCTGCGGTGAGGTGGTTGAGGTACTGGGGCGAGAGGGGGTTCGGCTTCAGCGGGTGGGGCTGAGGCGGCAAGCAGGGCCGTCAGCCGCGCGGCTGCATGTTCACGGTCGGCACGAAGTCCCTCGCCGAGCAGATTAGGTCGGCCTGGATGCGACCACGGCCCCTCCACGGGTTCACGAGCAACGTGACTCCGTGATCGCCTGCGGCCCCCGCTTCAGCCCTCACCTCGTTCACCAACTGCTTGAAAGTCAGCAGCCGAAACCTGCGACCACCCGAACTGTCCCCATCGTTACTAGCGTCGAACAACGAGTCGTCGTCGGGCACCGGCGGTGGCTTGGCGGCTTTTTCGCCCAGTTCATCGGCAAGCAGCCAGGTGTCCGTCGTTCGCTTGTTCGCGTAGCGCCTACAGGCGGCGCGGGAGGTGCAGACGACAAACACATGGTTGCTGAAACCTGTCGGGGTCGGTTCCTTCCAGGAGCCCCACACCCACAACTCGCGCATGTCTTCGAGCGGAATGCGGGTGATGATAGGCGCCGTCTCTGAGCCCGATTTTGTCGGTTCTCAGAGGGATGGGACCCCGGCTTCTCAAAACCATTCCCCCCGGGGCCCTCACGCCGCGTGACGGGTACTTCGTGCCT
>JALHOS010000645.1 GCA_022842905.1 Myxococcaceae bacterium | reverse complement strand
GCCAAGGAAGAGGGCGTAGCCGGTCAGCAGCGTGGCGCCTACAGCGCGTGGATGATTCGCACGGCCCGCACCACCGCCGTCGGCGCCGCGGCCGACGCTCAGGCCATGGCGTCCGCAGCGGACGCCGCGGGCGCGCCTTCGCCCCAGGCGAGCCGGCTCCGTTTGGCTCTGACGGCGCTCGCCGGCCTGGCTGCCCTGGTGGTGGGCGGCAGCCTCTTCGTCGACGGCGCCGCGGGTCTGGCGCGCCACCTCGGTCTGTCCGAGCGCCTCATCGGCCTCACCATCGTCGCGGTGGGCACGTCGCTGCCGGAGCTGGCGACCAGCCTCATCGCCGCGTGGCGGGGCCACTCGGACCTGGCGGTGGGCAACGTGGTGGGCAGCAACATCTTCAACGCGCTCCTGTGCCTCGGCGCGTCCGCCGCCATTGCCCCGCTCCCGGCGCCGCTGATGAGCCTGACCGTCGAGCTCGGCGCGCTCCTCGCGTTCACCGCGGTCGGCGCCTTCGTGATGCGGCGCGCGCGCTCCATCACGCGCGTCGAAGGCGCCACGCTGCTGACCGGCTACGCCCTCTTCCTTGGCGCCCTCGCGCTGCGGAGCTGATGCAGCGTGGGGGACAGCTCGGCCAGCGCCCTCACGTCGCGCACCAGGAAGCCGACCGGCTGCGGCAGCAGCACGCCCTCCTTCGTCCACGCGGAGATCTGCCGGCTGGCCGACTCCACCGTCGTCGCGGCGAGCGCAGCCAAGTCCTCGCGCCGCACGCGAGCCGGCATCAAGGTACCCCCGGGGAAAGGCACGCCGAAGCGCTCGGTCAGCGTCAGCAGCACCTGCGCCAGGCGCTGGCGCACCGAGCCGGCGGACAGCGCTTCGACGCGGCGGGTCAGGTTGAGCAGCTGCTGCGCCAGGTCGCCAGCCAAGGCCACCGCCAGCGCCGGGTCCCGCTCGAGCGCCTTCCTCAGCGGCGCCGTCGGCACCAGCGCCACCCGCGCGCTGCGCAGGCAGCGCACGTCGAAGCGGTAGGTGCGCTCGAGAGAGAAAGCCACCTCGCCCAGCACCTCATTCGCGCCGGCGACGTCCACCAGGACGCGCCGGTCACCCTGGAGGCGCTCGAGCGCCACGCGCCCGCGGAGGATGAGCCCCAACGCGCGCGCCGGTCCACCCTGCCGCCACAGCAGCTGGTGCGCGCGCAGCTCCACCACCTCGCTCTCGCGCGCCAACGACGCGCGCAGCTCGGCCGTCAGCGCCGCCAACACGGGCGCGTGCGCGAACGCTTCGTCCAGCTGGGCCGGCGTGGTCGGGTGACGCACCGTCGACAGCGTCGCACGCCCCCCCAACCGTGCAAGGCCATGACGGGCGTCATCGTCCCGCGTGCCCGAGGGGCGTACCCAGGCCCGCATGGCCCGCACCCTCATCGCCTCACACCGACTCCCCGTCACGCTGAGCCAGCTCGACGGGCAGCTCGTGGCCACGCGCTCGCCCGGAGGCCTCGCTTCGGCGCTCGGGAGCGTGTCCCGCGACGCCCAGACGCTCTGGCTGGGGTGGCCTGGCCCGGTGGCAGACGCGGCGCCCGAAGCGGTTGCCGCCGCGCTCGACCCCCACGGGGCCGCCCCGGTCTTCCTGAGCGACGACGAGCTGCGCGGCTACTACGAGGGCGCCGCGAACGGCGTGCTCTGGCCGCTGTGCCACTACCTGCTGGACAAGGTGCGGGTCGACGCGCACGACGACTGGCAAGTCTTCCGCCGCGTCAACGCCCGCTTCGCCGACGCGCTCGCGGCCCACTGGCGGCCGGGCGACGCGGTGTGGATCCACGACTACCAGCTCGCCCTGGTGCCCGCGCTGCTCCGTCAGCGGTGCCCGCAGGCCCGCATCGGCTTCTTCCTGCACGTGCCCTTCCCCGGGCCGGAGGTATTCCGCATCTTGCCGTGGCGCGCGGAGGTGCTCCGCGGCCTGGTGGGCGCGGACGTCGTGGGCTTTCACACCGCCGGCTACGCGTTCCACTTCGGCTACGCGTGCTCTCAGCTGCTCGGCCTCGAGCAGGCCGGCGACGTCTTGCTCGACGACGGGCGCCCCGTGCGCGTGGGGGCCTTCCCCATCGGCATCGACGCCGACGCGTTCGCCGCCCGCGCGCTCAGCGCGTCGGTCCGAGAGCGCGCCGCGGCGCTGCGGGCCGACGCGCAGGGGCGCACCGTCGTGCTGTCCGTCGACCGCTTCGACTACACGAAGGGGCTGGTGCGCCGGCTGCTGGCGCTGGAGCGCCTCCTCTCTCAGGACCGCACCCTGGCCGACCGCCTCCACGTCATTCAGCTGGCGGTGCCGACCCGCGAGGCCGTCGACGGCTACGCCGAGTACCGGCGCACGGTGAACGAGCTGGTCGGGCGCCTGAACGGGGCCTTCGGCTCTCCGACGCGCAACGTCGTCCACCTGCTCCACCGCGGGGTGGACCCTGACGAGCTGTCGGCGCTCTACGTCGCGGCGGACGTCATGCTGGTGACGCCGCTGCGCGACGGCATGAACCTGGTGGCCAAGGAGTACGTCGCCAGCCGCACCGACGACACCGGTGTGCTGGTGCTGTCCGAGTTCGCCGGCGCCGCCACCGAGCTGCACGACGCGGTGCAGGTCAACCCCTACGACGTCGAAGGCCTGTCCCGCGCCATTCACCACGCCCTGCACCTCCCGGCCGACGACCAGGCTCGGCGCATGGCGGCGCTGCGCGGCACGGTGCACGCGGGCAGCGCCGCCGTCTGGGCGCGCAGCTTCCTGGCTGCGCTCGACGAGTCCCCGCCCGCCCCGGAAGCGCTGCCGGCGTCGGCGCTCCACGAGGCCGCCGGCC
>JALHOS010000644.1 GCA_022842905.1 Myxococcaceae bacterium | reverse complement strand
CGCTCTTCCGATCTTCAGCCGCTCACGCCGGTGCTCGAGCTCGACCTGTCGTCGCTCCCCCCCGAAGCCTCGCCGGCGGCGCCTGGGCTCGCGCAGCTCTTCCTGTGCACGCGCGGCGGGTGCGACGTGCGCGACGAGACGTCGGCCGGAGTGCTGGCGCGAGTCCTCGAACGCTCGACCGCGGAGCGTCGCTCGGCGCCACCGGACCTGCCCGCCCCAAGCACGGTGAGCGGCACGGCTTGCATCACCGGGTGGGTGCGCTTCGTCGAAGAGCCGCACCTCGAAGACTGGCCACGATTGGGCCTCGCGCGTGACGACGACGGCGTCGCTGACGAGCCGTCCGCGCGACCCCTCTTCGCCGACAAGCTGGGCGGCTGGCCCGCGTGGTCGCAGGGCGCGGACTGGCCGCTCGAAGCCGACGGCACGCCGGCCACCCTGCTCTTCCAGCTCGTCGAAGGGCCGCCGCTCTCCGGTGGGCGCGCGCCGAGCTGGGACTTCGAGCGCGCCGAGGCACTTCCCGGACAAGCCCCCGTGCACGTCCGCGACGAGCACGAGCCGCGGCACTTCGTCAGCTTGCTCACCGGCGAGGCCGTGCTGCTCCTGTTCCGCACGAAGTCGCCGGGCGGCCTGGCGTTCCGGTGGCAGACCTAAACGCGACGCCGGCGCGCTACGGGCGGCGCACCTTGCGTGAGCCGTCTTCTTCGAACGCGTCGTCCGCTCGGACGCCTGCGTCGGGGAAGTACGTCGTCTGCTTCGTCAACTTGCCGTCGAGCCAGCTGGCCTCTTCCTCGAGCGGGCCGTGCTCGTACCAGCGGCGGGACGCCAGCCGGGCGCCGGCCTTGAACGTCACCTCCCCCTCCCTCGCGCCAGACTCGAAGAAAGACTGGTGCAGGCCGTCTTCACACCAGCGCTCGCCGAAGCGCCGCTCGCAGGCGCGCCAGACGCCCTTGGTCCGCACGGCCCCCAAGTCGAAGTACTCGGTGCTGCGGCGCATGGCCGAGCCGTCGAACACGTCTTCGCGCTTGGGGTTGCCGTTGAGGAAAAACTCGGTGCGGCGCTCGAGGACGCCGTCCTTCCACGCCGCCTCGACGACGACGCGCTTGCCGTCCTTGGCGAACGTCTTGTCGAGCCCGTGCTGCACGCCGCGCTTCCACGTCAGCACGCGCTCGAGCGTTCCATCGGCGCGGGTGACGCGCTCTTCGCCGTCCGGCTGGCCGTCCACGAAGGACAGGGTGCTGCGCTGGGCGTAGCGGCTGGTGCCGGCGACCTGCTTCACCTTGCGGCCCAGGCGGTGCGTGACGGTGACGCTGGGCTCGCCGGTGCCGTCGAAGAGCGTGACCGTTTTCTCGGCGCCGAAGCCGCACCAGGTGCGCAGCACGGCGTCGCCTTCGAGCTTGGGGCTGCAGCTGAGCGCGGTGGGCCGGCCGTCGTCCCTGAACTCGACGGACGCTTGCTCGCCGGGCAGCTGCCGCCAGTACCGGCTGAGGCCGCCGTCCGGTGCGAACGTCTTCTCCCAGATTCGCTCGTCGCGCGCCCACTGCGCTTTGGCTGCGCAGTTGACCGTCCTGGCGCTCTTCTTCCAGCCCGTCGCGGAGGTCGTCCGTCACGGTGGAGCGGCGACGCCAGCCGTCCCGCGCGACGGTGAGCAGGCCCGTCGCCTTGCGGTTCTTGACCGTCACGTCGATGACGACCACGCCGGCCTCGAGGCACTTTGACGGTGGATGCCACGTCCTGCGGCTCGACGCGCGAGGGCGCGGACCAGTCGAAGGCCACCTTGGCGCCGTTGACCAGGCAGTAGTCGGTGGTGCTGAGGACGGGCGTGGGCGCGCGGCGGAACTCGTCCCACGCGGAGTCTGCGTAGGGGTCGGCTTCGGCGAGGGGGACGGAGAACTTCAGCGCCGCTTCGAATTGGGCGCGCGCGCGGAGGAAGGGTTGGGGTTCTTCGTACGCGCGGTCCACGGTGACGACGCCCTTGTCGACGATGAGGCTCCCCTTCGGAGCGGCGGTGCCTCGGCAGCGGACTTCTCGCAGCTCGGCCTTGCGCACGGCGAGCTTGCCGGCGTCGCTGCCACACAGCGCCCAGAGGTAGCGCAGCGGCTCGTTGCACTCGAGCGCCCCGTCCGTCTGGTCCCAGCCGATGTCTTTGTTCTTCGCGGCGAGCGACGGGTGGTCCCAGGTGAGGGTCAGCTGCATCGCGCAGCGCAGCTCCAGCTTCACTTCGAGCTCTTCGCGGGTGCGGGTCAGGCCGCGCTCGCTGGAGTTGGAGCCGGCGAGGAGGGCGGAGAGGACGACGGTGGAGAGCATGGGCCACGAGTAATGCCATGAAATGGAGCCTGTGGCCGCACCGACAGGCCAGTGTTCGCAGCCGGCGCCAGCGCACGAGGTCCTCGCTGATCAGCTCGTGGCGTCGCGCGCCACGGGGTCTTGGTTTCGGACGAGAGAAGCCGCGAGCCCCGCTGCAGCCCCAATGCGCGGCTGATGTCTTGACCTTGGACGACGCTGGGTTCCTACGCACGCCACCACGGCAGAAGGCAGAGCTCACGTTCGGTGCGGTCTCGAGCGTGAACGACAGCGCGTGACGGGCGTGGGGCGCGTCGCGCAGACTCAGTGCCATGCGTGCTGCGTGTGGAGTGTTGGTGGTGCTGGTCGGCTGTGCCGGTGCTCCGAATGGCGATGATGGTGGACTGGGCCAGGTCGGCGGAAGTGGCGGCTCGGGCGCGACAGCGGGCAGCAGCGGAGGTGGCGGAGCTGCCGGGAGCGGCGGAGCTGCCGGGAGCGGCGGAGCTGCCGGGAGCGGCGGCGTCGCTGGGAGCGGCGGCGTTGCCGGGAGCGGCGGAGTTGCCGGGAGCGGCGGAGCTGCCGGGAGCGGTGGAGCTGCCGGG
>JALHOS010000643.1 GCA_022842905.1 Myxococcaceae bacterium | reverse complement strand
GACGCTCGGCTGCGAGTCGCGCTGCGCGGACGGCGGCTGCACGCTCCCCGACGGCGGGGTGGTGCGGCCCACCGTCCCTCCGCTCGACGAGGTCGCCGCCGGCGGCCTGTCCAGCGCCAGCGCCGCCGGCGTGAGCGCCATGTCCAACGCCACACACCGGCTCGACGCGACGCTGGGTGAAGCGCCCGGCGCCCCGAGCAACACCTCTTCGAACGCGACGCACCGCCACACCGGAGGCCTCCATGCCATCTTCAAGTAACGCGCGCGCAGCCTGGGCTTGGCGGGTGTTGCTGCCCGCGCTGCTCGCCTTCGTGCCCGCGGCGAGCGCGCAGGTGCCCTCGACGCTCAGCTACAGCGGCCGGCTCCTCCGCGCCAACGGCACGCCCGAGACGGGCATGGTGACGTTCACCTTCGGCCTGTTCGACAGCGCCACCGGCGGCACCGCGCTGTGGACTGAGCAGCAGCTGCTCGTCCTCTCCGGCGAAGGGCTGTACGCGACGGCGCTGGGCGCGGCCACGCCGATTCCCAGCAGCGTCTTCTCGGGCAGCCCCGGCCCGCGCTACCTCGAGGTGCAGGTCAACGGCAGCGCGCTGCTTCCGCGCCAGCTCGTGCACTCGGTGCCCTTCGCCCTCACCGCGGCCAACGTGCGCGGCACGGTGGACGCCACGTCGATTCAAATCAACGGACAGGACCTGCTCAGCGGCGGGCGCCTCTCACCGGCCTTCGGGTACACGGCCGGCGCTGGCCTCGAGCTCGACGCGGGGATCTTCTCGCTGCGCGGCTGTCAAGGCGGTCAGGTGCTCGTCTGGAACGGACCTGCAGGTCGCTGGGACTGCGGCTCGGCGACCGGCCCTGCGGGGCAGTCGGTCACCTCGGCGGTCGAGGCAGCGGGCGTCAACTGCCCGACGGGCGGCGTGCGACTCACCTCGGCGAACGGCGTCACCTACGTGTGCAACGGGCCGCAGGGGCTGCGCGGCGATGCGGGCCCGGCCGGGCCGGCGGGTCCCACGGGGGCGCAGGGGCCGACGGGCGCCACGGGTCAGTCGGTGACCACGGTGGCAGAGCCTGCTGGGGTCAACTGCGCCACCGGCGGCGTGCGCCTGACGTCGGCGAGCGGCACCAGCTACGTGTGCAACGGGCTCCGGGGTGACGCCGGGGTTGCGGGTCCGACCGGGGCCACGGGCTCCACTGGACCTGCGGGTGCGCTGGGCCCGACGGGTCCTGCGGGGCCTGTCGGTGCGACCGGCCCGACGGGGACCGCCGGGCAGTCGGTGACGACGCTGGCCGAGGCGCCCGGCGCCAACTGTCCGAGCGGAGGCGTGCGGCTGACCTCGGCGAGCGGCACGGCGTACGTGTGCAACGGCTCGAGCGGGTCGGGGCGCAACCTGTTCTTCTTTGGCAACAGCCCGACCCAATTCAGCACGACGTCGACCGGCACGCCCATGTCGGTGACGGCCAACGGCGCCGACGTGGCCGAGGGCGACGTGTCCTTCGACTTCGCGTACGGCAACGTCGCCAGCTCGACGGGCATCGTGGGGACTTGGGGTGCGGACTACATTCAGGTCGACCCGACCAAGGTTTACGAAGGCCGCATCAAGGTGAAGTCCGTCAGCGGCACCTTCCTGGGCACGTTCTGGGCGGGCTTCATCGCGTACAACGCCGCCAAGGCGCCGCTGCAGGGGCCGGCGGGCGCGAGCATCTTCCTCGCGGGCACCACGCGCTGCGTGCCCTTCATCGCGAACAACGTGGGCGCCGCCGGGCTCAACGGGACGACGTGGACGCAGTTCGTCGGTCGGGTGACGGGGGAAGGTTCGGCAAACAACGTCTTCCCGGTCGGCACGCGCTTCATCAGGCCCTGCGTGGGGACGAACTTGGGTGGCATCGGAACGACGCGCATCGACGCGTTCGAGATCTTCGAGACGGACCAGTCGGCGGGGTACAGCAACGTCGGCATCTACCGGACTGCGGGCACGTACACGCTCAACCTGCCGACGGGCGTGACGCGGGTGTGGCTGCGCGCGTGGGGTGGCGGAGGTGGCGCGGGCGGCAGCGCGAACGACGCTTCCGGCTGCAACTGGGGCACGGTGTGGGGCGGCGGAGGCGGGGGCGCGGGAGGCTACGCCGAGGGCTTCTACGCGGTCAGCTCGGGCGCGGCGCTCAACATCACCGTCGGCGGCGGTGGCACCGGTGGGGCGAACTCGGCGGGCAACAACAACTGCACCGCGGGCGGCAGCGGCGGCGGAGCGAGCTTCGTGCAGGTCGGCGGCATGGACCTGGTGCGCGCCAATGGCGGCGGCGCAGCGACGGCCTGCGCCGGTGGTGCCGGCGGCACGAGCCCGGCGGGCCAGGTCACCTTCACCGGCAGCACCGGCAACCCCGGCGGGGCCAACATTCAGGGTGCGCTCGGCGGGCTCGCCGTACTGGCGCCCACGGGCAACGGCAGCGGCGGCAACGCCGCCATCGCGCCGAGCACGTGTAACTCGGGCGCCGCCGGGCTTCCTGGCCAGCCTGGGCTCGTGTGGATCTACTACTGAGGTCTGCTGGCCTCGCGCTGCTCCTCCTCGGCTGCCCTTCGCCGCGGAGCGCGCCGGTCGAGGCCCCTTCGGATCGGCACTGGCGCACGGCGGAGGCGGCCGTGGCGAGGGGTGACGGGTACGCGGCTGCGGGCGCGGTGGCGCTGGCCACTCACGCCCAGCGGAGCGGCGCGCACGCGCAGACCGCGTTGCTGACCGAGCTGTTGATCGCCGCGGAGGAGGGCGTGCCCGAGGAGCCCCTGCGTCGCGCCGAGCACCGCGCGGCGATCGACGTGGTGTTGAGCGGCGCGCCGGACACCTCGCCGCCACCTGCTCGCGCCGCGGCGCTCACGGCCGGCGCGCGCCTGGCGCTGGCGGCG
>JALHOS010000642.1 GCA_022842905.1 Myxococcaceae bacterium | reverse complement strand
CGGCCCCCACGCCACGCGCACCGCGTCGTTCGCGCGCGCTCGCGTCACCGGCTGGAAGAAGAGCACTGCCTCGCCCGTCGTCGCCTCCACCCGGAGGTAGCCGTCGGTCGGGAGCGCTTCGCAGCGGAGGCTGCTGACGCCCTCGCCGCTGGCCCGCTCTTCGCCGCCCTGGCCGACGCAGCGCAGCCGATCCGCCGGTCGCGCCAGCTCCACCGTGAGGACGTTCCCGTCCATGACTTGCCGCCGCAGCGCGTTGGCGGCGTCGAAGCCCGGCTGTTCGCGACGCACGGCGTACGCGCGGCCCAAGCGGAGGGCTTCGAGCAGCGCGGCCGGTGAATCGTCGTCCGCCGCGACCTGCGTCCACGCGTGCCCCGTCTCCCAGGCCGAGTTCAGGTCGTGGCTGTCGTCTCCGGCCACACCCCACACGCGGCGCCCGGCGCTCAGCGCCGCGTCCCACGCCTCGGCCCAGTGGCGCACGTGGCTGGCCACCTCGAGCGCGTGGTACCCGTCGAGCGCCGCCAAGTCTTCGCGGGAGTACCCGTCGAGCAGCAGCGGGTGCGCGACCACGACGAGGCCCGCCGTCGCCGACAGCCAGTCGTGGAGGAACTGCTGCCCGTCTCGGGTCGGCCAGGGCTGGTCGAACCAGACGACGCCGCGGGCACCCAACACGAGCTGGTGCGCCTTGCGCTTGTTGTACCCGTGCTCGTACGCCGCGACGTCGCCCACGCCCGGCGCGCCCACGTGCATGTAGTCGGTGACGACGACCCAGCCGAAGCCCGCGTCACGGTAGTGCGCAGCCACGTGCTCCGACGGCTGCTCGCCGAACGTTGCGCCGGCCCAGCGCCGCCCGTGCAGGTGCAGCGCCGCAGAACGAAAACCACCGTCGAGCCCGTCGTACGGGTTGTGCCAGGCCTCACCGGAGAACGGGCGCGGCGCGGGGTAGTCGTAGCGCGGCGGCAACAGGGAGAGCGCCGCGAGCAGCCACGGCGGCGCGAGCAGCACGACGGCCAGCGCGGCGCGCCGACGCACCCGTCAGGAGCCCAGCCGCGTCGACAGCTCACCGAGCTCCAGCTGGAGCTGCGCGTCGCTGTGCTTGAGCGCTTCGATCTTCCGCACGCTCGTCAGCACGGTGCTGTGGTCCTTGTTGAACTTCTTCCCAATCTCCGGGAGCGACGCCTGCGTCATGGTGCGCACCAGGTACATGGCGACCTGCCGCGCGTGGCTGACGTGCTTGACGCGCCGCTCGCCGCGCAGCTCGTCGACCGCCAGCTTGTAGTAGCGCGCCACTTCCCGCTGAATCTGCTCCGCGTCGAGGTGCTTGGTGGCGGGCAGCACGTCCTTGAGCACCTGCGCCGCCAGCGCGTCCGTCAGCGGCTGCTTGGTCAGCGCGTGCACGGCGATGACCTTGATGAGCGCGCCTTCGAGCTCGCGCACGTTGTTCACCACGTGCCGGGCGATGAACTGCGCCACCGCGTCGGGCAGGTCGATCTGATCCGCCTGCGCCTTGTTCTTGAGAATCGCCACCCGCGCTTCGAAGTTCGGCTCGTGCACGTCGGTGATGAGCCCCATCGCGAAGCGGCTGCGCAGCCGCTCTTCGAGGCCGGGAATCTCCGAGGGCACCGTGTCCGACGTCATCACCACGGCCTTCGACATCTGGTGGAGCGCGTTGAACGTGTAGAAGAACTCGTTCTGCGTTTCCTGCTTCTTGCCGAGGAACTGAATGTCGTCGATGAGGAGCACGTCGCACTCCTCGCGGAAGCGCCGGCGGAACTCCGTCATGCGCGACTCACGCACCGACTCGATGAACTGGTTGGTGAACTCTTCGCTCGACAGGTACAGCACCCGCGCGTCCGGCCGCTTCGACTTGACGTGGTTGCCCACCGCGTGGAGCAGGTGCGTCTTGCCCAGCCCCGTGCCCCCGTAGATGAAGAGCGGGTTGTACGCCTTGCCCGGGTTGTCCGCGACCGCCATGGCCGCCGCCGCGGGCAGCTGATTCGAATCGCTCACCACGTACGTCGCGAAGGTGAAGCGCTCGTTGAGCCGCTCCGGCTGCCGGAGCTGGTTGACTGGGGGTACCACTGGCAAAACCGGGCGCGCTTCGGCCTTGTCGATCTTCTGGTAGCGGACTTTCACCGCGTGGCCGGCCAGCCGGGCCAGGGTCTCGGCCACCAGCGCGCCGTAGTTCTCGTCGACGAAGTCGCGGAAGAACAGATCAACCACGCCCAACGTCACCTCCCCGTCGCGGTATGACAGGGGCGTGAACAACTCGAGCTGCGAGGCGGGGTACGACAGCCCTTCCTTTCGCAAGGAAGCAAGCGCGTTTTCCCAGAGGTTTCGCGCTGTTGACGTCGAATCGGCCTGCTCGACGAAAGTGCTCAAAGGTGCCCTCGGTGCACGGCGTTGCGGAAGCGGGACGGCGAAGGGCGACGCTCTTACAGACCACGCTTTTTCCGATCAACAACGAAACGGTTTTCCTGTGGAAGCCGACGGTTAGCGGCTCGGGGGCGCCTGTGGAAAGTTGGCTGCCTGGGAACGCCGTCACGCTTTCGTGACCACCCTTGGAGCGCGCACCAGGAGTCCGTGTGTGCAAAATAACCCCCGGGCGTCCGGCGTGGCGTTTTCCACAGCGTCCCGCCCGCTCGGGGAGCTGACGGGTTTTCCACAGACTCCACAGCCTTCTCCACAGCCGCCGCGCACAGCGACTTGGAGTCCGTGCTTCGCCGACGGTCACGGCAGTCGCCCGGGCGCCTATGAAGGCCCAAGGACGACGGGACGTGGACGGACGTGGCCCAGCTTCTGAGGCAAGAGCTCAACGACGTCGCGCGCCGGGCGGCGCTCGGAGAGCGTGCGTGCGTGCGCCAGCTGTGCGAGCGGCTCTGGCCGGTGGTGCAGCG
>JALHOS010000641.1 GCA_022842905.1 Myxococcaceae bacterium | reverse complement strand
GACCGAGCGCGTGCCGCTGGTGCTGCAGTCAGGCTGACGAGCTGGCGCTGCTCCGCGCGGCCGCGCCACGTGACGCGGTGACGTTGAACCTGCACGACGCGACCGCGCCTTTTCCCGCGGCGCCGCTGCTTCGCGCCGCGGAAGGCCTGTGGTGTGGCGCTGGCTACAACACGTTCTGGGAAGTGCAGCGGCTCGGCTTGGCCGCGCGGGCGCACTTCACCGCGTTTCCCCGTCGGCTGGACGATCAAGCGTGGCGGGTGCGCACGTGCGGCGGCGCCCAGGTCCACGGGAACGGGGCCGACGAACTCATCGCGGCGATCCTCGCGGGCTGACGCGCACCCAGCCGGCGCCTCAGGGCAGCGCCTGCACCGCCACGCCGAGCACCTGCGCCAGCGAGCGCAGGGCTGGGCTGCTCGTCACCAGCGCGCTCTTCGTGAGCCCGACGCCGCGGTTCTTGGCCAGCTCGAGCAGCAGGCCGGGCAGCGGCGGGCGGCACCAGCACGTCGGCGGCCCAGCCGGGTGCGCGCAGAGTGCGGACTCGACGCCCGGCGGCAGCTTCGCCTTGAGCGCGAGCGCCGCGTGCCCGTCTTCCACCCACCCGACGACGACGCGCCGGCCCTGGTCCGCGGCCAGCGCGCGAAGGCCGGCAGGGTCCTTCACCACGTCGACCCCCCAGAGCGTCACCGCTTCACCGTCGGGGAGCGGCACTGCGTAGCCGGGCTTGCGCTCGAGCGAGTCGAAGCCTTCGTCGTCGCCGACCGGCTCCAGCGTCTTCACCATGCCGAACAGCGCCCGCGGTACCAGCTTGGTGGGGTCGTTCCCGCCGCGCAGCAGCTCCGTGGGCTCGAGCAGCCGGCCGTGCGCTTCCAACATGCGCCAGGTGACGTTCACCTGCGCCTGCTCTGCGCTCAGCTCGAGCCAGATGCCGCGCACCGGCAGACCCGCCGCGTGGGCGGTGTCGACGACTTCCCGGCGCAGCGCGCGCAGCACGTACGTGTTGTCCAGCACGACGCGGCGGTGGCCCTGGAGCAGCTTGCTGCGCAGGCTCGCGTGGAGCTGCGCCATGGTCCCGCCCGCCGTGTCGCGGTTGAGCCGCAGGTAGTCCTTCGCCTCGAGCGGGCCGACGAGCGACGACTTGCCCGCGCCCTGCACGCCCATCACCACCACCACTTCCCCCGGCAGGTCCTCGCGCTGGGACGCGGCCAGCTTCGGGGCCGGCGCCTCCACGTACTGGCGCAGCACGCGCAGCGCCTCCTCCGGCAGCCGCAGCCGCTCCGCCCGGGCCGACGAGCGGACCGTCTCTTCTCGCCGCGCGCCCGGCAGCACCACGACGCCCGGGTGCAGCGCCAAGAGCGCCGCCAGCGCCCACTCGTGCGACGTGCAGCCGTCGCGCTGGGCCTGCACCTGAAGCCAGCTCTCCTTCGAAAGCTGTGCGTAGCGCTTGGGGCCTCCGAGCGGAGAGTGGCACAGCACCGCGACGCCCTTCCCGAGCGCCAGCCGCACCACGCCGGACTTGAGCGGCGCGTCGTCCACCAGGGACAAGCCCAGCTGCACCGCGGCGACGGGGGCCAGCCCCAGCGCTTCTTCGAGCTGCGGGTAGCTCACGTTGGACAGCCCCACGGCGCGGGCGAGGCCACGCTCCTTCACGTCGGCCAGCGCGCGCACCGTCGTCGCCCAGGGCGTCTTCGAATCCGGCGCGTGCACCAGGAAGAGATCCGGCGGTCGGCCCAGCGCTTCGGCGCTCGCCTCGGCGTCGGCCAGGAGCGTCGCGGCGCGGCCGTCTGGAATCCACCGCGGGCCCTGCCGACGCATGCCGCCCTTGGTGATGATGCGGGCCTCGCCGCCCTTGGGGTGGGAGCCGAGCGCGCGCGCCAGGAGCCGCTCGTTGTGGCCCAAGTCGTTCTCGTCCAGGCCGTAGGCGCGCGCGGTGTCGAAGACGCGCAGGCCTTCGTCGAGCGCGTGGTGCAGCACGGTGAGCGCCGTCGCGTCGTCTCGGTCCGGCGTCGTGGACAGGCGCATGGCGCCCAAGCCCACCCGCGGCAGTCCCTGGTGCCAGAAGTTCACGTCAGCGCCCCCACCAGCAAGGCCGCCGCCGCGGCGCCGTAGAGCAGCACGTACCGGCTGACCTTCGCGCGCGCGAGGAGCGCCGCCACCAGCGCCAGCACTGCCAGCCCGGCGGACGTCGGCCAGTCACCCGGCGCGCGCGCGACGACGCCACCGACGGACACCGCCGCGGCCACCAGCGCCAGCACCTTGAGCCGGGCGGACCAGCGCGGCACGTCGAGCACCGACAAGGCTTCGACCAAGCCGTCGCCGCGCGTGTAGCCCAGCCAGAACAGCCAGCCGCGGGCGAGCAGGTGCACCGCATTGTAGGTGACGAGGAAGACGATGGCCGCCGCGCCGCCGAGCCACGGCGTCAAGGCACACGCCAGCGCCCCACACGCGGGGAGGAGCGCCCGCCAGAAGAAGCCGTCGCCCAGCGCGGCCAGCGGGCCCATGAGGCTGCGCTTGAAGGTGTCGGCGCGGCCGGGGGCTTCTTCACCCGACGCCATGCGCTCCTCGTGGAAGAGCAGGCCCCCGACGATGGCCGCGGACACGTACGGGTGCGTGTTGAAGGTGCTCAGGTATTGGGAGACGACGTCGCCGCGGCGCTGCGGCTCGGCGTACAGCTCGTCGAGCGCCGGCCGCAGGGCGTACACCAGGCCCAGCGCCTGCAACGATTCGGGGTTGAAGCCGGCTTGAATGAAGAGGCTGCGGGCGAAGACGCGCAGGACGGTGGCTCGGCGCAGCCGCATTTAGAGCGCTCCGTGGGCCAGGCGGCCGAGGCCCAAGCCGCCCAGCGCGCCCGCGGCGGCCAACAGCTTGCGGTGCGGCACCTGCGTCGCCTGCAGCGCCGCCAC
>JALHOS010000640.1 GCA_022842905.1 Myxococcaceae bacterium | reverse complement strand
CGCAGCCACGGCGACGGGCGCGAGCGCAGGCTCGGTCGCACGCGCCAGGCCGGCGTCACTCCGCGCGCTCAACGGCACCGCCCCGCGCTGTGCAGGCGCCTCCTCTTCGTGCAGGAGCAGCCCGACGACGCCCGCGAGCGCCAAGAGGCCCAGCGCCACTGCCGCGACCCACGGCCACCGTCGAGGACCTTCTTCTCCCGTCAGCGTATCGGACGGGCTGGGCGCCATGGGGGCAGCCGGCGCTGGCTCCTTCGGACGAATCGCGGGCGACGAGTCGGTCGGTGGCGCGTCCTGCGCGCCCAGCTCGAGCGCGTCGCCACCCAGCTGCGTCGTGCCCGGCCCCGCACTGGGCAGCTTGTCGGTGGAACGCACCGCCTGCAGCCGCGAGAAGGACGGCGCGAGTGGCTTGAGGTCCGAGCCGTCCTTGCCCGGCAACACCATGGTCGACGGCTCGGGCCCGGGAGCCCCGAGCTCAGCGCCTTGGACAGCCTCGAGCCGCGGAGACGACTTCGTTTCACCCAGCGGTACAGGCCCGCTCGAGTCGAGGGTCGACGGCGGCGACTCGGTCAGCCGAATCGGCGCCATGTGCACCATGGTCGGCAACGGCTCCGACTGGTGCGCCTGAAACTCGGCCAGCGAGGGCACTCGACTGCGGGCGTCGACACGCGCCTGCCCCGCGGCCTGGCGCAGCAGCAGTCCCAACTCCGCGGCCCCGGACATGCCCATGCTGGGCCCGGCGAGCCGCTCGAGCTCCAGCGCGAAGTCGGCGGCGGTGGCGAAGCGTTCGTCCTTGTCGCTCGCCATGGCCCGGTGAATCACCTGCACCACCTCGCCCGGCAGGTCCGGGCGCAGGCTGTCCAGCGGTGCGAAGCGGCCGTCGCGCACGGCCTCGAGCGTCTCGATGTCCGACGCGAGGTCGAAGAGCCGAACGTCGCCGAGCAGCTCGTACAGCGTCGCGCCCAGCGAATACACGTCGCTGCGGCGGTCGATCTTCTGTCCCTGCACCTGCTCCGGAGACATGTACCGGCACTTGCCGCGGACCATGCCCACGCCGGTGCGCGTGACGCTCGACTCGGCCTTGGCGATGCCGAAGTCGAGCACCTTCACCTGCCCCTGGTAGGTGACGAAGATGTTGGCTGGCGAGACGTCGCGGTGCACCAGGTTGAGCGGGCGGCCCGCGTCGTCGCGCGCTTCGTGCGCGTAGTGCAGGCCTTGAGCGGCGTGCGCGCCGATGCGCATGGCCATGGCCACGGACAGGGGCGTCTCGCGGCGGCGCAACAGGAGCTGCAGCGCGGCGAGGTCTTCCCCCGCCAGGTACTCCATGGCGATGTAGAAGCTCCCGTCGGCGTGACCCAAGTCGGTGATGGCGACGACGTTGGGGTGGCTGAGCCGAGAGGCGAGCCGCGCTTCGTCCAGGAACAGCCCGACGATGTCCTGCTGGCTGGCCAGGTGCGCGTGGAGGCGCTTGACGATGACGTTGCGCTCGAAGCCGGCGACGCCGAGGTGCTTGGCCAGGAAGATCTCCGCCATGCCGCCCACGGCGTGCCGATTCATCAGAGCGTAGTTGCCGAGAACCTCCACGTTGCGTCCGCGCTTTAGGCCTGGCTTGAAGAAGGGAGCTCGGGGTTTACCGCCGAATCGACGGCCTGACGAGGAGCCGACCGCGCCGCGGCGTGCGTCGGCCCCGCGCGGTGGGACGTCACTTTCCTTGACAGGTGCACACCTGGTCCGCGTTCACCCGGCGGATGCAGCGCTGGCCCGCGCGCCGCTAACTTCCGCCGTCATGGTGCTCACGACCTGCTTCGTCCTGGCGCTGGCGACGGTCCCACAGCCCTGGGACGAGTTCCCGTCGGCGCCAAAGCCGGTCGCGCGCGGGCTGCCGAGCAGCTTGGACACCGAGCAAACGCAGGATGAGGTCGAGCGGCTCGTCGTCCAGTTCGAACAGCAGCGCCGAGAGCTCGCCGCGGACCGCGCAGCGTTGGCCCGGAGGCTGGCGCAGCCCGAGGAGAAATCAGAGTCGTCCCCCGCGCCGAACCTCACCAAGCTCAGGCGAAAGGCGCGGACGGGCGACGTCGAGATCATCACCGGCCCGGTTCCGCGGCGAAGCTCGCCACCTCCCGTGGACCAGCGCCCTTCGCCCGACACCGCCGTGGAGCTCAAGGAGCGCGCGCTGGCGCAGAAGGAAGCGGAGCTGCAGCGCAGAGAAGCCGAGCTGAGCCAACGCGCCGAAGCGCTCGAAGCGGAGCTGACGAAGACCCAGGAAGCGCAACGAGCGCAGACCAAGGCGCAGGCCGCCAAGCGCCGCGCGTTGGAGCAGCAGGCGGAGCGACTGGACGAGCTGCTTCAGTCCGCGGCCGAGGGGCTGGGCAGTCGGTGAGGTGACGGTCGACTCGAGGCAGGCGCGGGCGGCAGCCTGACACCGCGCCGTACGCTGCGAGGCAAGCCCCGCCAGACGCGGCCGCTCGAGCAGCCGGCACTCCTCCCGGCTCGCAGCGCTCATTCGAGCGGCCGCCGCAGGCGCCCCGACGCCGGGCTCCCCAGCGCACGGTCTCCGCTGTCCTCACGCCGGGCGGCGGCGAACCGCGACGGCACCGCGACGCTGCGCCGCTTTGGGTGTAGCCACCCGGTCCATGAGCTACCGCCGCGACGACGTGAAGGCCCCAGTGTTGCGAGGCGCGGCCCTGCGCGGGGTGGCCGCCGCCATGGAAGGGCCCCTGGGGAGCCTGCTGCTCGACAAGCTCACCGCCGACAGCGGCCTCGAGCTGTTTCGGGCGCAGGCCGTCGACGACGCGCCGACCCGGCTGGCCTTTCCGCACCCGCCCGCGCCGGCGCCCAGTCAGCCGTGGGACCCCGCCCAGCAGGCCCCCAGCGAGCTGGCCCGCGCGCACGCCAACTTCCGCCAAGGCGC
>JALHOS010000639.1 GCA_022842905.1 Myxococcaceae bacterium | reverse complement strand
CGGCACCGCAGGCACGGGCGGCGGCACCACAGGCACGGGCGGCGGCACCGCAGGCGCGGGCGGGAGCACGGGAGTAGGTGGCGGCAGCGGAGGCACCGGCGGTAGCGCAGGCACCGGCGGAGGCGCTGCGGGAGCTGGCGGCGGTGTCATCGACGCTGGCTATTGCCCAACGGTCTGCCCACCCGTCGGCGATCTCCAGTGCCGCTCAGCGAGCACCTGCGTGCAGCCGCTCGCTGAATGCCCGCCAACACAGAACCAGGTCGGCCGCAGAGACGGCGGTCAGCCCTTCACCCAACCCCTTCAGTGTCAGACCGGCTACCCCGCAGCCCAGTGCTACCACCGCGCGTACGACACGCGCTTCAACCTCGCGGCCCAGGACGGGGGAGCAGCCGCGGCCGTCTCGAGTGGAACGCTCCCCGGCTACCCGACGATTCACCAGGCCCGCTTCGCGAACGACGGGCACTACGGCAACGGGCGCTCGTGGATCGCCAACGGCACCAACGGCTGGCTCAAGGTGGACCTGGGCCGCAGGGCCGCCCTGCACGCGGTCACCGTCTCGCGCGATCGCCTGGGCGTCTTCAGCGACCGCCAACCCGGGCGCGTGTTCGTGCAGCTCGCGCTGACCGAGGCCGCCTACGCCGAAGGCAACGTGAGCAACGACGCCGCCGAGTACTCGACCGTCATCGACACCGTGGGCTCCATCACGAACCTGAGCCCAGGTCAGGCGCTGACCTTGCGCTTTCCTCCAACGTGGGCGCGCTACGTGAAGGTCGTCTTCTCTGCAAACGAGCCGGCGATCGACGAGCTCGAGGTGTACGGCTGTGACCCCGGCGTCACCGGCTTCTGCCCGGCGGCACCGCTCAATAACGGGACGGCCTGCCACGACATGAACCTGCAGACCTTCGGCGACGCCTGCCGAACTGGCGTCTGCATCGGCACGAACTGCCCGCCGGGCCGCTTCGACTGCGACGAGGAGCCGGTCAATCAGTGCGAAAACACGTCGGGCTTCTGTCTGTAGGCGCGAGTCTTCCGCTCACTTCCGAACCCCGCCGGGCCGCGAGCCGCGCTCCTTGAACTCGAGGTACTTGTCCGACATGGCAAAGCGAATGAGCTCGCTGACCTCGAGCGGCAGCGCGCGCTTGGCCCGGAGCGCGGCGATCGCCGGCGCGATGCCGCCCGCCACCACCAACCCCGCGCGGTTGGCCGAGTGCCGCGCGCCTTCGGACAGCTGCGCCACGTCGAGCCCGTGGGCCACCTTCGCCGCGAGCTGACGCAGCCGATCCCACGAGCGGCTCGACACCGCGTCACGCGCTGGCGCGGCCTCCGGCGGCAGCATCTTCCCGGGGCTCGCCAACAGCGCCACGCCGTGGACGATCTGCTCGCGCCGCAGCGTCCGCAGCACCAGCAGCTCCGGCGTCAGCGTGAAGAGAGCGCGCGCCGCGTAGAACCGCAGCTCCGCCTCGCCGATCTCCTTCTTCACCACCTGCCGCGTCACCAGCAGCTTCGGCGTCTTCGCGTACGCGACCGAGAACGGAGGGCCCGGCTCGTCGCTGACCACCACGTCCGGCGCTCGAATGCCCAAGACGCGCACGGCGGCGAGCAGGGCGTCGGCCGCCGCTTGCGCCCCCTTTCCCGCGTCCAGCCGAAGCTCTTCTCCGTACGCCTCGTCCGGGAGCTCCGGCGGAGGGAAGAGCCGGGCCATGGCCGGCGCCGCCACGGCCAACAACTCCCCCGCGTCCGTGCGCAGCAGCGGGTGCTTGAGCGACGCGCGATCCGCCGCCGACAGAATGAGCCTGGGCGACTTCGGCGCGGCGTTCGGGTCGCCTTCGAGCGCGCGGGCGATCTCCAGCATCAACGCGCTGCGCGTCGGGTCCGACACGGTGTCGTAGTGGTCCGCCAGCACGCGGTACCCGTCCGCGTCGAGCGGCCGATCTCTGACCTGGCCGAGCAGCACGTCCTTCTCGGCGTCGAGCCGGCGATCGAGCTCTCGCGTCGCCGGCCGGCTGACCTCTTCGGGAACCTCGAGTTCCTGCGTCGCGTCCCGCGGGACCCGCGCGGTCCGTGACGGCTGCGGCGAGTGCCCCAGCGGCACCGGCGCGCGCTCCGGGGCGCCCGGCGGGTCAGTGGGCTCGCTCGGCTCGCTGCGCTCACTGACCTCGCTGATCTCGTGCGACATCACTTCAATGACGGACACCTCGGCCGAGGCGATCGGCGCCGGGGCGGGCTCTCGGTCGAGCTCGTCTTCGAGTTCGTCTTCCAGCTCGTCGTCGTCGGGCTGCGAGTCGTCCATGCCGTAGAGCGCCGACAGCGCGCCCTCGGTGGTGTGCCTCGGCGGGCTGAGCTTCACCTCGTCAGGGTCCGTCGGCTCCTTGGACCGCCGCCGCTCTTCGGCGTCCCCCACCCCGTCGGTCTCGGCGGAAGCCCCGCCCCCCAAGTCGGCGAACTCCCCCGGCAGCTCTGTCTCCGGAAGCCGAGAGGACGGCCCCGCGAGCTTGACCCCGCGCGCGCGCGCCGACGGCGGCAGCGGCACGTCGAGCCCCTTGACGACCTCCTCGGGTCGACGGGTCGGGCGGGGGCCCGACTTCGACTCTTCTTCCAGCCGGGCCCCGAGCGCGTCGGCCACGGCTTCGAAGTCGTCCGGCCGGGCCTTCTGCGCTCGCGGCTTGAGCTGGGCGATCGGGATCAGCGGCCCCAGCGGCTTGAGCTTCTGCGGCTGGGCTTCGAGCTGCCGCGCGCGCATGACCAGCAGCTCGGCGCGCTCGTCGTCGTCGAGCAGGTCCGCCACCAGCCGCCCCACCCGCCGCAGCCGGCTGGCCTTCATGGTGGCGTCGGCCGTCGTCTCGGCGGCGCGCTCGAGCGCGGCCAGCGCCTCTTCGGTCTGCCCAGCGCGCAGGATCCGCTCGCCGAGCGCCT
>JALHOS010000638.1 GCA_022842905.1 Myxococcaceae bacterium | reverse complement strand
GCTGGGGCGGCGCGGGTGGAGGTGGAGCCGGCGGCGGTGCGGACTGGGCGCGCGTGGAGCCGTAAATGGCGAAGCCCACCGCGAACGCCGCCCCGACGAGGAGCGCCGCGCCGGCGATGATGAGGCTCCCCGCCGCGCCTCCGGACGTCGCCGACGAGTTGGCTGACGTGTTGGTGGACGCGTTGCTCGAGCCTTGGCTCGTCGCCTGGACCGAGGTGACGGACACGGCGAGGCTGGACTGGGCGCTCACCGTGCACGCCTGGCCGGTGAGCAAGAGCACGAGCGCTCCGACGACGGCTCGAACTCCAAGCGACGGAAGCGGCGGGCGTTGAGCCATGGGCAACTGACTTGCCGTGCGCGTCGGCGCGGGTCAAGCAGTGCACTGACGATGAAGCGCTCCACCACCGCCGCCGGCGTCCTCCTCTACCGCCCCGCTCCGACGCTCTCGGTATTGCTCGTGCACCCGGGCGGACCGTTCTTCGCGAAGAAGCACGAAGGCGCCTGGAGCCTGCCCAAGGGCCTCGTCGCCGACGGCGAGGCGCTGCTCGAGGCCGCGCTGCGGGAGTGCCGTGAAGAGACGGGCTTCGCGCCGGAGCCGCCGTACGTGGGCTTGGGCGCGGTGACGCAGCGCTCGGGCAAGACCGTGCACGCCTGGGCGGCGCGAGGCGACGCCTTCGACCCGAGCGCGCTGGTGAGCAACACCTTCGAGCTCGAGTGGCCCAAGGGCTCGGGGCGCCTGCAGACCTTCCCCGAGGTCGACCGCGCCGCGTGGCTGACGCTGAGCGACGCGGCGGTCCTCATCGTCCCCGCGCAACGGCCGCTGCTCGACCGGTTGGCGGCAGCGCTCGGCGCTTCTGTGGCGCCGCTCTGAACGGCGGCTTGGTGTACACCCACGGGCCGTCCCCTCACCGATGGTCGCCGCGCTCGTCCTCACCCTGCTCGCCGCCGACGCTTCTTCGGAAGAAGCGCGGCCCACGTTCATTCGCTGGAGCGCGCCGTCGGACTGCCCGAGCGAAGCCGCCTTCACCAAGGCGCTCGAGTTCCGCACGCCGCGGGTGCGCCGCGTACGCGTGGGCGAAGAGCCGACCGCCTGGCTCGACGCGGAGGTGACGCACCAGGGCCCGCGCTTCGTCGGCAAGGTGTCCGTCCGGCTGCCGTCCGGCGCGCTCCAGCGCAGCGTGAAGAGCCCCAAGTGTGAGACGGTGCTCGCTGCGCTCAGCCTGGCCGCCGCGCTGCTCATCGACCCGGAGCACGCGAAGCTCGGCCCGCTGCCTCCGGAGGTGCTCGCGCCGACGCCACCGCCGGAGCCCGCGCCACCGCCGCCCGAGCCCACGACGCCACCTGCAGAGCCAGCCCCGGCCACGCCCCCGACACCCGCCGAGCCACCGGAGCCCAGGCCCACACCGCCGCCGCCGAGTGTCGTCGCGCCTCCGCCCAGGCCCGCGGAGCAGCCCTCCGCCCCCGTCAGTGTCCGGCTCGGCGCTGGCGCCCACCTGACGACCGCCATCAGCACGCTGGTCGACGTCGGGGGACATGCGGCGGTGTCGGTGGACGTCCGCCGCTTCGTGGCGCGGCTGAGCCTCGGCGGCGGCTCGGGCTCGACGGTGACGAGCGCAACGGCCGGCCGCGCGCGCTACGCGTTTCACCTGCTGGCGAGCCTCGAAGCGGGCGTGCATGGGCTGGTCGGTCCGGTGCGGCTGGAGGGGCTGCTCGCCGTGGGAACGCTCGTGTTCAACGTGACTTCCGTGGACGCGGCGCAGCCTGCGGCGGTGTGGCGGTGGCTGTTGCCCGTCGGCCCGGTGCTGCGCGCGGGGGTCGACTTCTTTGGCTGGAACGTGAGCGCAGGGCTCCAGGTGGGCCTCAACGTGCGCCGAGACACCTACGTGGTGGACCCGGACGGAGGCGTCTTCACCACACCGCTGGTGTACGTGCAGCCCACGTTGGGAATTTCGCGCAGACTCTGATCCCGTTCACCCAGCCAGGCCATTCAGCACGAATGTTGAGCTTCGCCGCCACGCTGACCGTCATCGAAGCCCGCGAAGAAGCGCGGCGCGGCCAGCCGCTGTCCGCCAGCCAGAAGGCGCGCCTCCAGGAGCTCTTCGCCGCGCACGCGGACTTGGTGTGGCGGCTGCTGCTGCGGCAGGGCCTGGGCCAAGCGCAGGCCGACGACGGCCTGCAGCAAGTCTTCGCGGTGGCGCTGCGGCGCCTCGGGGAAATCGAAGCGGGCAAAGAACGCAGCTTCCTGTGCTCCTGCGCCATCAACGTGGCCAAGGGCTTGGCGCAGCCCAAAGAAGACCTCCCCGGCGAGCTGCCGGACCAAGAGTCGAGCCTGGACCTCGACGAGCAGTCGGACGCCGCGCGCAAGCGCAAGCTCGCCTTCGAGCTGCTGGCGAAGTTGGACGAGCCGCTGCGCTTGGTGCTGGTGCTGCAAGACGTCGAAGGGCTGACGAAACAAGAGACCGCACAGACGCTGGGCATTCCCGAGGGCACGGTGGCCTCGCGGACGCGGCGCGCTCGAGAGGTCTTCAAGGAGCTCCTCGCCGCGCGTGTGGGGGTCAAGCCATGAGCACGGACCCGAACCTGGACCAGCTCATGAAAGACGTCCTCGACGCGGCGCGGGACGTTCGCCCCACGGACGCGGTGAAAGAGCGCGTGCTCGGAGAGCTCCTCGAGTCACCCGCCCCACCGCCGCCGTCTCCTTCGAGCGGTGAAGGCGCGGTGGCCACGAGCCGGTTGATGCGCTGGGTCGGCGGGGGCGCGCTGCTGAGCGTCTTGTTGGGTGGGCTGTACTTCGCCACCGAGCGCGCGACGCAGGACGAGCGCGGCGCGCCGCCCACACAAGCCGTGGCGCCGCCGCTCGCGCAGGCGCCGCAGCCGCCGACGCTGCCGCCCGATGAGCCCCGCCGTGACCGA
>JALHOS010000637.1 GCA_022842905.1 Myxococcaceae bacterium | reverse complement strand
CGTCGTGGGTCGGACCTCAGCGCAAGCCGGCGCGCAAGGATCGGGGCATGACGACCGCGCCACGAGCGGCGCCGCCGGCCATGCGCGACATCAACGGCCCGACGGGCCAGAGCGCCGCGCCGCTGCCGGCCAACACGCCCGCCCACCCCAAGACCAAGAAGCCGAGCCTGGGCAAGGAGCTGGGGTCCATCGCCAAGGACTTCCTCGGCGGCGTCGCCAGCGCGTTCGAAGACGCCGTTCGCAACACGCAGGTGCACATCGACATCGGCGTGCCCGGGCCCCGCGTTCCGGGTCAGCCGGTGCCCCCGCCGCCGCTGCCTCCGGGGCAGCCGGTGCGCAAGAACGATCTCCCGCCAGGGCCAGGCCTCCCAGTGCAGTCCGGGCCGCCGCCGGCGCCCGACGCGCCGTCGGGTCAGGTGGCCGTGCCCAACCCGCCGCCGCGCAAGACGGCTGAGCCGCTGCCAGCCCCTGCGCCGAAGGCTGCCGAGCCTCCGCCGGCGCCGGCCCCCAAGGCGGCGGACCCGAAGCCCGCGCCTCCACCGAAGGCCGCGGAGCCCGTGCCTCCGGCGACGCCGAGCGAACCAAACGGCCCTCAGCTCCTGCAGCTCTCACGCATGCTGGGCCGCTACATCACCCCGGGCGCCGACATCGCCCAGGCGCAGGGCATGCTGAACGAGCATGGCGGCGCGCAGCTCGAGACCGACGGCAAGTTCGGCCCGCTGACCGAGGCCGCGGTGCGCAAGTTCCAGACCGACCACAGCCTCAAGGTCGACGGCGTGATTGGTCCGCAGACGCAGGCCAAGCTCAACGAGCTGGCTCAGGCCAAGGCGAGCAAGCCACCGGCGCCGACTCAGCCGCCCGGGCCTGTGGAGCCCGCCGAGCCGGTGACGCCGGGTGAACCCGCAGGGCCCGTCACACCTGCCGACCCGGTGAAGCCCGCCGAGCCGACGGGCCCGGTCGGTCCCGCGGTCCCGACGACGGACCCCGACACGCAGCTCACCTTCGATCGCAGCGGGGGACTCAAGTCCGCGGAGCTCGCGCAGGTGGCGGGAGACGTGAACCAAGACCTGGGCCTGCCCCGCGCCGCGACGGCGGAGCAGAAGGCGATGATCGAGAAGTACGCCGACCCCGCGCACTTCGAAGCCTTCGGCAAGGACCCCAAGACGCAGGAAGCGCTGCAGGACTTCGTCAACCTCGCCAAGCCGCCGACCCCGGAGGCCGCCGCGCAGGCCAAGCAGGAGTACCTCAGGGGCCTGTACGAGGCGAAGTTCGCCAACGAGTACGCCACCACGTTCGCGCCGAAGCCGGACACGAACGTCGACACCGACACCATGCTCACCTTCGACAAGAACGGCGGCCCCAAGCCGCTCGACTTGGGCTTCGAAGCGGCGGAGCTGATGGGCAAGACGGAGACGACCGGCGGGCTGCCCGAGCTGTCGCCCGCGCAGCTGCAGTTCGTTCGGGACTTCGGCGCCAACGACAAGTTCGCCAAGTTCGCCAGCGACCCGAAGGTGCAGGAGGCGTTGCAGGCCCACGTCGCCGAGCACCACCGCGACGTGCCCGCCGAGCAGCTGCTCGAGCTCAAGCAGAGCTGGCTGAAGGGCGCGTACATCGAAGAGTTCAAGAAGGAGTTCGCCAAGGCGTTCCCCAACGACGTCAAGGGCGGCGCGCCCGAAACCAAGCCCGTTCCCGGCGGCGACCAGCCGGTCACCCAGCCCAAGCCCATCACCCAGGTGAACGTCGAAGCGCTGCCGCTGCAGGCGCTCGCCCCGGACGCGGCGAGCCTGGCGGGGGACATGGCGCTCGAGAAGATCGCCATTGCCCAGGAGCACGGCACGACGGACCTGCTCCCCACCCCGGCGCAGCAGGAGTTCGCCTCGCAGTTCGCGACGCCGGAGAACTTCGCTCGCTTCGCCAAGAGCCCCGAGGTGCAGGCCGCGCTCACCAAGCACCTCGAAGGCAAGCAGCTGACGAAGGCCGAGGACGCCAACCAGGTCGCCGCGGACTTCCTGCGCAACGAGTTCAAGGCGCAGTTCCGCAAGGAGTTCCGCGCCAAGTTCGGCGCCAAGCCCAAGGCTGACCCGAAGACCGAGCCCACGACGGAGCCCAAGCCGGACCCGGTGGCGGCCAAGCGCCGCGCGCTGCTCACCGAGCTCAAGGAGTCGTCCAAGGCGCTCGTCGCGGCCATGTGGGACTTCGGCGGGGACCTGATGCGGCTGGGCGCGTACGCCCTGTCGCCGACGCCGTAACACCCGCGGTCGACTCTGGTCGTCCCATCGCGGCGCTCGACCTTCTTCCAAGGTTGAGCGCCGCTCGTCTTTCGCGCGGGCTCCTTCAGTCGATGGGGCGCACGTTGACGGAGACGAGCTGCGCGCCGCAGTCCTCGGTCCACAGCACGTAGAGCGCGTCTGCCGTCGCCCGCAGCTCGGGCTCCGAGGCCGCACAGGCGATCGACCGGTTCAGCGGCTGCGCCACGAGGGGCGTGAAGTCGAACGGCGCCGTGGTGAGCCCGATGCCCTGGTGGACGTTCGGCGCCATGTGCACGGTCAAGCCTCCGGCGGGGTTGACGATGGCCAGGTACAGCACCCCCGCGCGCTCCACCAAGTCGAAGCTCTGGCCGTTGCTGCCGACCAGCCGCGCCGCAGGGACGTTCGTGGTGGTGCCGCGCCAGGCCAGCACGTCGACGCCGCTGCTCTGAGGGAGCGCCAGCACCGGCACCTGGCGACTGACCGCCGCGCGGAGCCCTGGTCGCGCCGCGCCGGGCACGCCCTGGGTGAACAGCGGCACGAAGCCGCCGTCGGCCGCGCGGAAGCTCGCGTGCAGCCCGCCGTCTTCGAGTGTGAGCGCCACCACCCGCCGCTCGTCACGCTCGGCCGCGACGAGCTCCGACGCGCCGACGTGCGGCGCCGGCAAGCTCAGCGC
>JALHOS010000636.1 GCA_022842905.1 Myxococcaceae bacterium | reverse complement strand
GTCGGGGGCAGCGCGGGTGCCGGAGGCTCGGCGGGTGCGGGCGGAAGCGCAGGGGCCGGCGGAGCCGCCGGGTCTGGTGGGACCGCCGGAGTCGACGGAGGACAGGACAGCGGCACGCCGGACGCGGGCGATCCCTGCCTGACGGCCAGCCTCGACGCGCTGCTCGGCTCGCTGCGGCTGCTCGACGGCGGCGTGGTCGCGGTGAGCGGCGGGCCGGTACCGGCTGGAGTCATCGGCATCGGCTTTGGCGGTGGGCGCGCGTACACGGTCTCGGCGCTCGGCGTCGTGTCGTCGCACGCGGCGCAGCGGCCGCTGCCCGCGGGGACCGTGCTCGGCTCGCTCCGCTCGGCGGCCGACGCCGACGCGGGCACGCTGTACTTCAACGTCGCCGTCGTGCCCAACGAAGCGTCGGTGCTGGGGAGCTACTCGAAGCTCAGCGGCGCGGGCGTCGCGACCGTCTTGGCGGTGGACGGTGGCGCGGCGGTGCACGTCAGCGCGCCCGGCATCTACACCGCGACGGCGTTGAGCGGCGGGGGCTGGCTCATCAACTCCTTGGGGCTCGCGGGCGCTCCCGCGGCCGGCGCTGCGGGCTACGCGCTCTGGGTCGACGGCGGCGCGGTCGTCTCGCAGCAGGTGGTGGCGCTGCGGACCGGAGACGGCGGCTGGAACGCGTCGAGCGGGTTCACCGCGGTCGCCTCGGGCCTGGTGGGGTTTGGCTACTACCATGGCGTCGACGGCAACAACTACGTGCGGACCGTCAGCGAGGCGGCGCTGCGCGCGGCCTGGAGCGACGGCGGCGCGTTCGACTTGGGCCAAGCGCCGGTGTTGGTGAGCGCGAACGACCTGACCGACGTCGTCGGCTCGCCGACCAGCTTCTACGCGGTGCGCGGCGACTGGGTCTTCGACAACACCACGAGCGTCGACCGCTACCGTGTGCTCGACGGCGGCGTGGCTCCCGCTCGTCCGGTGCTCAGCAGCGCCGACACGTGCACGAAGGTCCTCTTCTCCGCGGCGACGGCCCAGGGCGTGGTGCTGGCGATCCGCGATCGCAACGGCGCGCGGCTCGTCTACCTGGACGAGCTGCCGTGAGACTCCGCGGCTGGCCCCTGCTCCTCGTGAGCCTGGCCGGCTGTGGGCCTGGCCCGGTCACCGGTGACGCCGGCTGGCCGGGCATGGACGCGGCGGTGGCGGACAGCGCGGTGGTCGACGCCGCCGTCGCCGACGCGGCGGTGGCTGACGCGTCCATCGCAGATGCGTCCATCGCTGACGGCGGACCACAGGATGCGGGCACGCCGCGGGAGCCTGACTGGTTCGCCGACCGCGTCGTGCGCTTCGACGCGGGGCCGGGCGCCGGCTTTGGGCAGGACTCCTTCCCCGCCGTGGTGCTGGGCCCGCCGCAGGGCGCGGGGAGCAGCGCCGGCAGCCTCGACGTGCTGTCGCTCGGACGGGAAGGGCTCATCGAGCTCGAGTTCACCGACGTCCTCGCCGTCGACGGGCCGGGGCCGGATCTGGCCGTCTTCGAAAACCCCTTCACCGGCTTCTTGGAGCTGGGGCAGGTGTCCGTCAGCGCCGACGGGGTCGACTGGCGCGCGTTCCCTTGCGACAGCGACGCGGGCACCGGCTGTGCGGGGCTTCGCGCGGTGCATGCGTGGGACGGCGGGACGAGCCGCGAGGCGCTGCTGGGCCTCGGCGGCGATCAGTTCGACTTGGCCGAGGTCGGCCTGTCGACGGCCCGCTTCGTCCGCGTGCAAGACACCGGCAGCAACCGCTTCTACGGCGCGCCCGGAGGTGGGTTCGACTTGGACGCGGTGGCGGTGCTCAGCGGGCGCCTGGTGGACGGCGGCGTGCCGTGACCTGCGCGCTTCACCGGCCGAGCACCTGCGTCCAACCTTCGGTCGCGGGGAACGCGAGCACCCCAGGCGGGAGTGGTGCCGTCGACTCCTGCGTCCATACGGTGACGTGCAGCCCAAGTCCGGTGGGGAGCGTGTGGTGCTCCTCGTCGTCCGGCGGCGCCAGCTCCTTCTGCGCCCGCTCGTCCGGCTCCAGGTAGAGCACGAGCCAGCGGCGCGCCGAGCCGTCGATGGAGCTCGTCACGTAGCTGGTGCTCAGCCCTTGGCTGCGCCGTTCCCAGTGCAGCGCGGTGTCGGCGAAGGCCGGCACGTCGGACGGCACGGCTGACGGGTCTGGCCAGGTGCCTGTCTCTGCGCGGAGGCCTTCGAGTTCGAAGAGCCCTTCGCGAAGCGCGCGGAAGGTGCGCTGGTCGGCGGAGGGGAGGGCGGTGAAGCGCTGCTGCCACGGCGCGAGGCTTGGGCCGTCCGCCGCGCCCCGAGCGTGCTGGAGCGCAAGCCCGCCCAGCCAGACCGCCGAGGCGAAGAGCACGAAGGGCAGCGCGGGCCAGCGTTCGGCGGTGGGCATGCCTGCGAGCTTGAACGGTTCCGGGGCGAGAGGCGATTTCCTGCTGGGGCGCTCTCCCGCTACAGCTGGCCCACAGCGCTCGCCGCCCACCAGCACCCGACCACCAGCGACGCCAGGCCGGCCAGCCCGAGCACCCCCGCGGCCACCTGGCGATTCGTCACCACCCGTGCCGCCGCCGCGCCCAGCACCCCGGTGAGCAGGCCCATGCCGACGACGCTCCCGAGCCCGAAGACGCCGAGGTACACGAGGCGCGCGGCCGTCGTCGGCTGCTCGACCAGCACCAGCGCCGTCAGCGCGCCGGAGCCCGCCAGGCCGTGCGCGACGCCCACCAGCAGCGGCCGCGTCGCCAGCGCCCAGTGGCTGACGTGCACGTGCGCCGTCGCCGCTTCGTGCGTGTGGGTCAGCGCCCCGTGCTGGTGCGTCGACACGGGCCCGCCCCGGGCTTCGGCCTTCGCCTGCAGCAGCGCGCGCACGCCCAAGCCCACCACCATGACGGCGACGGCCAACTCCAGCAGCGCCATGAGCCGCTCCGGCACCACCGCCCCCAAGAGCACCAA
>JALHOS010000635.1 GCA_022842905.1 Myxococcaceae bacterium | reverse complement strand
CAGGCGAGGAGTGAAGACGTCGAGCAGCTTGAAGTCGGGATGGTCCATGCCGATCTTCGCCATCGCGACCATGCACGACGAGTTGATGTCGCGCTGTTCGGTGGAGTCGGGCGCCTCCCGCCCTGAGTCGAAGGCGGTCGTCGACGGTCGCTCGACGCTGGCTTGCTCGAGCGCGGCCCACGTCCGCGCGCCCACCGCGCCGTCCGGCGTCAGTCCGCGCGCCTGTTGGAACCGCACCACCGCGGCCTTCGTCGTCGTGCCGAACAAGCCGTCTGCGGCGCCGACGCCGAAGCCCGCCGCCGCCAGCAGCTGCTGCAAGCGCGTCACGTCCGGCCCGCGGGCCCCTTGGCGCAGCGTGGCGGTCGTGCCGGAGCGTTCGAAGGCGTCGGCTGGGACTTGGCTTCTGGCCTGCGCGGCCTGGGCGGGGCTCGTGAAGGCCGAGACGGAGGCGGGCAGCACGACAGGGCGGCCGGAGACGGGGCTGAGGGCGGACATCGGGACTCCAAGGAAGGCGGGGCGTTCGTTCCGTTGGAGTTGTCGGCGTCGGGGGCCTGCTCGGCGACCCCGCGTGGATGCATGGGCAGGCCGCAGCCGCCGCGTGAACAATGCGCGGGTGGCGCGGGTCGGCGAGGGCAGAGCGCGTCTCTGTAGCTGTGCTCTGCGCGCACGCTGGCCGAAGAGCGCGCGTCGCGGAGCGCTTCGTCTCCGCCCGGCAGCTGCGGTACGAGCCCGGCGGGCCGCGTGCGACGACGTCATCGACGCCGGTGGTGACGCGTTCGGTCGCGCCAGGAAGGGCGGAGACGGCTGCAGCGATCGACTCGCCGCGTCCTGCTTCGTCCGCTCGGCATGGAGGGCGCCGAGCGGTTCACCGCAACGTCATCACTGGGCTTTCAAATCCCAGAGTAGCGCTGTTTCAGTGCCGCGAGCTCCGCTTCCGCGTTCGCCGCCGCGCGCTCGTGGTTCGCCTTCGCACCGGGACCTCCTGGGCGAAACGCCGCGGCCTCTCTGCGCTCTCTCTCGGCGAAGGCTCTCAGGATTCTCGCCTGCCGCTGGATGTTGGGCGACGCCGGCTCTCTGGTCAGCGGCGAGCCCGGGAGATTTCCTCGTGCAGTGGGATTCGACTTCCTTCGGTTCAACGGTGAGCCGGGGAGATTTCCTCGCGCAGTCGGGTTGGACTTTCGCTGTCTTGTTCCGGTGACCATGGGGTAGTCCTCAAGTGGGGGTGTGAAGCGTCGCCAGCGTACGTGCGCGCTTCCTCAGCTCAAGCCGCATCGCGCGCGGCTTGAACCGTGCCCACGTCGGCCCACATTGACAGCGTTCACGTCGAGACCGACCTGGGTCGAGAACAGCCGCGTGCAGCTCGTGAAGCAGTCGCCGCGTGACCGACGTGCGCTCAGGCGTACCGAACGTGCACGTGGTTGTCGTGGTTCGGGTACTTCTGGCACAGCCCCTCGCGGATCAGCACCGGGTCGTTGAAGAAGATCAGCTTCACGTTGCCGGTCGAGCGGAGCGCCTGGAGCAGCTTGCGGGTCGCGTTGCGGTCGTAGCCGGCGCTCTGCCAGGTGCCGGGGCCGTTCGACGAGTTCGCCATGCGCAGGTCCGCGTCCTTGCCGGTTCGGTGTGACTTGTGGCCCGAAATGGGCCCGCCGCCGCGCACGGCGATGTCGCCGATCTGCATCGTCTTGCCGGTGGCAGCGTGGTAGCGGATCGCCGCGGCCTTCAGCGAGTTGATGGTGGACGCCGTGCCGAAGCGCTTCGCCGCGCTGTAGTAGCTGCGAAAGCCCGGGCCCGAGTCCGGCATCTGGTTCTGGACGCCGGGCTTCGTCGCACGGTCGGTGATGCCCTGGCTGCCGTCGACTTTCGGGAGCTCGAACGCGTCACCCAGGAGCGCCCGCACCTTCGGACCGGCTTTGCCGTCAGCCTCGAGGCCCTTCGAGGCCTGGAAGCTCTTGAGCGCTTGCTCGGTCTTCGCGCCGAACTTGCCGTCGGTGCTGCCCGGGTCGAACCCGGCGCGCTGGAGCGCGAGCTGGAGCTTCGTGACGTCGGGGCCGTTCGCACCGAGAGAGAGAGATGGCATGGGGTCGCTCCTGTTCAGCGGGGGTGACGAATTGTCGGGCGCAGGCGGCGCGTGAATTGGCCCGGTTCTGTGCCCGACGCCTTGACAGAAGCCGTGCGAGTAGCGGCGCGATCGACCTGCGCGTCGCGGCCGCGCGCGGGGTTTCCCACGCGGTGAGAGCCCCGAGGGCCCCTGGGCCGAAGCGGCGCGGTCTGGCCCTCCTCCCACGGGGTGATGTCCCACACCTGCGGTCCTGCGTGTCCGAGACCGCGGGCGTGCGGGCCAGGCGCGCGTCGTGAGGCGAAGCTCTTGGAGGGACTCGTGTCGACGCTGGGCGACGACCGTCGGCTGCGCGCGGTGGCGTGGGGCCTGCTCGCCCTGGCCTTGGCCTCGCTGTGGGTCGGCTGGAACGAGTTCTGGTTCCTGACCGACGACGCGTACATCACCTTCCGGTACGCCTCGAACCGGCAGCTGGGCTTCGGCTACGTCTGGAACGCGCCGCCGTTCCGCCCTGTCGAAGGCTATTCGAACTTCCTCTGGCTCGTCCTGCTGGACGCGGTGTGGACGCTGCTGCGCGTGGAGCCGCCGAGCTCGGCCAACGCGCTGTCGCTCGCCTGCGCGGCGCTGTCCGTCGTCCGGGTGTGGACGTGGGCATTGCACCTGGGCGCGGCGGAGGAGCCGGCGCTGACCAAGCTGGCGCGCGCGGCCGTCGCGCTGGCGGTGACGCTGTCCAACCGCACCTTCCTGGCGTGGACGAGCTCGGGGCTCGAGACGGCGCTCTTCAACCTGCTGCAGCTGCTGTGGGTCGAAGCGCTGTGGCGGACCCCGGCGCTGCGCTTCGGCCACCCGCGCTTCGCCTGGGCCGCGCTGTTCGCCAGCATGAGCGCGCTCACTCGCCCCGACGGGCTGCTCGCGTGGGCCGC
>JALHOS010000634.1 GCA_022842905.1 Myxococcaceae bacterium | reverse complement strand
GCGGGGGCGGAACGACCTCCGGCACGGGTGGGACGGCAGGCGCGGCTGGTGGCACCGCGGGCTCCGGCGGCGAGGGCCCAACGCAGCAAGGGTGCGGCTGCACCACGGGCTCGGAGTTGCTCGGAGCGGTCGGCTTGATCGCGTTCGCGCGACGCCGCCGAGCGCGGAGCATTTCCGGGCCGCGGCTCCTCCAGCACTGAACCTCCCCAGCGCGGGGAAGCGGGCGTCCGCAGCAGCTCGGTCAGAGTTCCACGCGACGAGGGCCGACGAAGGCCTGAGGCTCCGGTCGCAGCGACGAGACACCGCGATCTCGCGCTGCACGGCGGCTCCTGGGTCCGGGGTCCTCTGCTTTTCCCCCGGAGCGTCTCCATGACGACGCAGCTTCGCTTCAACGCCCCTTCGACTGCTGTCCCCGTTCGCCCGCCCGTCGTTCACGACACCGGACGCAGCTCGCTGGCGTGCCTGCGAAGTGGGCTCCGCTGAGCCTGAAGGGCTTCGAGATGGCCGTCACGAACCGGCGCGCCACGCCGAGCCCTTCGGTCCGCCGGTGAAAGAGAGCCCGCGCACCCCGGCCTTCACCCCAACAACCCGAGCCGCGCCAACGTCTGCCGCACCATGGCCGTCGTCAGCCCGTGCGCCAGCTCATGGTCCTCTTCTTCCTCGCGCAGCAGCGCGCTGAGCTGCCGCGCGAGGCGCTGAACGAAGTCCTTCTCGCCGCGCTGGCTCATCACCAACAACAGGTGGAACGCCGCGTCCGGCGAGTTGGGGTCCTGCAAGAGCACTCGGCGCAGGCACAGCTCCGCGCGCCCCAGCTCGCCCATGTCCAGCAGCACCTTGCCCTTGAGCAGCTGCACCGCGGCCTCGTCACCCAGCGCGTCCAGCGCCTGCAGCGCCGCCTGATGCTGGCCTGAATCGGCCAGCGTCTGAGCGTGCGCGAGCGTCTTGGCGGTCGCGGCCGAGTGCGGCGCCGTCACGGGGACGGCGAGCGCGACCGTCGTCGCCGCGGCGAACGGCGTGGGCTTGAGCTCCCGGAGCAACACCGAGCCGCCCACCCGCGCCGCGTGGGTGCGCAGGGCTCGCTCGAGCGGCGTCACCGCCGGCTCCTTGAAGGCGCCCAAGTCACACGCGCGAAACCCGTCCGGCACGCGGTCGAAGTCGAAGGGCCCCACCACCAGGCAGCCCCCCGGCCGCACCACCTCGACGAGCGCTTGCCGCGCGGCGTCCATGGGCCCGGGCTTGAGGTACATGAGGACGTTGCGGCACACGACGACGTCGGCGCTCTTGGGCCCCAGCTGCGCGAGCCCCTGGAAGTCGGCCAAGTTCAACGGCGCGAAGCGCACCGCCGCCTTGAGCCGCGGCCCGACGCGCGCCCCGGACTCCTCGACGAACACGTCGGGCGAGACGAGCCGGAGATCGACCTCCCGCGCTGCCCGAGCGCCGTAGGCCCCGAGCCGCGCCACGTCGAGCGCCCGCGGAGACACGTCGAAGCCCTGCACCGTGGCCGCGGGCCAGATGGCTCCGAGCAACACCCCCAGCGAGTACGCTTCTTCCCCCGTCGAGCAGCCCACGCTCAGCGCGCGTGCGTACGGGCGCCCGTCATGGAGCGCCGCGCGCGCCGCCGCCGCCAGCACCGCCAGCTGCCCCGGGTCTCGAAAGAAGTACGTCTCGTGCACCGCGCCCGCATCGACGGCGGCGTCCCACGCGTCGGCCAGGCCGGCGTCGAGCAGGCCGACGAACGTCGACAGCCCCAGCCCCTGCTTCTGCGCGACGGCCTCCAGCCCGCGGCGGTAGCGCGCGGTGACTTCGTCGTCCAGACGGTGACCCAAGCGCGCCGCGAGCCGGGTGATGACGCCCTCGAGGCTCATCGCGCGGGCGCCGCGGCGCTGGCTCGCTGGAGCAGCGTCCGTCGCCCTTGGCCCACGAGCGCGGCCGGGTTGAGCGCCCACGCGGTCCGCTCTCCGAAGCGCACGCTGCCCAGCACGAGCGCCGCCGCCCGCGCCCACAGGGGCACGTCTGCCGTCGCCAGCGGAGCGATCGGCGCGTCGACCATGTCCAGCACCCGCGTCGTCAGCAGCGCCACCGGCACGCCCTGAAACTCACAGAGCACCAGGTGCCCGCGCAGCACCGCTTCGAACAGCTCGTCGCGCTTGGGTGGCGGCGCCAGACCCGCCAGCGTCGCGAGCGAGACGACCGGCACCACGGTGCCGCGAACGTCCACCACCCCCACACAGCCGAACGGCGCGCGCGGCAGGGGCTCGGGCAACCCGCTGCGGACGACCTCGCGCACCACGTCGACGGGCAGCGCCAGGCAGTGTCCCTTCGCTTCGACGATCAGCTGCGCCACGCCAGACATTCAAGCCCAACTGCGCACGCAGCGCAGCAGCGCAAGCGTCAGGGGGCGCGGTACTGGAGGGGGATGACTTCTTTGACCTGCTTTTCGAAGCCAGGGCGAAAGCGAATGGTCTTGGCCACGCCGCGCACGCAGCGCGACACGTCGCTCTCGGGCAAGTCGACGTCGGCCTTCGTCACCCGCCCGGTGCCGTCGACCCACAGCGTCACGTCGTAGCGACCGCTGCGCGACGGCGCCGCGGCGGGGAACTTCGCGAAGCACGCCATGAGCTTGGGCACGGACCGGTCGATGACGTCCTGCGTGGGCCCCACGTCCTCCGCTTCGGGCTTGGCCGCGGCTGGTGCTGCGTCCGCGACGCCGGCGTCGACGCCGCCCTTTTTCCCTGGAGCCTTGCGGTTCGGCGTCCGCTCCACGAGCGGCGGGCGACGGGTGGGCTCCACGACGGGTGGGCGCGCGGGAGGGTGCGGAGTCGGAGTCGGAGTCGGAGTCGGAGTCGGAGTCGGAGTCGGAGTCGGAGTCGGAGTCGGAGTCGGAGTCGGAGTCGGCGTCGGCGTCGGCGTCGGCGTCGGCGTCGGCGGAGGGGGCTCTGGCGTTTCGTCCGGTGGTGCCGGCGGCAGGGTCGGCGGCGCA
>JALHOS010000633.1 GCA_022842905.1 Myxococcaceae bacterium | reverse complement strand
TCCTCTTCGACACGCGCGGCCTCGGCGGAGAAGTCCACCAGCGCCGCGCCCAGAGCTGACGCGGCGACCTTCGCCCGCGCCTCCGTCACGAGGCCCGACGTCAGCAGGCCCGCCACCTCGAGCGAGAGGAGCCGCCGCTTGGCGTCGTCCCGGTGTGCCCCCGCGGGGAACTCGGCCAGGTACACGTACAGCGCCTGCGCCGTGCCCGCCTTGACCCACGTGCGCTCGTCGAGCCGAGCGCGCGCGTCGGCGCCCTGCTCGTCGTCGGGGTGCCGCGCGGACACGCTCGCCAGCGCGGCGTCGTCCAGCTGCGTCACCTCACGCCGTTCGACCGTCGCCAGCAGCGCTTCGGCTTCTTCGCGGTGGGTCCCGTCGGCGTGCTCCCGCAGGAACTGGCGCAGCGCCTGGGCCGTCCCCTTCTGCTTGGCCGCGTTGAAGCGCAGGCCCTCGAGCAGCGCTCGGGCGACGCGGGCTTCCTTCGTGTCCGGGTGGGCTTCGACGACGCGCTTGTAAGCGACCACGTCGTGCACGGCCTTCGCTTCGGCCAGGTCGAGCTCGGCGAGGCGCTGGCGGGCCGCGTCGGCGTTCGGATCGTCGGGGCGCTGCTGCAGGAACGCTCGGTAGGCCTGGCTGGTGTCGGCCTTCTGGGCGCGCGCGTAGGCGCCGTCCCGACAGCCGAGCCCAAGCGCCGCGACCATGATCCACGCGCTCCGCACGGCGCGGGCGTGTACCCGTTCCCCCGAAGCGGCGAAACCCCCACGTCGCCCAGGCGGGGGATTTGACGCAGCCGCCTGCCGCGCCACGCTTGGCGCTGCGATGCGCTGGTCCACCCTCCTCTGCTCGACCCTCGCCGCCGGCTGCGTGGCCGGGCGGAGCGCCGTGCGTGACGACGCGGCGCTGGCGGTGGCGCCGGGCGCGCGCTCGACCGTGGTGGCGCAGGCTCGGGAGCTGCTCGGCAAGCGGATCCCACCGCCCCTCCGAGGCCGCTACGGCGACGACTGCACCGGGCTCGTCCGCGCCGCCTACGCGTCGGCGAACGTGGATCTGATGACGGAGGGCCTCCCGCAGGACAACGGCGTCACCGCCATCTGGCGCTTTGCGTCGCGCTACGGCCGGCCGTACACCGGTGGGCGACCTGTCGCGGGGGATCTGGTGTTCTTCCGCGACACCTACGATCTGAACCGCGACGGCGTGCTCAACGACGGCCTCACCCACGTCGGGATCATCGACGACGTGCTCCCAGACGGCACCGCGATCGTCATTCACCGCGTCAGCCGAGGGGTGATCCGCTCGAAGCTGAGCCTCCAGGACCCCGCGGCGCCGCAGCTCAACGACTGGCTCAGAGCCGCCGGAGCGCTCGGGCCAGCCCAGCGCATGGGGCAGCTGTTCTGGTCCTACGCGACGCTGCTGCCCAACGAGTCCGTCGCCTCTCGGTGAGCGACGCGCCCAGCCTCACTTGGCTGCGGCTTCCTTCTTGACCCACTCCTGCAGCTCGGTCGCCACCTCGTGGCCCTTGCGCATGGCGAGCACCTTGCCGAGCTCGTCCGACGCATCTTCGAACTGCGAGGCCAGCACGTGCAGCCGCGCGGCGAGCACGTACGCGCGGATCATGCTCGCGTCCTCGGCCCGCTGCACAAGCGCCGTCACCTGGGTGAGCGCGTCTTCCCGGCTGCCGCTCGTCGCGTTCGTCGCGTACTCGGCGGGGATCAGCTGCAGCCACGGATCGGCCGCGCCGTTGGCCATGGCCTTGGCGCGCTCGGACAGCCCCAGGGCTTCGACGTCGCCGCTGACCGCCTTGAGCATGGCGCGGGCGCGCGTGACGGCGAGATCGTCGGCGGAGCCGGGATCGATCTCGACGGCGTGGGTCTGGAGCGCGGTGGCCGCCGCCTGCAGCTTCTGCTGCGCCGCTTCGGCGCCGGGGAGCAGTTCCTTGTGCGTCTTGCTGATCTCGTTGACCTGCGCGCTGAGGACTTCAGCCTCGCGGCGGCCGGACTCCGACGTGTCCTTCTGCGCGGCCTCGAGCTTGGTGCGCAGCGCGTTGTACTTGTTCTGCAGCCGCACCACGCGCTGCTGCACGTCGTCGAAGTCCAGCGCCATGGCCAACACGAGCGCGGCGTGGCCTTCGACGTACTGGGGGTGCTGCGCGACGGCGGCTTGCAGGCCGGCGATGGCGTCCTTCTTCGAAGCGCCGTCGTCGAACTTGAGCTTGGACAGCGCTTCGGCGACGGCGGCCTTGGCTTCGGCCGGCACGGCGGACCCCATCAGCCGAGGCCCGATGGCCTTCCACGCGATGAAGGCGATCGCCGCGAGCGCCACCAGGCCGATGATCGCGAAGGCCAAGGTCGTCCGGCGCTTGCTCGAGCCTCGAAGCGCGGCTTCGAAGTCCTCCTCGGGCACGTTGGCCGTGGGCGCGACTTCGGGAAGGCCCGGGAGATTCGCAGGCTCTGGCGGAAGCGAGACCGTTTCAGCAGCAGGCTGACCGGCCGACGCGTCGACGTGCACGTTCGGTGGGCTGGCCGGCTCGGGGCTGCGGGCGTTGCCGGCGAACATCACCGTCTGCTTCGGCGCCGGCGCCATCTGCGGAGGCAGCGCCTGAATCGTCGGCTCGGCCCCGTCAACGCCGTCATCGCTCGGCGGTTCGTTCACCACCACGCTGGACGAAGCCGACCCGCCAGGCGCCGACATGGCGAACATTTGCGTGCCCTTGGGAATGCCGGGGGCCGGACGGTCCTGCTCTTGGATGACGTGGTCCGGATCGACGCGAACGGTGCTCTCGTTTCGCTCCGTCGCGGCCTGTCCAGCGGCCTGGGCGCTGCCAGCGGTGACCTTCGGCAGGGGCTTGCTGGCGCCTGCGGGCTGCGAGGCAGGCTGAGGCGCCCCGAACATGACGGTGTGCTTCGCCGACGGCGCGGCCGGAGCGGGGGCCGCGGCGGGCGCACCGGCGACGGCGCCGAACATCATCGTGCTGTTGCCAGCCGGCGCG
>JALHOS010000632.1 GCA_022842905.1 Myxococcaceae bacterium | reverse complement strand
CGCGCCGCCGCTGCCCGCGACGCCTCCGCCCCCAGCGCCACCGCCTCCCGCCGAGCCTCCGGCGCCAGCGCTGCCGGCGTCGGACTTCGTCCCGCCGGCGTCTTCACCACCCAGCGAGACGAGGTCGCTGCAGCGACAGGCGCTCAGCACCACTGCACATACGAACGACAGAGCAAAGGACGCATCGAGCCGAGCCATGGCTCGAATTTGAGCACGCCGGGCGCGGTGGCGCTGCGCTCACGTTCACAGGTTCGGCGCGTACGCACTCGAGGGCGCCAGGTTCGGGGCGATCAAGCTTCCAGTGCAGCCATGCGCGCGAGGGAAGCTGCGAGCCCGCACAGAGCCGCCGCCGTGCGCAAAGCGTGCGTCGCGTCTTCAAAGCGATGCTGTGACGATCGTGTTCGGGCTAGGCGTCCCGCATCGCGGCGATGCCGAGGTACGCGGCATAGGTGCTGCATTTCTTCTCCCGTCGGAGGCGTGAAATGGACCAAGCGAGCGCGAAGCGGGTCTGCGTGGTTGGCGCGTCTGGGAAGCTGGGGCGGTACTTGGTGCAGCATGCTCTGGCGCGAGGGTACGAGGTGGTCGCGGTGTGCCGCGAGGCGAGCGTGCCCAAGCTGGCCGCGTTCAAGGACAGGATCCACATCGCCGCAGGCGCGACGAACGACGCGGCGGTGATCCAGCGCGCGGTCGCTGGCTGCAGCGGCGTGTTGACGGTCTTGTTCCCATGGGGGCGCGGGCGCTCCTCGTCAGGCGCGGCGCAGGCCGTGCTCGATCACGCCGAGCCAGGGGCGCGGCTCATCTTCTCGTGCGGCTGGCACATCACCCGGGACGGCAAAGACGTGGTGCCGAAGTCGTTCGGTCCTCAGCTCGTGCTCGGTCGGGCGTTCGGCTGGCTGACCCGGGCCTTCGACATCGACGATCAGGTCGACGCGTGCCGGCGGATCTTCGCCAGCCCAACGAAGTGGACGGTCGTGCGCGGCAGCGACCTGGAAGAGGGCGAGAGCCAAGGCCTGCCGGTGTGGAGCGAGCACGTCGGCGATCCGATCCTGGCGAGCAACCTCACGCGCCGGACGGACTTCGCGCTGTTCATGGTCGATGCGTTGGAGCGAGACGAGCTGATTCAGCAGGCGCCAGCGATCGTGGGCTGCCGAAGCGCGTCGGCGCTCGCGCACCAAGCGACGCAACACGCTGCCTGAGCGATGCCTCGAAGCCCGGGCCGGCCGTGCGCCCGGCGCTGTCCGTTCCGTGCGGTGAGCGTCGGCTCCCTCGACGACGGCCGCTGCGTCGCGCGACCGCGCGCTCAGTTGAACGGCACCACGACGATCAACGACGACTCCGCGGCGCCGCCGTCGGCGAAGCCCACGCGCAGCATCGGGGGCCCCGCGCCGACGGGTGCGTCGCCGCCATCGAGGACGATGGAGCCAGCCGCCAGCGGGTCGAGGCGCGCTTCCACGAGGACGCCGCCGTCAGCGAGCGTGCGACGGAGCTCGGCTTGGACCACGGGCACGTCGAAGCGACTGGCGTAGTGCCCGGTGCCGCGCACCGACGCCACGCCCCCGTCGTCGCGGTACACGAGCGGCAGCGCCACCTGCACGCTGCCGAGCACGCCGCCGTCGTCGAGGTTGGTGACGAGCGCGAACGCTCCGCCGAAGCCCGCGGCGAAGAGCTGGCCTCGGACCTCACCCGCGGGCCGCGCGGCGGTGTGCAGGTTGACGTAGGCCCGGTCTGAACGGAGCGCCGCGACCTTCGTCGCATCCACGGGCGCTTCGCCGATGATGGGCGACGACAGCCCCGTCCCGAGGTCCGTGAGGTTCCCGGCGGCGTAGCCGAGCAGCGCGCCGTGGTGGACGTGCGCCGCGGTGAGGGTGGACGCGTTCAGGTTGTGGGTGATTCGCCAACGCTCGACGAAGCCGCCGTCGCCGAGCTCGACGAGCCAGACCTGTGCGATCCCCTCGCCAGCCCCCGGCGGATTCGGCGCGTTCTGCAGGGCGTTCAGGTACGCGACGAAGTACCCAGCGTCGCGCTCGCCAGGTCCCGCGTCCGCCCCGCCGCTGCCCGCGCCGCCCCCCGAGCCCGCGGTCCCCCCCGAACCCGCGGTCCCCCCACCGCTCCCACCGGCTCCCGCTTGTCCGCCGCCACCGCTTCCACCAACGCCGGCGTCGGTCCCACCGTCGGACCCCGACGGAGCCCCGCAGCCCAACGCACCAACGACGAGGAAGACTGAGCCGAACTGCACGAGCCTGGACGAGACAATCGAAAAGGCATGCACCATGGGCGCAGCACCGTGCCGCCACGCGCGTGGCCTGCCCATGCCACGGACGTAGCAGACGAGCCTCGGGCACCGGCGCAGAGCTCCCGTGAGAACACGGTCGCGACGGGGGCCACCCACGGCTACGACGAACGAACGATGTCGCGGGGCGGAGGCGCTGGCTCTGCTTCGCGCCTCATGCGCTCTCTGCTGCGGACAGTCCTCTGCGTTGTGGTGGTGTCGATCCTTGGTTGCGATTCTTCCGTCGTCGCCGACGGAGGGCTGAACGACGCAGGAACAGAGGCGGATGCCGGTAGCAGCGGCGCGGGTGGCTCTGCTGGCGCAGGTGGCTCCGCTGGCTCTGGTGGCTCCGCTGGCGCAGGTGGCTCCGCTGGCGCTGGTGGCTCCGCTGGCGCTGGTGGCTCTGCCGGCGCTGCTGGCTCTGCCGGCGCTGGGGGCTCGGCCGGTGCGGGTGGCTCTGCTGGAAGCGGTGGCGCTGCCGGCGCAGGTGGCTCCGCTGGTGCAGGTGGCTCCGCCGGCGCAGGTGGCTCCGCCGGCGCAGGTGGCTCTGCTGGAAGCGGTGGCTCCGCTGGCGCAGGTGGCTCTGCTGGCGATGGTGGCTCTGCTGGCGATGGTGGCTCTGCTGGCGATGGTGGCTCTGCTGGCGATGGTGGCTCTGCCGGCGCGGGTGGCGCAGCCGGCACTGGGGGCTCTGCCGGCGCTGGGGGCTCTGCCGGCGCTGGGGGCTCTGCCG
>JALHOS010000631.1 GCA_022842905.1 Myxococcaceae bacterium | reverse complement strand
CCACCGCGCTCATTCCTTCACTCAGCGCGCAGTTCACCCAGCGCTTCACCAACGCCACCGGCTTTCAGAACCAGGCCGCCGTGTGGAACGCGGGCGTCACCTTCTCGTGGCGCGGTGACGTGGGCAGCCTGCAGGGCCTGCGCGTCGCCAGCGCGCAGGCGCAGACCGCGCGGCTGTCGCACGAGAAGGCCCAGCTCCAGGCGGCGGACCAGATCCACGCCGACTGGCAGCGCGTCACCGCCGCGCTGACGAAGGTGAAGGCCGCTCGGGCGCAGGTGGCCGCCGTCGCTCGGGCGCAGGCCATCGCCACAGAGCGCTACGCTGCGGGGGTCGCCACGCAGCTCGACGTCATCCAGGCCGACCGCGACGTCTTCGCCGCCGAGGTCAGCGACGTCATGGCCCGCTTCGAGCTCGCGACGGCGCGCGTGTCGCTGCAGCTGTCCGCCGGCCTGCCCTTGGAGACCCAATGACGAGTGTTTCAACGCAGCCTGCCCGGCAGCTGGCCCAGCCGGTCCTGACGCGCGCTGGCCTGTGGGGTCGCGCGAGGACCATGGCGGGAATCGGCGTGCGGATGATGTTCCACGACTGGCTCAAGCTGGCCGGCACGCTGTTCGGCGTCGTCTTCGCGGTGCTGCTGGGCAACTTTCAGATGGGCACCTTCCTGGCGCTGCTCGGGAAGAACCGCATGTTCGTCGAGAACGCCCAGGTGGACGTGTGGGTGACGCCGCCCGGCACGCGGCAGTTTCAACCTGGCAACCCGCTCAATGACAGCCACCTCAACCGCGCGCGCTCGACGGAGGGCGTGGCGTGGGCGGAGCCGCTGGTGCTGCGCTCGGCGCAGCTGACGCTCCCCAACGGCGGCAGTGAGCCCGTGTCCTTGGTCGGTACCCGAGCGCCGCGCTTCGCCGGTGGCCCATGGAACCTGCTCACCGGAGACGCGACGAATCTGCTCGTGCCGGGCGGCCTCATCGTCGAGGACGCGGAGCGCGAGAAGTTCGGCGGGCTCAACCTGGGCTCGGTGCGCGAGCTGTCCGGCCACAAGGTGCAGGTGGTGGGCTTCACGTGGGGGCTGTTGCCCTTCGCTCCGGCGTACGCGTTTGCCGAGCAGGAGACGGCGCGCGCGGTGCTCAACGAGCCGGCGGACAAACACACCTTCATCATGGTGGGCGTGGTGCCGGGGGCAGACAAGGCCGCGGTGCGCGCCCGTCTGGCCGCGGCGCTCGGCGACACGAAGGTGATGACGCGCGAGGAATATCTGTCCGAAATCCTCACCTACATCCTCACCGAGACGCAGATTGGGTTTTCCTTCGGGACGTCGACGTTCATGGGGCTGCTCGTCGGCCTCATCACCGTGGCGCTGTCCATGTTCTCGTCCGTCATCGACAACATGCGGCAGTTCGGCACGCTCAAGGCCATTGGCTCGAAGACCTTCGACCTGGCGCTGCTCCTGTTCACCCAGGCCATCGTCTATGCGCTGGTGGGCAGCCTCGTCGGGCTGGGCGCCGTCGCCGGCATGGTGCAGGGCATGCGCAACCCGCAGCTGACGCCGGTGCTCATGCCGGAAGCGTTCGGCATCACCGTGGTGTTGATGGTGGGGGTGTGCCTGTCGGCGTCGCTGCTGGCGCTCTTCCGGCTGTACCGCCTCGAGCCGGCCATGGTGTTCCGATGAGTCCCCTCGTCCCTGCCGTCGACATTCGTGGGCTGACCAAGACGTACGGCACCGGCGCGCTGGCGTTCCAGGCGCTCAAGGGCGTCGACCTGCGCGTGGAGCAAGGTGAGTTCATGATGCTGGTCGGCCCGTCGGGCAGCGGGAAGACGACGCTGCTGTCGATTCTGGGCTGCGTGTTGACGCCGTCCGACGGGGAAGCGCGGCTGTACGGCGAAGCGCTGCACGGCAAGCGCGAGTCGGAGCTGCCCAGACTTCGGCTCGAGTACATCGGCTTCATCTTCCAGGGGCACAACTTGATGAACGCGCTGTCGACGGAAGAGAACGTCGCCGTGCCGCTCGAGCTGCGGGGCTACTCGCACCGCGCCGCCCTCACCGAGGCGCGGGAAGTGCTCAGCGCGGTGGGCCTCGAGGACAAGTTCAAGAAGCGCCCCGACGAGCTGTCCGGGGGCCAGCGGCAGCGCGTGGCGGTGGCGCGCGCCGTGGCCGGGCGGCCGCCGCTGATTCTGGCCGACGAGCCCACCGCGAGCCTCGACGCGGAGGCCGGCATGCAGGTGACGCAGCTGCTCAAGGCCTTGTGCGCCGAGCGCGGGCACACCGTCGTCTGCGTCACGCACGACAACCGCATCTTCCACCTCGCCGACCGCACCGTGCACATCGAAGACGGGCGCATCGTGCCGGCGCCCCACGTCACCACTGCCTCGCTGCCCCGCCCTGAGAGCTGCCCATGATGCGAAAGTTCGGCTTCCTCGCCTTCGTCGTCTTGCTCGGTACGTGTGGAGCGCAGCTCGTGCGGTCCGCGACGGCGGGGCCGCTGACGACACCCGTCGCCGCCGACGTGGTGAAAGCCCAGCGAGAGGCGAAGAGCCGCGTGGGCGGCGCGGACGAACAGCAGCCGGTGCCGGCGCTCGGGCGGACGACGATTGGGGGCAACGGCGTCGTCGAGCCCGCCGAGCGGGAGACGAAGGTGGCCGCACAGGTGACGGCGGTGGTGCGGAAGGTCGCCGTGAAAGAAGGGCAGTCGGTGCGCAAGGGCGAGCTGTTGGTGCAGCTCGACGACGGCGTGGAGGCCGCCCAGCTCGCCGCCGCCGAAGCAGACCTGGCCGCGGAGCGCGCGGTGTTGAGTCGCACGCTCAAGGGTGTCCGCGTGGAAGACCGAGACGCCGTGGGGGCCGAGGCGCAGGCGGCGAAGGCGCGGGCGGAGCTGTCGCAGGGGGTGCTCGTGCGCACCGAGCAGCTGGCCAAGACGGGCGCCGCCACGCCGGACGAGCTCGAGCGCGCGCGGCGCAGCGCGCAGCAGGACGCCGCCACCCTCAAGGCTTCCGAAGCGCGGCTGCGCGCCGC
>JALHOS010000630.1 GCA_022842905.1 Myxococcaceae bacterium | reverse complement strand
AGCCCCGACAAGCGCCCCGCCGTGCTCGTGGGCAGCAGCGCGAGCTTCTCTGCGGCCAGGCGGCGCACCCGCCAGCTCTCGTCCGCCAGCGCCGAGAGCAGCGCGTCGAGCTCGCCGGGCTCGGCCGGCACACTGGCGATGCGCTGGTAGCGCGCCTCGGCGGCGGCGTCACTCTCGAGCGAGAGCATCGGGCCCCTCCTGTTGGGCGCATTCGTGAGCGACCAGCGGCTTCACGTCGAGAAACTCGCCAGGCTCGACCGGGACGCTGGCGATGCGCTGGGACCGCGCCTCGGCAGCGGCGTCACTTTCGAGCGAGTGCATCGTGCCCCTCCTGTTGGGCGCATTCGTGAGCGACCAGCAGCTCCACGTCGAGCGGCTCGCCGGGCTCGACCCGGACGGTGGCGATGCGCTGGTACGGCGCCTCGGCGGCGGCGTCACTGTCGAGCGAGAGCATCGGGCCCCTCCTCTGTGGCGCCCTCATGCGCCGCGAACGCCTGCAGGCCTTGCAGCACGTCGAGCTCGCCGGGGACGCTGGTGATGCGCTGGTACGGTGCCTCGGCGGCGGCGTCACTTTCGAGCGAGTGCATCGTGCCCCTCCTGTTGGGCGCCCTCGTGAACGACCAGCGGCTTCACGTCGAGCGGCTCGCCGGGGACATTGGTGCTGCGCTGGTGCAGCGCCTCGGCGGCGGCGTCACTTTCGAGCGAGCGCATCCTGCCCCTCCTCTTTGGCGCCCTCGTGAGCGACCAGCGCCTTCACGTCGAGCAGCAGCTTGAGCGCCTTGGCGTCACCGCAGACCCCGAGCACGAACGGGCGCACCCCGGGAGCCGCCGCCACGGGTGCAGGGCGAACGTCGTCCTCGGCGACGCGGAGCACGTGGGTGACCGCGTCCACCAGCAGGCCCACGCGCCGGCGCCCGACACGACAGACGACGAGCTTGGCCCGACCCTTCACCGCGTTCGACGTCACCCCCAGCCGCTTGCGGGCGTCGACCACGGGGATCACGTCGCCGCGCAGCCGGACGATGCCCTCGATGAACGCCGGCGCGCCGGGCACCACCGTCAGGCCCGGCGCCGGGAGGATCTCCTCGATGCGGCGAATGTCCACCACGTAGGAGCCCGCGCCGACCGTCAGACAACACACCTGGAGCTCACTCATCGAGGGCCTGCTCCACGTCCAACAGAATGTAGAGCGCGTCGCCCTTGCGCCCGACGCCGGCCACGCCGTCTCGGTCCATGCCGGGCAAGGGCGGCGCCTCGAGCCGTCCCAACGGCAGCCGCACCACGCCCTCGACGCCGTCGACCAACACCCCCGCGTCGCCGCGGACGTCCTTGAGCAGGATCACCCGCGCCTCGCGGGGCGTGTCCCGCGGTCCCCGCACGCGCTGCGCGGCCGGCGCGAGCTTGAGCTTGGGCTTGATGTCGTAGACGGGCACCATCTCGCCGCGCACGTTCATGACCCCCAGCAAGTGGGGCGCCGCCCGAGGCACCGCCGTCAGCGACGGCACCTTGACGATCTCCCGCAGCGCCCCAATGGGGATCGCGTACGTCTCCGCGCCCAGCCGAAACGCGAGGAACTCCTCGGTCACGTCGTCGGCGCGCAGCTCGAAGCCCAGCTCCACCTCCGGCGCCTGCGCCAGGTACGGCCCCACGTCTTCGTCGGGGTCGTAGCGGAAGCGGCGCAGCGCCTCGTCCATGCGGCTCACCGGACCACCTCCAACCCGCCGACGGACGGCCGCAGCAGGTCTTCGATGAGCGTGGCCACGTCCAACACCAGCACGGCGCGGCGATCCGCCAGCTCAGTCGCCCCGGCGACGCCCCGCACGTCCTTGAGCCGGCCCCCGAGCGGCTTGGTGACGATGTCCTGCTGCCCTTCGAGCGACTCCACGCCCACGCCCACGCGCTGCTGCGCGAGCCCGACGATGATCACGTAGTACCGCTCGGCCGGCACGTCGGCGTGGCCGAACAGCCGCGACAGGCGCACGAAGGGCAGCGTCTGCCCGCGCACCTGCATGACCTCCTTGCGCTCGATCGTCCGCAGCTCCTCCGGCCGGACGGACACGATCTCGAGCACGGCGTTCAGCGGCACGGCGTACGTCTCGTCGCCCGCGCGCACCATGAGCGCCCGGATGATCGCGAGCGTCAGCGGCAGCGTCAGCACGAACGTGGTGCCCTGCCCCCGCGCCGACTGAATGTCGATGAGGCCGGACAAGCGCGCCAGGTTCGTCTTCACGACGTCGAGCCCGACGCCGCGGCCGGACAGCTCGGACACGTTCGTGCGGGTCGAGAAGCCGGGCAGGAACACCAGGTTCAACAGCTCGCGGCGATCCAGCTCGTCGGCCTGCGCGGGGGTGATGAGCCCCCGCTCGATCGCCACGCGCTGAATGCGCACCTCGTCCATGCCCGCGCCGTCGTCGGCCACGCGCAGCACGACGTGGTTCCCTTCCTGCTGCGCCTTGAGGCTGATCCGCGCCTGCGGCGGCTTGCCGTGTGCCACGCGCTGGTCGGGCAGCTCGGCGCCATGGTCGAGCGCGTTGCGCAGCAAGTGCATGAGCGGATCCGACAGCTCGTCGACGATCAGCTTGTCCAGCTCGACGTCGCCGCCGGACACTTGGAACTCGACGGCCTTGCCGCTCTCGCGCACCAGCCGCCGCATGAGCCGCGCGAGCTTGTCGAAGACCTGGCCCAACGGGACCATGCGGACCTCGAGCAGGCCCTTCTGCAGCTCGTCCAGCTTGCGCTCGAGCGCCTTGGCCTCGCGATCGAGGGACTGCGCCCACAGCCGCTGCACGGCGACGACGCCCGGCTGCCGCGCGGCTTCGGCCAGCCGCGTCACGTTCCCGCGAATCACGAGCAGCTCGCCGATGCTGTTCATCAGCCGATCGAGCCGGGCAATGTCGACGCGCACCGTCTGGGCGCCGACCCGCGGGACGGCGTGTTCCCCGCTGGCAGAGCTCGGCGTGCTCGGGAGCGGCGTCGGGGTCGACGGCTGGGGCCAGGCGACGAGCGGCGGT
>JALHOS010000629.1 GCA_022842905.1 Myxococcaceae bacterium | reverse complement strand
GCACCGGCCGATCGCTGCGCTGCGTGAGCCAGCGCCAGAAGCGCTCCATGAGGTCGCGCAGGAGCCGGCCCAGCCAGGTCTCGTCTTCGTCGGGCTTGGGCTCGTCGGTCGCGGCGGGCGCGGCCTCGACGAACTCCGGCCGCGCGAGGATCTGGCTGACGGTGGCGCGCGGATCCGCCTGCAGGCCGGCGGCGCGGGCTTCATCCACGTGGACGAGGCCTTCGCTGAGCGCCTCCTGCGCCGCCTCGCAGTCTTCGTCGTCGTAGGCCAACCGCTCGAGCCGGCTGACGAAGCGCTGCACCGCTTCGACGTGGGCCGCCGCCGCCGCAGGTCCCAGGCCGAGGTCGGGGGCCGTCGCGAACTCACAGGTGCTCGCGAGTGTTTCCAGGCGCTGCTCGAGCTCCGAGGTTGGCGCGGCGAAGCAGGGGAGTGAGGTGAGCAGCAGCAGCCCTGCGGCCAGCAAGCTCCCCTTCGAGCGGGAGCGCTTGGGGAGCTGCTCGACCGCGGCGAGCAGATCGACGCCTTCCTGTCGTACGCGCCCGTCGATGAGGAGCAGCGTCGCGGACGCCGCGCGGACCGGTTCGAACAACGCAAACGCGAGCGCCGCGACCGTGACGACCCACACGCCGTTGTCGACGCTGGTGAAGCGCTCGAGGAACGTCAGGTCGAACCCGAACAGGTGAGAGCCAGCCAGCAGCACGAGTGAGGTCGTGCCCAGCAGGTTGGCCACCAAGACGAGCTGCGCGGCGCCGAACACCCTGAGCCAGCCGGCGGACTGCCGAGCGGGGCCCAAGAGCCGCGCGCAGTGCCCGTAGATGCCCAGCGTGCTGCCCTGGCCCCGCATCAGCACGGCGTAGCCGCACAGGTGCGCGGACACGAAGAGGAAGCCCGCGCCCAGGGTGAACACCCAGAGCGCGGCGTTGAGCCAGGCGAAGATCGCGGCGCCGGCGAGCAGGCTCGGCGCGCGCTTGAGGGCCGCGACGTAGGCGCTGCGCACGCTGGGCTCGGCGGGGCCCATGATCGCCTGATCCAACAGGGTGCACGCCGCCCCTTGGGAGAGCGCTCGCACGCACCAGGCCAGGGTCACCCACAGCGCCGGCACGGCCAGCGGCCGACCGCGCTGCGCGGCTTCAGCCAGGTTGAAGACGCTGGCCACCAGCACCGCACCCGCCGGCAGCGTCGCCGCCCATACGCCGGACGAGGTTGCGCACAGCCGCAGCGCCGCGTCGAACAGGGCGACGGGGGTTCGGGGGCGAAGCTCGAGCGCGTCGACGGGCATGGCGCGGTCAGTCCTCTGCCTTCTCCGGTCAGCCGAACAGCTTCGCGAGCATGAGCACCCCCGCGTACAGCGACCCTACGCCCAACAGCCCCAGCGTCACGCCGTGCACCGTCCAGTCCTTTCGTTCCAACAGGGTGCTCGCCTTGGCCAGCTTCGCCTTGAGGCAGGTCGCGCAGCGGTTGATGCCTTCGAACTGCGTGGTGCACTCGGCGCAGATCACGCTGCGGCACTCGACGCAGATCCCGATCCCCGAGCGCTCCGGGTGGTAGTGGCACCTGCCGGAGCCGAGCGCCGCGTGCATGCCCGTCGCAGCTTAGAGTTCTTCGAGGAACTCGTCGTTGTACGTGTAGCGGCTGAGGCGCTTGAGCAAGGCCTCCATGGCCTCCACCGGCTTCACCTGGAAGAGCATCTGCCGCAGCTTGCGCACCTTCTCGTATTCCTTGAACACGAAGAGCTTCTCTTCTTTGCGCGTGCCCGACTGGGCGATGTTGATCGCCGGCCAGATGCGCTTCTCGGACAGGAAGCGATCGAGGGTGATCTCGCTGTTCCCGGTGCCCTTGAACTCTTCGAAGATCACTTCGTCCATGCGGCTGCCCGTGTCGATGAGGGCCGTGGCGACGATCGTGAGCGTGCCGGCTTCTTCGGTGGCGCGCGCCGAGCCGAAGACGCGCTTGGGCTTCTCGAGCGCGCGGCTGTCCATGCCGCCGGTGAGCGTGCGGCCCGACGACTCGACTTCTTTGTTGTAGGCGCGCGCGAGGCGGGTGATCGAATCGAGCAGCACCAGCACGTCCTTGCCGGCTTCGACCATGCGGCGGGCGCGCTCCATGGCGAGCTCGGCGACCTTGAGGTGCGCGTGGGCGTGAGAGTCGCTGCTCGACGCGAGCACCTCGGCCTTGATGCTGCGGCGCATGTCGGTGACCTCTTCGGGCCGCTCGTCGATGAGCACCACCATGACGTGGATCTCGGGGTGGTTGGCGATCACCGCCTGGGCGATCCGCTGGAGCATGATCGTCTTGCCCGTTTTGGGCGGCGCGACGATCAACGCGCGCTGGCCCTTGCCGAGCGGCGCGACGAGATCGAGCACCCGCGTCACCGGCTCGAGCCGGTTGTGCTCGAGCTTGATGCGCTCGACGGGGTCGATCGACGTCAGGTCGGTGAAGTGGGGGAGCCGGGTCGCCACGTCCACGGGCTGGCCGTCGACGGTCTCGACGCTGGTGATGAGGCCCTTCTGCCCGCGCATCTGCGCCTTGGCGGTCAGGTACTGGCCAGGCCGCAGCCGCAGCTTCTGCACCAAGTTCTTGGGGATCTCCGCGTCGTCCGGGCCGGGCAACAGGCTGCGCTTGAGGCTGCGCAGCATGGCGTTCTGGCCTTTGACGTCGGTGTCGAGCACGCCTTCGACGGTCTGCGCGGGGGCCGGCTGCGGCGGGCCGGAGGCCGGGGCCTGACGCTGCTGCTGTTGCTGCTGCTGCGTTTGTTGCTGCTGGGCCTGCCGCTGCTTGTGCTGCTCGAGCTCCTGCGGCGTGAGGAACACGTTGACGACGTTGCCGTCGGGTTGGATCACCTTGCGGAACGCCTGGCCGTCTTCGGTGAAGAAGATCGGGCTGCCCTTCCTTCGGCGTCGTCGTCGTCGGCGGCGGCCTTGGCCGGGCTGGCCGGGTTGTCCTTGCGGCGCGCCGGGGCCGCCCTGGCCTGCGCCCTGCGGTGCCGCGCCGTCAGCGCCGTCGCCTTCCTCGGGGCCGTCGTCGC
>JALHOS010000628.1 GCA_022842905.1 Myxococcaceae bacterium | reverse complement strand
CCGCCGACGCCGCCGCTGCCTCCACCGCCGCCGCCGCTGCCTCCGCCGACGCCGCCGCCGACGCCACCGACGCCGCCGCTGCCTCCACCGACGCCGCCGCTCCCGGCATCGACGCAGCGCTCCGGGTTCGCTGCGCAGAACGCGGACCTCGCGCCGTCGAAGTCGAGGCACCCCACCAAGCCCACGAAGCCGCACAGCCACGCGCGCCTCATGGCAGGACCCCCGCGAACCCGAAGCCACCCAAACCGTGCATCCACAGCGTCACTGGCGCAGGTCCGATCAGCAGCATGACCCCAGCCGCGACGAGCGCCCCGAGCCCCGCGCCCCCCAGCGCCCAGCCCAGGGCCTCCTTGGTCTTCCCAGCGGCGATGTGCTGCTCCACGTCGACGATCGTGGCGTCACCCCGCTGCAGCCGCCCGACGTCGCCCGCCGCCAGGCCAAACAGCAGCGCGCCCGAACCCAACAACAGCCCGCCGCCCACCGCGGGGAGCCAGGCGTACGCCCGCGCGCCGCCGGCCGTGGGTCCCGCAGTGGGTCGCCTCGTCCGCGCGGACAGCTCGAGGGCGCTCGCCTTCAAGAAGTCGAACAGTGCCGCTTCGGTCGACAGCCGCTCGGAGAAGACACCGTACGTGTGCCCGGAGCCCGTGGTGGCGACGACCTTCAAGTTCACGACGTAGCCGGCTTCGGACTTGGCCACGCTCCCCGCCAGCAGCGCGTCGGTTCCAAGCGCCGCGGACAGCTCGGCCATGCAGTTCGACGTATTGTCGTCGCAGCCCAACAGCTGCCGCTGGCGCTCGAGGCCGAGCAGCGAGGCGATCTCACTCTGGCTGATGACCGTGAACCCGCCCGCGCGCTGGAGCTGCTGCGCGAAGTAGTCCAGGTACACGTTCGCCTGCTCTGGCGTGAGGCCGACCGTGGTGAGGCCCGGCGCGGCGACCGTGAGGTCCTTCGGCGCGGCGGAAATGACGACGAGCACGGCGATCAACATCGAAGGTCCTCCCCGAAGAAGAGCCATCCTACCCGCCGAGCGTGGTCCCAGCGGACTTCTCGCACGAGGCTTTCGGCGCGCGCGTCGTGACAGGAGCGCGCCCCTGGGGTCGTGCTCTCCGAACGGGAAGGGCTCGGAGAGGGCTTTCGCGTGGCCCTGGTGTCCCGCCTTTCGCTTTGAATCACGGTTGAGGTGCTCTCCAATACCCTCCATGAATGACGAACAGAGCGGGGACGTGGCGCCCCCTCCGAGCGGAGCGGCCCCGACCAGTCGGCTCGCGCTCGCTGGACTCTGCTTGGCGACGCTGCCCTGGTGGGCCTGGGGCGCTTGCCAGGCCGAAGCGCTCCCGAAGAGCGTCCAGCTGCCCGTCTGGGCCGCCGCATGTGGGCTGAGCGTGCTGGGCGCCGTCTTCGGGTTCAGGCGCTCGGGCCGCGTCGCCAGGTCGGCGATTCTGGTGGGGCTTTTCTCGCCGCCAGTGACGTTCGTCCTGGGCCTGCTCAGCGGCGCGGCTCAAGGGAAGTACGGGCCCCACGGTCGCCCGCTGCGGCGCGGCGGGCGCGCGTTGACTCCAGAGGCGGCGCCGACGCGGGCGTGGCTGACTCCCATCGAGAGGCTCCCACCCGACGAGCGCGCGGCGGCGGCGTGGCGGCGGACTGCGAGTGTCGAGCTGGCGTCCGTGGCGGCGTTCAACCACCTCGCGAACGAGCTGCTGGCCGTGGGCGCACCGCCGGAGCTGGTTCTCAATGCCCTGCGCGACGGGCGCGACGAGGTCCACCACGCGGTGGCGTGCTACTCGCTCGCCCAGGCCTTCGACGGCCGCAGCGAAGGGCCGGCCGCCTTCCCACCAGCCGTCACCCCGCGCCCAGCGGGTCCGGCGACGGTACAGACGCTCGTGCTCGAGTGCCTGGTCGAGTCGGGCTTGTTCGAGGCGACGTCGGCGCTCGTGGCCGGGCGCCTCGCGGCGCGTCCTGGTTTGGCTCCGACCGTGCGCGACACGCTCGCGCGCATCGCGACCGACGAAGCGCGCCACGCGGAACATGGGTGGGCCGTGGTCGAGTGGGGGTGGTGGGCGGTGTCGCATGAACTTGCGCAGCGCGCCCTGGCGAGCGCCGAGGCACCGCGTGGGGACGTCGATCTGCTCAACGCCGGAATCGCCGACGACGTCGTCTGGGCGGACTGTTTTCGGCAGGCCAAGCAGGCCGCCGCCTCGCGCCTGGCTTCGCTCAGAAGCGCGGCGGCGCGCTGCGCTGCCGACGGTGCGCCGCCTGGCCGCGCGGCGTGAGCGAGCGCACAGGCACGGTGGTGTGTGAATCCGAACGCTCTCTCCGGGCCCGTTCCGGAAATTCCCGCCTGTCGGAAGCCGGGGCGAACGGCTGCGAGCGCCTCCCCTTGCGCACGGGTGCCGTCTCGCGGCTCCCAGGCCGGAGCACTGGACCCGTCCTGCGCTCGCGGTCAGTACCAGGTGTTGCGCGGCACCTCGCAGTGACGCGGCCATGTTGCGCAGCGCAGCCCCGATTTCGATGACGAACTCCACGCCGGTCGCCGGCCTGACTCTCTGGGCGCCGCGAGCGCTACCCGCACCCGCTTCGCGAGCATGACCGCGCGCCCCAGCTCAGTTCCCCAGCTTCACGCGCAGCACGCGGTACTCACCGGCCGTCAAGTCGAGCTCTCGCGTCGCCTCCTGCGCGAGCCCAGCGTTGAAGAAGTGCACCGTGTGGTGGCCCTGCGCCAAGTTGACGGGCGGCATCGGCGTCGTCCCCACCTGACGTCCGTTGACGCTGACCACCGTGCCGGGCGGGGCGAGCAGCTCGAGCGTGCCCTGCGCCTGCACCTCGGCCTTCGGCGTAGCCACCTTCGCTGGCCGCTTCTTGGCCGTCGCTTCCGCCACCGCGGGGCGTGGCGCCGCCGCTGCAGGCTCCGTGGCCGGAGCAGTGTCTGAAGGCGGCGTGGGCGTCAGAGCCTCAGGCCCCGGGCTGGGCGTCGGCGGCGGAGCGCTCGGCGCGGCGTGTGGCGCCTCGGCGACGGGCAGGGCCGGCCAC
>JALHOS010000627.1 GCA_022842905.1 Myxococcaceae bacterium | reverse complement strand
GCGGAGGTGGGGTCGGCGGGAGCGGTGGCGGGGTGGCCGGTGGTGGCGGAGCGGGTGGCGCATCAGGCGAGGGCGGGAGTGCCGGCGCTGGAGGCGCAGCGGGGGCCGGTGGTGGCGGGCCGACGACTTCGGGCTGTGGCTGCAGCTCCGACGCAGGCTCGCAGAGCGCGGGGCTCCTCGCGCTGGCGTCGCTGGCCTCGTGGCGCGCGTCTCGCCGACGGCGCGTGGAGGCCAACGGCCAGGTGGCTTCGGGCCGAGCGTCCGCATCCGCATAGAAGCTGGGGCCGCGGGCGGCGGGCGCGCGTATGGCTTCCGACAGGGGCGGGCGGAGGGTTTAGGTCCAGGCCTGGAGGCGGGCTGTCGCTGACGACCTCGAGCTCGGCGCGCGCGTGTGAGCTTCAGGCGCGTGACCGGCGTGCCCTCGGCGTACAGTGCCGGCCGCCATGGACCTCGCGCTGGAGCTGCTGCTGGAGCTGTTCGGTGAGCTCATCGTCGAGATCGGCGTGGCTTCGGCCGCAGACGCGTGGCGCCTGCGCCGCGGCTTCGAGGCGAGCGTCTTGTCCGTCGTCGGCTTCGCCATGGCCGGCGCGGTGGTGGGTGGGCTGACCTTGCTCGTCTTCCCGCGCGCCGTCGTCCACGACGAGACGCTGCGGCTCATTCACTTGGTGACGTCCCCCGTCATCGCCGCCGGGGCGCTGGCGGTCCTGCGGCGCGTGCGCATGAAGAGCTTTGGCTGGGGCACGCTGCTCCACGGCGGCGCCCTCGCGTTCATGCTGTCGCTGGTGCGCTACTTCGGCACGATGGGCTGAGGAGCGACGTCAAGGCCGAAGCTCTGCCAGTGCGAATGCCGCCACCCCAGCGAAGAGCAGCAGCACGCCCAGCCACTGTCGCCGGTCGAGGCGCTCGCCTTGGGCGAGGCCGAACAGCAGCGCGAAGCCCACCGACGAGTTGCGCACGCCCAACATGCGCCCGCTGTCGGCCGTGACGAGCGCCCACACCAGCAGAAGAAAGGACGCCGCGGAGAGGGTGCCGGACACCCACAGCCACGGCCTCCACACGAGCCCGAGCGCCGCGCGGCGGACCGCTGGACCCACCGAGAGCAACAGTAGCGGTACGGCCAGCACGACGGCGGCGCCGAACGCGGCCAGGGGCGTCGCGCCCGCTTCGACGAGGCCCTTGTAGCCCGTGTGGTACGCGCCGACCGCGGCGCCCGTCGCCAGCGTCCAGCTCCACGCCACCGTGCTTCCGTGCCGTGCACCGCCGCGCCCGAGGCCAATGCCGAGCCCGACGAGCGCCGTGGCCAGGACTGAGGTTGCCGTCGGCGTGCTGCCGAAGACGACGAAGGACAACGGCCAGATGACGACGAGCGCGAAGGCGCGGGACGCCGTGTACGTGAGCGCCAGGTCGCCGCGCTGGTAGGCCTGGCCCAGGCAGTAGACGTACGCGACCTCTCCCAGGCCAGCGAGCAGCCAATGTGGCCAGGCGGCGAGCGGGAGGTGCTGCCCAGGAACGAGCGCCACGCCGACGAGCGTCACCACCCCCGCCAGCGTGAAGCTGACGACGGCGGCGGCGCGCTCGTTCGCCTGCCGGTGGGCGATGGCGTTCCAGGCGGCGTGAAAGAAGCCCGAGACGAGGGCGAGCGTGAAGGCCACGAGACGGCGAGGCCGTAGCACAGGCCTCGCAGCGGCCGGGTGAGCGACGTTCCGGTGCGACGCGGCGGCCCAGCGCGACGTCGGCTCCGTCACGCGCAGCGGCGGGCGGGGCCGTCGAAGTGGACGCTGTGCGATCGGGCGCTGGCCTCGTCACGCGCCGCTGCGGACGAACCCGTCGATGTGGACGCTGCGCGATCGGGCGCCGGCTCGTCGCGCGCCGAGGTGCGTGAGTCCGTCGAAGTGGGGGCTGCGCGATCGGACGCTGGCTCCGTCACGCGCCGCTGCGGGCGAACCCGTCGAAGTGGACGCTGGGCGATCGGACGCTGGCTCGCCGCCCCCCGAGTCGGGTGAGTCCATCGAACTGGACGCTGGGCGATCGGGCGCCGGCTCCCTCGCGCGCCGGGGCGGGCAAGCAGGCATTGAGGGCCAGCCACACGCCAGGGCCCGACAACCGGCGCGCGTCTCCTACTGCGGCGTCGGCGCGGCCGAGCGCGGCAGCGCCAAGGACTCGCTGAAGGGCTGCTCGTTCCGCGTGCGCCCCGTCGCGACGTCGACGCTCGCTTCGGTCCCCGCCACCACGAGCGCGCCGCCGTCGACGCTCCAACGCCCGAGCCGGCGACGCTGCACGCCGCCGTCGAGGTGGAGCTCATCGAAGGTCAGCTCGCCGTGCTTCTGCAGCGACGGCACTCCCAGCACCTGCACGGTGGCGCCGGTCCACGTCGGCGCCCGCACCCAGCGCGTCTCGAGCAGCGCCGCCGCCGTCGAGGGCACGTCGAGCCGTGTCAGCCCGTCGAGCAACAGGTGGCGGACCGGCCCCGCGCCGTCGAGCAACGCCACCGGACAGCTCGGGCCGGCGCAGGGCACGTAGCCAAGCCACGAGGTTGGGCTGAGCGCGATGACGCGCAGGCCCGCGGCGCAGCGCTCGTCCAGCCCTCGGCACAGGGCGTCGAGCGGAGGTGCGCTGGTGCGAGGACCCAGGTCCTGCGCGAACACGTAGATCGCGCCGTCTTCCTTCGAGCGTCGCGCCTCGAGCAGCTCACCGCTTCGCGGGGCGGCCTGCCCGTCGCCTCGCCACGTTCGCTCGCCGAGCGACTTCATCACCCACACCACGAAGCCTGCTTCGAGCGACTGCAGCGACCGCGCGTCGTCCTCGGCTTCGTCCAACACCGGCGTCTGCACGCGCAGTGTGAGCCGCACGTCGACGGCTGGCGCGGCCGGGGCCTTGGCGTCCGCACCCGCGTCCACACTCGCGGGCCGGCTCTTGGTGCACGCGAGGAGCAGGAGCGCCGCCCCCAGCGCGAGGACCGACAGCGGCGAGCGCCGAAGCAACCGCCTCACCGCCGCGCCCGTCGGCGCCGGGCCGCGGCCACCAACCCGAGCCCCAGCCACAGCGCC
>JALHOS010000626.1 GCA_022842905.1 Myxococcaceae bacterium | reverse complement strand
GTCTCGGCGGCGCCGTCCGCGCTCGCCAGCGCCTCGACGAGCGCCGGGGCCGGCGGTGGTGGCGGCGGCGTCTTGCAGCCCGCCATCAGAACGAGCGCCGCCCAGGTCAGTCGCAGCGCGCGGAGGACGTTGAGCACCATTTTTCCCTCGAACGAAGTCGGTGAGCCGCAGTGTGCAACAGCGCGCGCGCCCACGACAGGGGCGCCCACGGTGCGTTGCGAGCGAGGTTCTCCGGTCCCAAGACTCGCTGATCCCCGGAGCCTGCCGTCGTCGAGGGCGCTCCCGCGATCACCGCCCCCATGGCGCCGTGCGCTCGAGCGCGAACACCCGAACGGCGTTCGCGGCGTAGAGCCGATCGAGCAATTCCCGACCCAGCCCCAGGCCGGAGATTCGCCAGCGCCCCTGAATCGGCGTGGGGTGTTCGAAGTCCACGTCCGTCGTCTCGAAGTAGCGCCAGGTGGCGCCAAAGAAGCGCTCGACGTCTGCGGCGGTGGGCCGTTCGGCCCCGGTGGAGCCGAGCATGAGGTCGAACTCCTCGACGCCCACACCCAGGTCCGTACCGAACAACACGCGGTCCGGGTGCTTGACCAGCAGCGCGCGCAGCAGCGTCGGTGCATGACGCCCCAGCTCGGGCACACGGGCGGCGGTGTCCACGAAGAGGTTCGGGTACGCGTCGAGGGCGCGCTCCACGCGAGCCGGATCCTCCGGCGCATTTCCGAAGTGCACGCCGATGAAGGTGGTGCGCGGGTGCCGGGCGACGCGGCGGAGGAACGCGTCGTACAGCGCGGTCCAGCTCGGCACGTCCTTGCCGGCGTAGCTCCAGTCGGGGTGCACCGACAGCTCGTCGAAGCGCTCGTTGGCTGGCGTGACGGGATCCCAGAAGGCGACGGGGTCGGCGGTGTGAATCGCCACCGGCAAGCCCAGCGCCCCCGCGCGTTCGAAGAGCGGATCCAAGCTGGGATCATCCACCGCCACGAGCGTGCCGTCGGGCCACCGCGCGCCCAGGCCGAGCGACTTGAAAAACTTGAGCCCCTTGGCGCCCTTCTCCTTCACTTCGGCCAGCTGCGCGGCCATGCGCGTCACGGCGTCGGGGCCACCCGCGCGCAGCGCACCCAGCGGAGGATTGGCCAGCACCACCACGCGGCCCCGCGTCGCGGCAGCGGCGGCGAGCGACTCGTCGAGCCCGGCGCCCAGCCAGCCGCCGGACAGGTTCACCGCGACGTCGAGGCCGTGCGCGTCCATCAACCGGACGAGGTGCGGCACCGCCGCGGGCCCGGCGTGCACGTGGGCGTCGACCTTGCGCGGGCTCGAGCGCGCGACGGACGGCGTCCGGCAGGAACACCCGACGCTCAGGCCGAGCGCCCCGAGGACCGCCACGCTCGCCAAGGCCCGTTGCCAAACCCTCCACTGGCCGAACGCGCGCACGCGCTCATCAGGCCTGAGGTGTCCCTTCGCGTCCAGCGCGGTGGTCGAGCGACGCAGCTCACACCTGCGGCGGAGTCCACGCCCGACGCGCGGGAGCGGCAGGCTGCCTCGCTTCGAGCCTGTCGAGCATGGACTTGATCGAGTCGAGCCGCTGCGTCGTCGCCGGAGAGATCTCGAGCCGGCCAGTCTTCCGCTCGTCCAGGCCGGCGCGGTGCACCTCGCGCTCAGCCTCGTTGAGGGTTCGGTCCAGTCGCGCGGCGTCCGGCTTCGACAGCTGCCCCCGCTTCACGGCGTTCTCGACGCGGTCCTGCAGGTCCATCACCTGCGTGTGCGCGCTCCGGTACTGCTCCCCGAGGGTCGGCTTCTTGTCCGCGGCGCCAGCTGTGGCCTTCGCCTGCGGCACCCAACCGCCGATGCTCTTGAGCTCGGCCTGATGCCGCGCGGCGTGGTCGAGCCGTCCGTCGCGGGCGTCGTGCTGCACCGCACGGTCGGCCTCGTTCAGCCGGGCTCGCAACTCCTTCGCCTGGCTCCCTCTGAGTTGGCCACCCGCCTGAGCCCGCTCGATGCCTTCCGAGAGCTTGTGCCGTTCACGATGAAAATCACGAACTTGCGCGTGGACTGAGCGGTCACCGACTTGTCGCATGGCTTGCTCCGGGGCGGACGCCAACTTCTCAGAAAGCGAGTTATCGGGTGGGCCGGGGTCGGAGTTGTGCGCCCAGCTCACGGTGCGGGTCGGATCACCCTCCGGGCCTGACCGCGATGCGACTCACGGTGGCGCGGTTCCTTCGCCCAAGGTCGGCGCCGCTTCGCAGCTCGAGCGTGGGCTCGGAGTCTTGAGCCCTCCGTCGCTCACCCCACCGCTTCGCCACTCGGCGGCCGGCCCAACAGCGTCGCCAGCTCCGTCTTCCCGCGCACACCGAAGCGCGCGTACACGGCGCCGAGCTGGTTGTTGACCGTCTTCACCGACACGCCGCGCGAGACGGCGACCGTGGCTGCGCGCCGGCCCGCGAGCACCTGCTCGACCACCGCGCGCTCGGCGTCAGACAGCCTCCGCCACAGGGCCTCATTGGACCCCGGCGTCAGCACCGTCGCGTCGCGCAGACCGGGCACGTTCGCCCGAAACGGCGCGACGGCGCCGAACAACCCAGCCACGTCGCTGCGCCGAGCCGCGCCGAACTTCCGAAGCACGGACCGCACCAGCCGCGTCACGGTGCCCTCGGCCAGCCCCAGGGCGTAGGCGATCTCCGGTGTGCTGCGCCCCTGCACCACGTACTCGGCCACGTCCAGCTCGCGTGGGCTGAGGGCGCGTGGATCTCTGGCGGACACGGCGTTCGCGTGCGCCACCAGGTAACGCCGCCCGTCGGTGTCCACCCAATCGACGATGGACCAGCGCCCGGCGACCAGGCCTTTCCAGAGAGCCAGCGCTTCCTCCGGCTGGGTCTGTCGCAGCCGCCCCCGCGCGCGCTCGGTGTTGCGCACCGCCGCTTCGAGCGCCGCCCGGTGCCCGGCCGACGCGGCTGACGACTCCGCGTGCAGCAGCCGGCCGCTGGGCGTCAGCACGGCCTCGCCTGGCAGGCTCGCGCGACTCAAGGTGAGCCGCAGCCGAAGCCCGGCGCCCACGTGCGTCAG
>JALHOS010000625.1 GCA_022842905.1 Myxococcaceae bacterium | reverse complement strand
GCCGCAGCTCGCCGTCGCCGTGGAGCGTGGCCGCCTGGCGCGGGAGCTGGGGCTCTTGCCTCGGGAGCTGCCGGCCGGCCCCGGCCCCGCGGCGCTACCTCCCGGAGGTGTCCCCGGTGTCACGGACACGCTCGGGGAGCTGCTGCGGGAGCTCGCGTTCGATCTGGACGGCGATCGGCGCAAGGCCCTGGAGCTGGCGCGAGGCTGCGCCCGCTTCTTCGACGTCGACGACGCGCTGTCCGAGACGTTGCCGGCCGCCGAGCTGTCGGCGACGCGCCCGGTGCAGCGGCGGGTGCCGTACCCGACCCAGCGCATGTCCTACGAGTTCACGGGGAGCCTCACCGAGCTGAACAACTTCGTCATCAGCCACCCGCGCACGCTCACGCTCGACCTGGCGAGCAACCGGCAGCTCGTGCGCAGCTACCTCGAAGAAGAGCCGCCGCCCAAGGAGCGCAAGGTGCTGCGGACCGCCGTGCGCGTGTACGTGCTCGACGCGTCCGGATCCATGCACGGCAGCCGCGCGCGCTTCCGCGACGCGATCATCATCGCCGAGCTGAACGCGCTGCGCGTGCGGGCGCGGCTGGGCCTGCCGTTCGACCCGCTCTTCTTCTCGTTCTTCAACGACTCGCCGACGGAGCTGACGCGGGTGGACACCGCCGAGGCCGCGACGCGGCACATCGACAAGCTGTTCGTTCGCTCGCCGGCAGAAGGGCAGACGGACATCACGCTGGCGCTCATGTCGGCCTTCGAGTCCATCGCCCAGGCGCAGGGGCGCGATCCCTACTTGGCGCGGGCCACGGTGGTGCTGGTGACGGACGGGGAAGACGGCGTGGATCAGGAGCTGGTTCGGCGGGTGCGCCGGCCGATCTCGGGCGTCGACATCGCCCTGTCCTTCATCTCGCTCGGGGAAGAGAACGAAGACCTCAAGACGCTGGTGCTCGAGCAGCGTGAGCGAGGCGGCCGGGCGTTTTACCACCACCTGACGGACGCCGAGATCGCCCTGGCCCGCACGGAGTTCGACCGCGCGCCGCGCACGCTCTTGCCGGCGGACGTGCCGGTGACGGCGGAGGCGCTCGAGCGGATCCTCCCGTCGCTCGACGCGCTGGAGCGTGTGGCGCAGGACCGCGCCCACGAGGAGGTGCCGCTGCCGCAGGTGCCCTTCGACAGCTACTTCACCCCGCTGCCGGGCGCGCTCGCCGAAGGGCCCAAGGACGAGCTGGTCGCGGATCTGCTCGAGGCACTCGCGGAGACGGCCGTCTTCGTCCCTGCGGAGGGTCGCGCGCGGGAGGCCGTCGCGCTCTTGCGGCACCTCCTGGACGTTTACCGGCTGCCGCTGGACGAGTTCCGCGCGGCGCTCGGCAGCCCGGCCAGCCGGGTGGTGGCGGCCCGGGCTCGCGTCGAGCGGCTGTGCAGCCCGCTGGGCTGAGGCGCTGGGGCGAGTAGCATGCCGAGCGTGTTCGACTGGCTGTTCAAGCGAAAGGCTCCGTCGGCGTCGCCGAGCCCGCTGGCCGTGTACGACGCGGCGGTGAGCGCGCTGGACCGGCAGACGGTGGAGCTGCGCAAGGCCGCAGCGACGCTGCTCGCTCTGCGCTCGGGGCTCCTGCGATCCGTCGACGGGGCGAAGCGGCGCCGGGATCAGCTCGAGGTCCGGCGCGCGGACGCGCTCGCTGCGGAGGATCTCAAGTCACAGCAGATCCTCGACGCGGACGTGAGTCGGGCAGCCGCGCAGGAAGAGGCGGACCGGCAAGCGCTGGCCCGCTGCGAGGCGGACGCGCAGCTGCTGCTCGAGCGCGCGCAGCAGCTCAGCCGCGAACTCGACGAGCTCCGGCGAGAACGTGACGAGGCCCGGGTGAAGCTCGCGGCGGGGGCGGCGGTCACGGGTCCGCTGGCGGCTCACGGCGACGCGATCGAGCGGGCGCTCAAGCTCGATGCGGCTCGCGACGAGGTCGAGCGGGCGCACGCGCTGGCGGAGGTGGTGCGCGAGGACGTGAAGGGGACGTGACGGCGCGAGGCGATCGAGGTCGCGCGTGACCAGGTGCGACGGGCGCACGCGCTGGCGGAGGTGGTGCGCGAGGACGTGAAGGGGACGTGACGGCGCGAGGCGATCGAGGTCGCGCGTGACCAGGTGCGACGGGCGCACGCGCTGGCGGACGTGGTGCGCGATCGGGGGTAGGTGGCGAGGGCGGCACGCTCACCGCTCGACGCCGCGGGTGATTGAGGCCCGCGGGCCGGTTCTGGCGGGAGGTCGTGCGCGAGGACACGCGGGGCAGGTGAGGTCGCTGGCCGTCTTCAGCCGCGGTACTGGGCCAACAGCGCCAGGTAGCTCTCGCAGCCCTTGCGAATGTTCTCTTGGTCCTGCGGCGTGACCTGGCGAACCAGCTTGGCGGGGCTGCCGACGAGGAAGCTCTTGGGCGGGAACTTCTTGCCCGGCGGCAGCAGGCTACCGGCAGCGAGGAAGGAGTCGTCGCCGAGCTCCGCGCCGTCCAGGAGAATGGAGCCCATGCCGACCAGGCAGCGGTTGCCGACGGTGCAGCCGTGCAGCAGCACGCGGTGGCCGATGGTGCAGTCTTCGCCGACGGTCGTCGTGGAGACGCCGCTGGTTGCGTGGCCGACGGTCGCGTCTTGCACGTTGGTCCGCGCGCCGATCTGAATTCTCCCGCTGTCGCCTCGCAGCACGACGTACGGCCAGACGCTCACGTCCTCGGCGAGGTGCACGTCGCCCATGAGGACTGCGGTGGGGTGCAGCCACGCCCTGGAGTGGACGACGGGCGTGAAGTTCAGCGCGCGCTCGATCGGCATGGCTTCGTGGTTAGCGCATACGGGGTATGGTGGCGAGCCAATGAGAGCCGCTTTGGTGCTTCTGCTTTCCGTCGTCGCGTCGCTGAGCGCACAGGCTCAACCAGCGCCCGACGCGAAGATTGTCATCGTCCCGTACCCGGGTGACGCTGGAGTCGACACGCCGCCGATCCCCGCGGCCGCCCCCGTCAGCACGCCCGCGGTGGCGCCAGCGCCAGCGCCCGAGCCGACACCCGTGCCAGCGCCCGCACCGCAGCCGGTCG
>JALHOS010000624.1 GCA_022842905.1 Myxococcaceae bacterium | reverse complement strand
GTGACGGCTACGGGCGCGGGCGGCGCTGGAACGGGGCGCGCCTGCGGGCTCGGCGAGGCGTCGGGGGCCGGGGGTGCCGGAGGCGGCGGAGGAGCCTCTTTGGGCGCAGCCGGGGCGGCCGAGACGGCGGGCGTCGCGACGGCAGGTGTTGGTGCGCCGGGAACGATGAGGCCGGGCTGGGCCCTCCCGGTCACCATGAACTCGGCGAGTTCGGCCAGGGCCGCTTCCCTCACTTCGCCGCTGCGCTCTTCCTCGACGCCCACGACGAGCACCGCGCGGTACCTCGGCGGCTCGCCGACCTTCGACACCAACCGCAAGAGCACCAGCCGCTCCGCGCCGATCGCCGCCCCAAGCTTCGAGGCCGCGGCCTTGGCTGCCACGTCGTCAGTCAGGCTCAGACACAACGGCGCGCGCGAGCCGACGGCCGCTTCGTACGCCAGGTCCACGACCAGCGACTCGTCCTTGGTGCCGAGCCGTACCTTGTGGAGGAACGACACGCCCACGTCGTTGGCCAGCGCCACCGTGTACTCGCCGGCCGGCAGCTGGGCGCGCAGCGGCGAGCGCCCCATGTTCTGCCCGTCGATGAAGACTTCGGCGCCGGCGGGCTGGGACTGGATCTGCAAGGCCACCTTCTTGCCTCGCAGCAGCTCCTTGCGGGCCGCGTCGAAGGCCTGAACGAAGGCCGGCGTGAAGAAGTTGGTGTCCGGCTGGAACGAGGGGTCGATGCGGAGGATCCGCCGAAACGCCTCCGTCAGCTCGGCCTTGCGGTTCGTGCTGCGCTGGACGAGCGCCTGCACCAGGAACGCGTCGGCCAGCACGGGGAACGGCGCGAGCTTGGGAGACACGTGCTCGAGATCGACCACCGCCTGCCGCACCAGCTCGAGCGCCTTGTCGGGCTGCCCGGCGTAGAAGAGCGTCCTCGCCGAGTCGATCTGCCGCTTGAGCTCCTCGACGCTTCGGGTGGCGCGGGGGCGCAGGCTCGTCAGCACCAGCTCGGCGTCCCACAGATCGTCCTTGAGCCGCGCCTTGAGCGCCTCCTCGAAGCGCCCCATGGCCTTCTCGGTCGCCCCGCAGTCCCCTGCCGCGACCGCCAGCGTCTTGGGGCCAGCCTGCGCCGCCAACGCGAAGAACACCCCACCCAGGACGAGCGCCCGCATGAAGCGACGACTTACTACGCAGGCGGCCGTTTGCTTCGTGGCTGTGCGCGCGTTTGTTAGGCTGCCCGCCGCGGCGCGGCCCGTCGTCCCGTCAGCCCACCCGCACAGAGGGGTTTTCTCACGCACGTGCTTTCGCCAGGAACCACGATTGGCCGCTACGTCGTCCAGCGAAAGCTGGCTGAAGGAGGCATGGCCGAGATCTACCTGGCCAAGGCGCAGGGGGCCGAAGGCTTCGCCAAGGACGTCGTCATCAAGCTGGTCCGCACGTTCCTCAGCCAGGACCGGCAGTTCATCGACATGTTCTTGGCCGAAGCCAAGCTCGGCAGCCGGCTGTCGCACGCGAACGTCGTGCAGATCTTCGACTTCGGGAAGAGCGGCGACACGTACTACTTGGCCATGGAGTACGTCCGCGGCGCCTCCCTCTGGGAGCTGCGCAAGCGCTGCAAGGAGCGCGGCTCGTCGCTCCCGCCCACGCTCGTCGCGGAGATCGGCGCGCAGGTCGCCCGCGGCCTGGCCTACGCGCACGGCCTGGCGGATCAAGGCAAGCCGCTCGGCATCGTCCACCGCGACGTGACGCCCCACAACGTGCTGCTGTCCTTCGACGGGGCGGTGAAGCTGACGGATTTCGGCATCGCCAAGGCCAGCACGTCGCACACCGCGCCGGGCATGCTCAAAGGCAAGTTCGCGTACATGTCGCCCGAGCAGTCCATGGGCGAGCCGGTCGACGCGCGGACCGACGTGTTCGCCCTGGGCATCGTCCTGTGGGAGCTGCTGACGGGCGGGCGGCTGTTCGACGGCGACTCGGACGTGGCGGTGCTGCGGTCGGTGCAGAGCTCGCTCATCGCCCCGCCGGCGCGGCTCAACCCAGACGTGCCGCAAGAGCTGTCGGACCTGGTGCTCAAGGCGCTGGCGCGGCCGCTCAAGGAACGGTTCCAGAGCGCCTTCGAACTCGAGCGCGCGCTGGCCACGTTCGTGCTGCGCACGGCCCGCTCGGTCGACGAGAGCAACGTCGGCGCGTTCCTCCAGGTGCAGTTCCGCCCGGAGTTCGAGGCGGATCACCGGCAGACCATGCCGCTGCCGCGGGTCGACCCCGGCACGAGCACGAAGACGCCGACGGTGCAGGACGACGTGGGCACCGCCGACACGCTGGCCGTCGATCGATCGGCGCGAGAGCTCGCGCTCCAGACGCAGACCGCCACGCCGGTCCAAGCCGCGCCGCGCACCGCCACGCCGAACCCCCTCACGCAGCCGTTGGCGGACGAGCGGCTGACGGACGTCGCCCGGCCCAAGCGGCCGGCTACCGACGTGCACCCTTCCCTCAAGAAGCTGCCCGCGGTCAGCGCGCCGGAGTCACCGTTCCCCGAACTGCAGCCCGGTGAGCTCGAGGGCAGCAACGCGGCCGAGCCCACGCAGCGCGTCGCCTACACGGCGCCAGCGGACGAGCCAGCGCCCGCGGGCCCGCCAGCGCGGCCGACGGTCAACCTGCGGCAAGGCAAGCCCGAGGCGCCACGGGACGAGCAGACGAACACCGACACGGCCAGCGCGAGCGTTGTGGTGCTCCCGACGCGGTCGCGCGCTCCGCTCGTGGCCGGGCTCGTCGTCCTCGCGTTGGCCGGTGGCACGGGCATGTACACCCTGTTGGCGCGCGGCGAAGAGGCAGGGCCCGCGGCGCCCCCGAAGCAGGCCGTCGTGGTGAAGAGCCAGCTCGCGCCGTTGGCCCCCCTGCCCGAAGCGGCCAAGGCGCCCCCGGAGGCTGGACCGACGCCCTCCCCTGTGCCGAGCGCTGCAGCGGCTGCGGAGCCCAGCAAGCCGGCCGTCGCCCCCGCCGCGCCAACGTCACCCCCGGCCGTGGCTGAGCCCTCCAAACCAGCGGGCACGGAGCCCAGCAGGCCGCCCAGCGCCCCCGTCGCCGCCGCGCAGCCTCCCGCCCCTC
>JALHOS010000623.1 GCA_022842905.1 Myxococcaceae bacterium | reverse complement strand
GCCCGGGCGCGCCACGAGACGGCCGCCGCGCGCCTCGACGCCTTCAGCCCACTCAAGGTGCTGGGCCGCGGCTACGCGATCGCGCACGCGGACGGAGGGGTAGTGCGCAGCGTCGAGCAGGTCAGCCCAGGCACCCGCCTGACGGTGCGGCTGGCGGACGGCGAGGTGGACGCGCGGGTGGAGCAGACGCGCAGGCTGGAAGACGCCGCTGATTCACCAGGCCGCCGCTGACGTGTAAGGAGCTGCTTCGTGAGCAAGGACAAACCAGAGAAGCGAGGCCAGTACGCCGACGTCGTCGGGCGACTCGAGGCGATCGTCCAGGCGCTGGAGGCCGGCGATCTCTCGCTCGAAGACTCGCTCGCGCGCTTCGCCGAAGGGGTGCAGCTGGTGAAGAGCGGCGAGCAGCTCCTGTCCGACGCCGAGAAGAAGGTCGAGCAGCTGCTCAGCGACGAAGGCCGCACGGCGCCGCTGAAGCTGGCCGAGGTGCCCGACGCGCCCAAGGCCCCGCCGCCGCCCGCGACCAAGGCCGCCGCCAAGCGCTCGCCGACGGCCGACGAGCTGGAAGACGTGCCGTTCTAAAGGGAGTCACCGTGTTCGACTTGAAGCCCTGGCTCGCGACGCAGCAGCAGCGGGTGGAGCTGGCGCTCGCCGCGCGTATGAGCTCCATCGCCCAGCGGACGCCGCCCCGGCTGGCCGAGGCCATGCGCTATTCGCTGCTCGACGGTGGCAAGCGCGTGCGCCCGGTGTTGTGCCTGGCCTTCGCCGACGCGGTGGCCCGGCAGACGCACGGCCTGGTCTCTGCGCCCGTCGACGCGGCCTGCGCCGTCGAGTTCATTCACACGTACTCGCTCATTCACGACGATCTCCCCGCCATGGACGATGACGACCTGCGGCGGGGCCGGCCGACGAGCCACAAGGTCTTCGGGGAAGCCATGGCGATCCTCGCCGGCGACGCGCTGCTAACCGACGCGTTCAGCGTGCTGGCGCAGGGCCCGGAGTCCGAGCGCGCGCTGCGTGGGCAGCTGTGCGCCGAGCTGGCCGTCGCCGCGGGGGCGGGCGGCATGGTCGGCGGCCAGGTGCTCGACATCGCCGACGATCGCCCCGAGCAGCTCGAGTACCTCACCCGCATGCACCGCCTGAAGACGGGGGCGCTGATTCGGGCGGCCTGTCGGCTGGGGGCGCTTGCGGGCGGCGCGAACCCAGCGCAGCTCGAGGCCGCGGGCGTGTACGGCGAGGCTGTCGGGCTGGCCTTTCAGATCGCCGACGACGTGCTCGACGTCACCGCCACGGCCGCGGAGCTCGGGAAGCCCGCGGGCGCCGACGCCGCCGCTGGCCGGTCCACCTTCCCGGCGCTCTTGGGGCTCGACGGAGCCCGCGCCCTGGCGGCGGAGCAGGTCGCCACGGCCCTGCGCGTGGCAGGGTCCCTCGAGTCGCCCCCAGGTCCGCTCGCCGCCCTCGCTCGCTACTCGGCGGAGCGCTCGCATTGACGAGCGGGCGCTTCGAGCACGTCGACTCGCCCCAGGCGCTGCGCACGATCCCCGCCGAGGAGCTGCCCAGCCTGTGCGCGGCGCTTCGCGCTGAGCTGGTCGAGCTGTGCGGCGTGACCGGCGGGCACCTGGGCGCGTCGCTGGGCGCGGTCGAGCTCATCGTCGCGCTCCACCGGGTGTTCAGGTCTCCGGTGGACCGGCTGGTGTTCGATGTCGGCCACCAGGCGTACGTGCACAAGCTGCTGACCGGGCGGCGGGCCCGCATGAAGACGCTGCGGCAGGAGGGCGGCATCGCGCCGTTCTTGGACCCGGCGGAGAGCCCGCACGACGCGTTCCCCGCCGGCCACGCCTGCACCGCCGTCTCCGCGGCCCTCGGCGTCCTCGAGGCCAAGCAGCAGCTCGGGCAGCCCGGCCACGTGGTGGCGATCGTCGGCGACGGGGCGCTGACCGGCGGCCTCACCTTCGAGGGGCTCTGCAATGCCGGCCACTCGGCCTGGCCGTTGATCGTCGTGCTCAACGACAACGGCATGAGCATCTCCCGGAACGTGGGCGCGCTGTCGGTGGCGCTCGAGAGCGCGGCGCGGTCGCTGTTCGAGAGCCTGGGCTTCTCGTACCTGGGCCCCGTCGACGGTCACGCGCTGCCAGAGCTCATCGACGCGCTGAGCCTGGCCAAAGGCACGAAGGGGCCGATCGTCGTCCACGTGCGGACGGAGAAGGGGAAGGGGTTCCTCCCGGCCGAGCAAGACGTGTCCACGCGCGGACACGCCATGGGGCCGTACGAGCTGCGCGACGGAAAGCTGGTGCGCTCGCGCCAGGGGCAGCCGACGTTCAGCGACGCCTTCGCGCAAGCGCTCGAGCGCCGCATGGCGACGGACTCCCGCGTGGTGGCGATCACGCCCGCCATGATCGAAGGCTCGTCGCTGCGTGGACTCCAGCAACGGTTCGCGGGCCGGGTCTTCGACGTCGGCATCGCCGAGCAGCACGCGCTCACGTTCGCGGCGGGCCTCGCCCACGGTGGGCTGCGCCCGGTGGTCTGCATTTACTCGACGTTCCTCCAGCGCGCGTACGATCAGCTCGTGCACGACGTCGCGCTCTTGGGGCTGCCGGTGACGCTCGCGGTGGATCGCGCGGGCCTCGTCGGCGCCGACGGGGCGACACACCAGGGCAGCCTGGATCTCGCCTTGCTGCGCAGCGTGCCGGGGCTGCGGCTGTACGCCCCGGTGGTCGGCGAGGATCTGGACGCCGCGCTCGACCTCGCGCTGGGGGGGCCAGGCCCCGCGGCGCTGCGCTTTCCCCGTGGCACGCTCCCGATTCCGCCTTCGCCCTGGCCGCCCTTCACCGGGGCCGCGCGCTGGCTGCGACGCAGCCCGGCGCCGACGCTCACCTTCCTCACCTGCGGCCCCCTGATCCTGGCCGCGCTCGAGGCCGCTGCGCAGGACGAGCGCTGGCAGGTGTTGGACGTGGCGCGCGTGGCGCCGCTGGATCCAGAGGTCGTCGCCGCCTGCCGTCTCGCGCCGGTGGTGATCGCCGAAGAAGGCACGACCGCCGGGGGGCTTGGGGCCGGAGTCCTCGAGGCCTGCGCGGCGCAGGGCGTCCAGCCGAAGGCGCGGCTGGTGGGGCTGCCGAGCGATCGCTT
>JALHOS010000622.1 GCA_022842905.1 Myxococcaceae bacterium | reverse complement strand
GCGAGGGCACGGCCGGCGGGGCCCACGCTGCCCGGGGTCGCCGCCAACGTGCTCGCCACCTCGATGGTCGCGGGGGACGACGGGCGAGGCACCGGCGCGGAGGGGCGCGAGGGCGGCGGCGCGAGTGAAGCGAAGGGCGCCACCTGGTGCACCTGCGTCGGCACCGCGGTTGGGTCCGCGAGCTCACGCTTGAGGCGGAGCACCTCGAGGCGCACCGGGTCCGCCTTCGCGTAGCGGTCTTCGGGCTTCTTCTCGAGCAGCTTGAGAATCACCTCGTCGAGCGCCTGCGGAATCGTCCGGATGATGGAGGACGGGAGCGGGGGCTTTTCCTTCGAGTGCATCAACAGCATCTCCATGACGGAGGTGCCGTTGAAGGGCAGTCGGCCGGTGACCATTTCGAAGGCCATGACGCCGATGGCGTAGAGGTCGAGCGCGGGCGTGACGGCGCCACCGGCGGCCTGCTCCGGCGCCATGTACGCGGGGGTCCCCACCATCATGCTGGCGTTCTTCGCGACGCCGCCGCCCATGACGCCCAGCTTGGCGATGCCGAAGTCCAGGAGCTTCACGTAGCGGCTGCCGTCGCGCTGCCGGCACAGGAAGATGTTGGACGGCTTCAGGTCGCGGTGAATGACGCCGGCTTCGTGCGCGGCGCCCAGCGCGGACAGCGTCTCTTCGAGAATGACGAGCGCGTCGATGAGCGGGAGCAGCCGGCCTTCACCCTTCAAGTTGGCGAGCACCGCCTCGAGCGACTCCCCGTCGAGGTACTCCATGACGATGCACTGGCGGCCGTCCGGCATCTCCCCGTAGGCGAACACGTCGATGATGCCGCGGTGCCCCACCGCGTTGACGGCGCGCGCTTCGGCCACCAGCCGCTGCACGACGTCGGGGTTCTCGGCGATCTCCGGCCGCAGCACCTTGATGGCGACGCGCTTGCCGATCAGCGGCTGCTCACCCTCGTAGACGATGCCCATGCCGCCGGAGCCCAAGCGGCTCTTGACGACGTAGCCCGACACCTTCGCGCCGATGAGTGGATCAGTCAGTCGTGTCGAACCGGTTTCTTCACCTGACACAGCACTTCCCCCGGAGAGGCGAGGTGGAAAAGTCGGGGTGACGAGACTCCATTGGGGGGCGACTGACAAGCATTCGTCCACTGTCGCGGCCTGTTGCAGTTGGACCGTGTCGGGAAAGCTCTCCTTGCGTGGGGCGTCGAATACAGTCGAGGCGGTGCGTACCTGGGCCGGCTGGGCGCTGTTCGCCGTCGCCGCGACGCAGCCGTTCGTGCAGCCGGCGCTCGGCGTGCTCGGACAGCGTGCGCAGGTCAGCGACGGGCTGCTCGCGGCCGCGGCGCTCCTCGGCGTGGGCTTCCTCGCGGTCGAACGCCACCGCATCAGCCCGCTGCTCCGCGTGCACGGCCGCTTCCTGGCGAGCCTCGGCATCTTCGGCGCGGTGCTGCTGGTGTCGGCGCTGCTCGGCGAGCGCGACCCGCGGTGGGGCAAGCTCGTCGGCTCTTGGGGGCTGCTGGCCCTGGCGGCGCTGGTCCCCATCGTAGTGGACGAAGAGCAGGGGCTGCGGCGGCTGACGCGCGCGTGGCTGCTGGGCGCGTTCGGCTGCGCGGCGATCGGCGTGCTGAGCCTGCTTGGGGCGCTCGTCTGGAAGGACACGCCGTGGCTTGCGTGGACGCTCGCGGACCAAGGCACCCTGCCCGCGGGGGACTACCCGCGGCTGCGCAGCACGTTCCTCAACCCGAACATGCTCTGCACGCACCTCACGCTGAGCGCGGGGCTCACGGTCGGCGCGGTGCGTGAAGGGTGGCTGTCGCGAGCGTGGGGCTGGACGCTGGGCGCGCTCCTCGGCGTCTGCGCCGCGTTCACGCTGTCGCTGGGGCTGGGCGGGCTGCCGCTGCTGGCCGTCGCGCTCGCACCTCCGGGCTCGACTCGGCTGCGGGCCGGAGCGCGCTGGGGGGCGGGGCTGCTGGCGCTGGGCACCTTCGCGTCGGGCTGGGTCAGCTGGGCGTGGCCCTTGCGCGCGTCGGCGCGGGTGCTGACGTGGACCGGCGCGTGGGACACCTTCCTCGCGCACCCGCTGCTCGGCGCGGGCTGGGGCGCGGCCGCGTGCCACGTGCGCTACGTCGACGTGTCCGGGCGGACGCTCACCTTGACCGACGCGCACCACCTCGTCCTGTCCGTCGCGGCGCAGGCGGGGCTGCTGGGCGTGCTGGCGCTGGGCGCGGTGGCGGCGGCGCTGGTGAAGGCGACGTGGGGTCGTCCGCTGCGGCCGCTGGCGAGCGCGGCGCTGCTCAGCGTGCTGGTGGTCGTCGGGTACCAAGGCTTGACGGGCGCGTACGAAGACGCGCGGCATGTGTGGCTGGCGTTGGGCCTCGCGCTGGCGAGCGCGCAGCTGCCGCGGAGCTGAAGGCCGCCCTCGAGCTGCGAGGTCCACGCGCCGCCGCGACTCGCGCGCTGGCGGCCCCACCGTCTCACTGCCGGACGCCTCGACTTTCTCTGGCGCTCGCGCGAAGAGGCGACGACGTGAACTTCGCGCGCCTCGTCTCCCTCTGCTGCGCCGTCGGCTTCGTCGGCTGCGTCAAGCCCGTCACCCTGCCCGGCCCGGTGACCGGCGACTGCTCCCAGGCCACGCCGCTGGTGCCAGGCGTCCCGGGGAGCCCCGGACACCTGATTCCGTCGAGCCTCAACCCCAACGGCCAGAGCGAGCTGGCGTTTCGCATGCGCGCCTTCGTTCAGGACTGGGCGGACGTGAAGCTGGCGCTCGCGGCCAAGGCGCCGGTCACGAAGAAGTACCTGCCCAGCCACCGGGCCCTGCGCTGCAGCTGGCCGACGGACCCGGCCGACCGCACGGCCGAGTTCGACGCGCTGGCCCAGGCGTACTTGGGCGCGGTGGACGCGTTCGACCGGGCCCCGGGCGATGCGACGTATGACGCGGTGTTGTCGGGCTGCGCCGCCTGCCACGAGGTGTCCTGCCCCGGGCCGCTCTCCGTCATCGAAGGCTTGGCTCGCGGGAAGTGACGGGGCGCGCGCGGAGCCGCCACCCGAGACGTGCTCGGTCAGTGCTTCAGCGGAGCGGAGGAGCGCAGCCAAAAGCCGCAGCCCCACCGCGAACCGCTCACGTCGG
>JALHOS010000621.1 GCA_022842905.1 Myxococcaceae bacterium | reverse complement strand
GTTCGTGCTCACCGCTCGCCGCGATGGGCCGGACACGTCGCCGCGCTCGTCGCTGCCCGCGTCGGCGTCGCGCAGCTGGGCTGGCCAGGGCGAACGCAAGGCGCAGGCGCTCACCCAGGTGACGCTGGCCATGGGGCGCACGGCGGACCTACCCACGCAGGCGCGCGCGGCGCTGGACGAGTCGGCACGGCTGCTGGCGGCGGAGCGCGCCGCCCTCTTCGTGGCCGACGAGCGCGGGGCCTTGAGCTTTCTCGCCGGCCGCGACGAGCAGGGCCAGCCGCTGCCCGGCCTCACCGGCTACAGCAGCACCGTGGTGCGCAAGGCCTTCGAATCGAAGAAGGCCGTCGTCGTCGCCGGCTCCGAGGAAGGAGAGCTGCTCGGCTCGCAGAGCGCGGTGGCGCACGACCTGCGCAGCATCATGGCGGCGCCGCTGTTGCTCCGGGACGACGCGCTGGGCGTCATCTACCTCGACAACCGGCTGGCCAAGGGCGTCTTCACCGAAGAGGACACCGACACGCTGCTCGCCATCGGCAGCCAGGTGGCCTTCGCCGTCCAGCTGGCGAAGAGCGCGAAGCTGGAGGCCGAGCGGGCGGTGCTGGCCAAGGACCTCGCGCTCACCGCCGCGGTGCAGAGCCTGCTGCTGCCCAAGGCGGACGCGCTGCGCGACGCCCGGCTGGCCATGGCGGCGCACTACCAGCCGGCGACGCAGGCCGGCGGCGACTGGTGGTGGTGTGAGCCGCTCGACGCGGCGCGCTGGCTGTTCCTCTTGGGCGACGTCACCGGCCACGGGCCCGCCTCGGCCATGGTGACGGCGTCGGTCGCGGCGACCTTCCAGTCGTTGCGCGCGCTCCAGCGCTCCGGCCAGCTCGCCGAGCTGGCCACGAAGGACGTGCTGCACCAGCTCCACCAGGCGCTCTTCGGGCTGACCGCCACGAGCTACCAAATGACCATGTCCGCGCTCGAGGTGGACACCAGCGCGCGGGTGCTGCGCTGGTACGCCGCCGGGGCCCCGCCGGTGCTGCGGCTCGAGCCGAGCGGCAAGGTGGACGTGCTGGTGGTGCAGTCCACGCCGCTGGGGAGCGAAGCGCTGCAGCTGGCCGAGGTGGAGCGGCCGCTGGTGCCCGGTGAGCGCGTGCTGCTCTTCACCGACGGCGTCAGCGAGCTGATGCAGGCCAACGGCCGCGCGCTGGGGCTGGCCGGCGTGAAGCGGCTGCTGCTGGCGACCAAGGACAAGGACGCTCAGGCGGCGCGGGACGAGGTGGCCGCGAAGCTGCGCGCGCTGCAGGGCGACCGCCCGCCGGACGACGACGTCAGCTTCGTCGTCATCGACGTGCCTTGACGCGCCCGGCGCTCAGACCTGGGGCTGCCCGGCCAGGAGCGCCTGCAGCGCGGGACCCAGCGGCGGGAGCCAGGCCGTCCAGTCGTCGCTCCGCGGCACGCGCGGCAGCTCCGGGTAGCGCTGGTGCAGGTGGGCGTCGAGCGCCTGGCCCATGCCGGCCATGCGCCGCAGGTTCTCCACGGTGGCGAGCCGGCACTTCGCGGCGATGCCGTCGGCCTCGCGCTGAGCGCTGCGCAGCGCCGCCAAGAGCCGCTCGCCCAGCCCGTCGTCAGTCACGCGCAGCAGCAGCTCTGGCGTGCCGCGGTCTCGCAGCAGGTTCTCCAGCCGCTCGTCGATGGAAACGGCGATCGACGGCACGCCAGCGGGCATGGAGCACACCGCGGCGTGAAAGCGCGAGGTGACGAGCAGCGCCGCGCGGCGGAGCAGCGCCACCAGCTCGTACATGGTGTGCCGGTCGGACACGAAGGTCGGCGCGCCGAGGCGGGTGCCCAGGGCCTCACAGGCGCGGCGATCCAACGCCTCCATGCCGATGACGGCCACGAAGAAGCCGTGCTCGCGGGCGTGGGCGCCGACGGCCTGGGCCAGCGCGTCGACGTAGCGCTCGAAGCGGCGCGTCACCTCGGCGCCGGTGCGGTGGAAGTACAGCGTGCGCGCGTGGCTGTCTTGGAACCAGCCGAAGCGGTCGAGCAGCGCCTTCTTCGCGAGCGACGGTCGCAGCGGCCACCAGAACGGGTTCATGGGGCACACCGCGAGCACCGGGCGCTCGCCGTCCCAGCCGGCCTCGCGCAGCAGCTTCTCCGCCGCCTCTCGGGGCGCGGGCTCGAACGTCCACGCGGTGTCCGCCCCCAGCTCGCTGGCGATGCCCAGCTCCGCGAGCACGCCACGCGAGGCGTCGTTGCGCGTCAGCACCAGCGCCCCGCGGCAGTAGCGGGCCACCGCCAGGCGCATCGCCGCGTCCATGCGGCCGGCCTCCGCGCCGTAGCCGACGGCGGGCTTGTCCTGCGCGAGCGCCGTTCCCAGCACGCCCACCATGAGCGCCGGCAGCGCGTTGCCGAAGTTCGACTTGAACATGGAGCCTTCGCAGGCGACGGCGCCGTGGTGCTCGCCCAAGAGCTTCGGCAGCGCCGGCGGGAAGAAGGCGGGGACGGTCAGCTGCAACGTGCGCTTGAAGTAGCCGCGGGACAGCGCGGGGTTGATGGTGAGGACGGACAGCTCGACGTGCTTGTCGCCCAGCACGTGGCGCACCTGCCGCAGCATTTCTTCCACGCGGACGTCGGAGCCGGTGTTGCGCGCGCCGTTGTAGCCCGCGAAGAGCAGCCGCAGCCGCTGGCCGGGCCGCCAACTGAGCCCTGGCGCCGCGCGCGCCCGCTCGATGGCGCGGGCCGTCTGCGCGACGGTGTAGAGGTCGAACCACATGCGGAGGGTGCTCTGCGTAGCACGCCCCGACAGACGCTCAGCGCGCGGCGACCTCGTCCTTCGGCTCCTCCCTCGAGCTGTTTCCAAGCGCGTCACCGAGGAAGGCGACGAAGTCGCGGCACGGCCTGCGCGCCGAGCGAAGCACCGCCCCACTGATGCCAACCGCGGGCGGGCCGCGTCAGCGAAGACGTCGACGCCGCGCGACGGCGAACGCAAGCAGCGCAAGCCCAGTCAGCTCCGCGCTGGAGCCTGTGCAGCCGCAGCCACCTCGTGTTCCAGGGTCCATGCCCGCGTCCGCCTGACCCGCGTCCGCCGAGCCACCCGCGCCTGCCGAGCCACCCGCGCCCGCCGAGCCACCCGCGCCGGCCGAGCCACC
>JALHOS010000620.1 GCA_022842905.1 Myxococcaceae bacterium | reverse complement strand
CGGTGCCAGCCGAGCCACCCGCGCCCGCACTCCCGCCCGCGCCGCCGCTTCCGCCCGTCCCGGTTCGAACGCACTGCCCCAGCCGGCACTCTTCGAGCGCGCTGCAGGAGGTGATGGTGCTCATGTACGCGCACACCCCCTCGCCGCTGCAGGTGCCCGTCGAGGTGTACGTGCGCAGCTGCCGTGCGGAGATGCACTCGGCGATCGGCGGCTGCACGCACAACTTCCCCAAGCACGGCTCGCCGATGCACGTGCCCGCATCGCAGCCCTTGGTGCACTGCACGTCCCGCCGCCCGTACGTGCACGCGCCGGCGTCGGACTCACACGAGCCAGGCACGTCGAAGAAGCGCAGCGTGGACGGCCCCATGCAGAAGCTCGGCGGCGGCTCCGTGCAGCGCGCGCACTTGGGCCCGGCGTCGATGACGCCCATGTCGATGGTGGCCATGCCGGAGCACGCGGCGAGGACGAGCACGGCAGCAGGTCGCAGCAGCTTCATGGGAAGGCGCTTTCGCAAGGTCGGCCTCGACGGCAGGGAGGCTGAGCACCTTAGCAGCCGCGCCGCCGCCGGGCAGAAAGCGGTCCGTCAGCCTGTCCGTGGACCTCTCCAGACGCCGACGGCTGTGCGAGAACAGACGTCCGATGCCGTCGAGCGCTCCCTTGTCCCTGCGTCTTCCCATGCTGCGTCGCCTCGGCGCCGCCGCGCTCGGCTTCGCGGTCTTTGCGCTCGGAGGGTGTGCGGACTTCGATCGCCTCGAAGCCGACGCGTTGGCGGAGTTGGGCCGCCGTGACTCCGGCCAGGCCACAGGCGACGCGGGGGCAGTTGATGCTGGCGCGTCTGATGCCGGTGTGTCTGATGCCGGTGTGTCTGATGCCGGTGCGTCTGATGCCGGTGCGTCTGATGCCGGTGCGTTCGATGCCGGTGCGTTCGATGCCGGTGCGTTCGATGCCGGTGCGTTCGATGGCGGTGCGTCCGATGCCGGTGCGTTCGATGCTGGTGCCCGCGACGCCGGCCTCGACGCGTCGACGCCGGACTCAGGTGTCGACGCTGGCCCGGTAGACGCCGGTCGACCGCCCCGCATCCTCTCGCTGCGCCTGCGCTGGTACCGCACCGTCGCGAGGAACGCCGCGCGCGAAGAGCCCGGCTTCGTCCTGGCCGCCGACGCCGGGCTGGTCCTCCTCGGCAGCTCCCGCGCCGACAGCAACGGAACGCTCTCGGGTGACGTGTACGCCTGGCACGGCGAGTCCGGCGACGTGGCGCTGCAGAACGGTGGCTTGATGCCCGTGCCGCCGCGCGCGACCCTGTCGGGCGAGGCGCGCGCGTACACGTTGGGGCGCATCACGAGCGTCAATGGACGTGCGGGGCTCGCCTACGTCAGCACGCAGTTGGTGCTGGTGGACGGTGGGCGGCCGACGATGGAGTACGGTGCGTTTCAGCACTTCGTCCGGGCCCACTCGCTCGACGCCTTCCGCGGCGACCAAACGTACGAGCCCTTGGACGGAGAAGTCCCGTTCGCGACCACCGTCGTCACGCTCGCGGACGGCGGACTGCGGTGGGTCGTGCTGACCGACCCCTTGGACGGCGGCGCTCCGGGGCAGTGGGGCCGGAGCCTCACGAGCGGCTTCACCCTGGACCGGCGGCTCGCCTCGGGGTGTGCGCCTCCGACGACCGCCGTGGGCGTCGGCTCGGCCGCCATCTTCGTCTCCCGCTGCACACCGGGGCCCATGCTCGTCGTCTCGTCCCTCGACCGTGGCCTGAGCCAGTACATGCTGTCCTTCTCGTCGGAGTCCGTTCTCCTCGCGCAGCCCCCGCTGGGCTCGGCGCCGGGCGTCGCTCCGCTCGGGGTGCGGCTCGAGACGGGCCTGCAACGAACCACGCGCGTGCATGCCTTTCAGCTCGCGTTCTCGGACGCTGGCTTGAGCCTGCCCTCCACGTCGCTCGCGACCGACAGCACCGACCTGCGACTCGTCGGGCTCACCGTCGACGCCGAAGGGCGTCCGTATGTCCTCCTCGAGCTGACGGGCCCGGCTCGCCACAACTTCGTGCCCGAAGGCGCCACCGACGCGCTGCCGCAGAGCGCACGCTGGGTCGTGCTGGGCCTGCGCGCGAACGGCGAGCTGCGCTGGGCGGGCACCGTCGACGTGCCCGGCGACTGGGACAGCAACGGGCTCGCGGTCAGCGGCGGGCGCCTGTTCCTCGAGGCTCGCTGTCGGACGAACTCACTCACCGGTCCGGACCCCGAGGACGGCGGCTTCTGTCAGGCCGACACCGGCAACGTGCTGCTCCGCCTCGAGGCGGCCGACGGCGGCATGCTCTGAGGGCTGGTTCGGGTGCGCGCTCGAGCGCCGAACAGGTGACCTCTCGTCGCCAAGTCGCCCATTGTGTCGCCTGGCTTCGTTCCTCCTCGGTCGCCTACCCCGGTAGGCTCCGCGCCGTCGTGCCTCGCCATGCTCGCAACTGATCGGCTTCACTCGGTCCGCCCACCTCATCGGCGCTCTCGGCTAACCGCGCAGCGCCCGCCGCTCCGTTCAAAGGAAAACCTCATGTCGCGACCGCCGAAGAGCCGTTCGCACCCGCGCGTCCTTCGTGTTCCAGCGGCGCTGCTCGTGGTGCTGCTTGGCTGTGGAGGCAGGGAGCCTTCGGAAGCGCCGCTCGGCTCGCAGCGCTCGGCCCTCGTCGCGCCCGTCAAGCTCAAGGACCTCTGGCTCACGCCGGTGCAGGGCGACTCGTCGCCGACGCGCTTCACCCCCGTCGACGGAGGCGCCGTCTTCGTCGCGAGCACTCCCACCGAGGGCGCAGAGCTCTACTTCTCGGCCGGCACCGCGCAGAGCACACGCCTGCTGGTCGACGCGTGGCCCGGCCCTGGGAACGCCGCCATCGGGCCGATGACGCGGCTGGGCGCGTGGCTGTACTACGCGGCCAACGACGGGGCCGGCCTGCGGCTGTGGCAGACCGACGGGACACAGGCGGGCACCCACCTCGTCTGGCCGCACGACAGCTCGCCGTTGGCCGTGGCGCCCGACTCGCTGACCGTCTTCGGCGGCGCGCTGTACTTCGTGGCCGGCAGCGCGCTGCTCCGCACCGACGACGGCGCGCCGCCCACCAGCGTGGGCACCGTCGACAGCGCGTTTCCGCGG
>JALHOS010000619.1 GCA_022842905.1 Myxococcaceae bacterium | reverse complement strand
CCGGTCGATGCGGGGGTCGATGCGGGGGTCGACGCGGGGCCGCAGCCTCCGACGGGCTTCATGGCCAGCCTGAGCGCCGACGGCCAGCTCGTGCAGCTGCGCTGGGCGAACGGCCCAGGCTCGACGGACGTGAAGGTGCTGCGGCTGCTCAACGCGGCGCCGGCGGGCCCGAACGACCCGGCGGCGGCGGTGGTGTCCTTCGACGCCGGCACACAGGCCTCTGAGCGGGTCGACCTCTTGCTCCCCAGCACCACCGCGGTGCCGCGCACGTACACCTATGCGGCCTACGGCTGCCGCGGCGGCGCGTGTGAGACGACCGGCGCCCGCACGCAGCTGACCCTCACGCTGACTCAAGCGCTGCGCGGCGGTGGCTACACGCTGGTGTGGCGACACGCCACGGCGTCCACCTGCTCCGACACGCTGAGCCTCGGCTGCGTCGTCCCGCGTACCGACTGTGTCCAAGTGCAGAGCAGCGCGGCGAACTGGTGGAAGTCCTGCACCGCCGACTGCGGCAACGCCACCGCGCGCCAGCTGACGCAGCCGACCGCGAACCAGGAGACGTCCACCATTCACACGTACTTCGCTTCGCGCGGCGTCACCTTCGGGCGCGTGCTGTCGAGCGAGTACTGCCGCAACGTGCAGACCGCGCAGGGCCTGGACCTGGGGCCCGTCATCGAGCAGCGCACGGAGCTGACGTACTACGTGTACGACGAGCCCAACCGCTGCGCGCACACGTACGGCTTCTTGAGCCAGCCGCCGGCCCCGGGCACCAACACCGCGCTCGTCGGCCATGCGGGCTTCACCTGTCCCACGCTGGACGCGCTGGCCTGGTCGGAGGCCGCCGTCTTCAAGCCCCAGGCGCCGTCGAGTCGCGCATGCGGAGGACTGGACGCAGGCACGGGCTGCGCGGCGGACGAGGCCTGCGTGAGCGGGTTCTGCACGCGCCCGCTGTTGATCGACCGCTTGTTGTACGGCGGGTGGATGAGCCTGCCCTGAGGAACGCGTGCTCGCGCGGTGTGACGCGGGCCGACTCCTTCGCGGCACCTCCGGGGCCCACGTGCGAACGCCTCGGGGTCGACACTCACCGGGCGGCGGAGCGCCGTGCTTGACGACGCGACGTACTCACCCGCTCCCCGGCACGGACTGACCGAGTCTCGCCTGCGTGTGCGCACGCTCGGCCCTGCCCGCAAGCGCGGCACAGCTGCTATGGAGGCGGGCTCACGTTCGACAGGGGGGTTCGCCATGCAGTCGTCGCGTCGGTCCGTCGTCCTGCTGTGCTGTCTTCTCGGAGGCCTCGCCTCGGCGACGCCGGTCAAGCTCACGCTCGCGGGCTCGTCGAGCGCGGCCGTCACTGGCACGCCCATCTTCCGAACGCTGGGCTTCCCGACGGAAGACGTGAAGGACTTCAGCGTGCACCAGGTGCTGTACCAACGCGCCGCGCTCGCCACGCACTTCCCGTCGACGGGCGCCATGCTGTCGGCGATTGCCTTCGAACAGGAGCGCGGCTTCGCCATGCGCGACCCGGGGGCCCGGCTCCAGATTTGGCTGAAGAACTCGAGCGCCCCGTCGTACAGCGCGAGCGAGACGCTGGGCCAGGCCAAGACCGGCGCCACGCTCGTCTACGAGTCCGACGAGCCTGACTTCCTCTGGTACGGCGGGTACGTCGAGTTCCCGTTCTCCGTGCCCTTCACGTACACGGGCGATGGCCTCGAGGTGCTCGTCATTCTCGACTCGAGCCGCATCAACGACTCGAGGCCGAGCACCGGCCACTTCCGGTGGATGGCGTACGGCTTCACCAACTCGGGCCGCACGTACCGCGACGCCGTCGCGCCTTCCGACACGAGCGTGCTTGACGAACACCGAGCCGAACTCGTCGGGATCGCGGCCCAACACGCGGCTGGTGGGCTCACCGCTCGGCGCGGCGCTCATCGTCGAGCACGACGGCAAGCAGGTCGCTGACGGGGTCCCGCTGACGTCGCGGCTGCGCGCGGACCGCTTCACGCCGATGCCCATGTCTCACACGCTTCGCAACGCCGGCACCGCCCCGCTCACGATTTCGTCCATCACCCTCGGGACGACGGCGAACGTGAACACGACGACGACGCCGCCGATGCTGAGCATGCCGACCCTGCCGCTCACGCTGGCCCCCGGGGCGACGGCGACGGTCGACGTGTCGTTCCTGACGACGTCGACCACGCAGCGCGCTCGGTACGACCTGGTCATCGCCACGAACGAAGCGCCGCCGCGCGACAGCTACACGGTGACGATCAACGCCGGCGTCGCGGGGAGCGGGTCGTCCTGGCCGGGCGATCTGCGCTTCGTCTTCATCGAGCCGTTCGTCTTCACCTACGACCGGCGCCTCGAGGAGTCTTCGATTGGCAGCGGGGCCACGCAGTTCGACACCTACGGGCCGCCGATTCCGGCGGGTGAGTCGCGCGTCATCGACATCGTCGCGACCAACTTCGGAGTGCAGACCATCGTGCTGGGCGACGCGGAGTACGACGCGAACGACGCCGGCGTGCAGCTCGCCCGGGTCTACGGCGCCATGAACTGCGACGCGGGGCTCGAGACCCCGCCCCCGACGGACATGGTCCCGCGCGGCACCAGCGTGGTGACCCGCGTGCGCTTCTCCGTCCCCGCCAACGCGACCGGGCAGTGCACCTTCAGCTTCCAGCAGGTCTCCGGGTTCGGGCCGACGACGGGGCTTCGGTACAACGCGCAGATTCGTAACCTCCAGGCCGTCACCGTCTCTCGCGGGGCGCCGCTGGCTGACGGTGCCACCGACAACGTCGGCGTGCTGGCGATGGGCGCCGAGACCGAGCTGACCTGGCTCGTGCGCAACACCGGGACGCAGCCGCTCGATCTCCGAGACGCGGTGCTCAGCAACGTGACGGGAGGCACGGCCGTCATTCGTCATCAACCGCTGCGCGTCGTCCAGCCGGAGCAGGCGACCCGCATCACCGTCGCCGTCACGCCGAGCGGCGCCGCGCCCTTCAGCTTCGCGTGGTCGCTGCCGCACAGCGTCGTCGCGTCGTCGCCGTTCGACCTCACCGTGCAGGGCACGGGCGGAGTCGTCGTCGACGCCGGGGTTCCAGACGCAGGGACGGGTGGAACCGGCGGCAGCGGCGGAGCGGGCG
>JALHOS010000618.1 GCA_022842905.1 Myxococcaceae bacterium | reverse complement strand
GACTGCAACGACGGGAGCGCGGCGATCAAGCCGGGCGCGACCGAGGTCTGTAACGGCGTCGACGACAACTGCGCCGGTGGCATCGACGAAGGGCTGCCCACGACGAACTACTACGTCGACGGCGACGGCGACGGGTTCGGCGCGGGGACGGCGCAGGCGTCGTGCAGCGCGGTGGCGGGGCGCGTCGCCAACAGCAGCGACTGCAACGATTCGAACGCCAACATCAAGCCGGGCGCGACGGAGGCCTGCAACGGTGTCGACGACAACTGCACCGCCGGCATCGACGAAGGGCTGGCCGCGAACAGCTTCTGGCCGGACGTCGACGGGGACACGTTCGGCAGCGCGTCGGCCATGGCGACGACGGCCTGCGCGGCGCCTCCGGGCAAGGTCGGCAACAACAGCGACTGCAACGACGGCAACGGCAACGTGAAGCCGGGCGCGACCGAGACGTGCAACGGCGTCGACGACAACTGCGCCGGCGGCGTCGACGAGCCGTTCCAAGGAGGGCCCAGCGGCCTCGGCGTCGCCTGCGCGGCGGGCGTGGGCGTGTGCCTTCGGAACGGTACCTTCGTGTGCAACGCGGCGGGCAGCGGCACGCGCTGCAGCGCCGACGCGGGCGCGGCCAGCAGCGAGCTGTGCAACGGCCTGGACGACGACTGCAACGGCGTCGTGGACAACGGGTACGACGCCGGCGCGAGCTGTGTGGGCGGCGTCGGCGCGTGCATGGCGACCGGCGTCACCGTCTGCAGCCCCGCGGGCACCGGCGTGGTGTGCCGCGTCGACGCTGGGGCGCCCGGAACCGAGGTCTGCAATGGCCTCGACGACAATTGCGACAACATCGTCGACAACGTGGCCGGCGCGGGCCTGGCGTGCACGAGCGGGCAGGGCGTCTGCCAGCGGAGCGGGACGACGGCCTGCATCGGCGGGACGGTGGCCTGCAACGCGATGGCGGGGCCGGCGACGGCGGCGAGCTGCGACGGGCAGGACAACGACTGCGACGGGATCGTCGACGAGCCGGTGCTCAAGAACACGCTGAGCGCGGCGGCCACGAGCGCCGTCGATCTCGAGGTCGCGCCGTACTACTTCACGGGCCTCGCCAGCGGCGGCTGCGACGGCGGCATTGGCCAGGTGGGGAGTGACGCGCTGGTCGGCGGCGCGCTGGTCTGGGCGGCGGACGGCGGGCCGCTGACGTTCCAGCGGCTGACGGCGCAGGGGGTGCCGACGGGGAACCCTTCGACGATCAGCACGTTCAACTACCGCGAGGTGGCCTTCGCGCAGGCGGGTGACGGGTACCTGGTCGCCGGCGTGGACGTGGCGACGCCCAGCGAGATCGATCTCTTCTACGTCGACGTCACGGGCGTCGTCCGGGCCACGAGCTTCGCCGCCATCAAGGGCACGGGGACGCCGGCGAACGCGGTGGACTCTGTGCACGTCGTGCGCGCGGGCGGCAAGCGCCTGTCGATCGTCTGGCGCGAGGCGGGCGTCGGCATCAAGGTGCTGCGCGTCGAGCCCTGCATTCCCATGGGCGGCTGGGAGATCGACGCGCCGGGGTGCACCGCGCTCACGACACCGAATGCGGGGATCACGATCGTCGCGTCCACCAGTGCGGCCGTGGTCCAGCCGGGCCTCGGTGTGGACTCCGACGCGCAGGACTGGGGCGCGAGCCAGGCCTGCGTGGCCTTTGGCTCGCGGCGGCTGGGCGTCGCCTACGCGGTGGCGTTCACCACCGCGCCCGCGTCGAATGACGTGCGCTTCTTCACGATCCTCGAGACGGGCTCGGCGGCCAGCAAGAGCACGGAGTCGGTCGTCTACACCGCCGCCCCGCCTCGGGTGTTCCCCGAGGCATCGGTGAGCTTCTTCAGGTCCGGCACGACGGACGGCTGGGCCGTGGGCTACTCCACGCACAACGGCAGCGCGGCGAGCCCGAACGCCGACTTCTACTTCTGGCTGTCGACGCAGCAGACCTGGGGCTACCCCTGGTTCCAGGCGGCCACGGCGAACGGGCTGGCCAGCGTGGCGAGGCCCCGCGTGAGCGCCACGGCGAGCCAGCTGTGGTGGTCCGCGCTGCGGTGGGTGGCCGACCCGAGCCCCTTCGATCGCCAGGTGATGACGCGCGTGACCGATCTGACCGGGGTGAAGGTGCCCTCAGGGACGGCCGTCGAGCTGTCGCCCACCTCGGGTGCGTGCGGCGCTGACGCCGACTGCCGCCCTGGCAACAAGGACGCCTTCGCCAGCTGGGCTCCCTTCGGCCGCGTGTACTACGGGGCCAGCGGCAGCAGTCCCACCGGCGGCTACACCAGCCGGCTGACCTGCGACTGAATCGAACGACGCCGACGGCCGTCCGTCAGCCAGCACACAAGCCACACGCAGCACCACGAGGGCCGGACATGAAACGCGCGTTGGGGATCATGCTGTGGGCGTGGGTGTCCTGGGCCGGGCCGGCGCCGGTCGGGGCGCTGCTCAAGGACGGGCTCGACGACGTCGAGCGAGCGCAGCGGCAGCTCCGCTACGCGCACGCGGGGTGCCAGTCGAACCTCGCGGTGCAGACGCTGCAGACGCTCGGGCTGCTGGAGACGATCGCGGTCGAAGGCCGAGCGCAGCGCGCGGGTGAGGCGAGGGACGCCGCCAAGCGCCTGGTCCAGGCTGCGGCGCAGGCGCAGTGTCCACCGCCGGTGCAGCAGGAGCTGACGCGGGCGCTCGACGTACTCGAGCGCGCGGTGTCACTCGCAGGAGGCCCCGCCGGCGTCCTTCAGGTCCGCTTTGCGCCGCCGGACTTCAAGCACCACGTGACGCACCCGTCGGGCGCGCCGGGCGTGCTCCTTCGCGCAGGCGGCGTGTTCGTCGACGCCGCGCAGGGCCGGCAGGTGCGCGTGGTGCTGCGCTGGCGCGGGGCCGATCCGTCGCGCTGGTCCGACGCGTCGGTGTCCGAGCCCAAGCTCATCGCCGGGCCGACCTTCAACACCACCTTCGAGGCGGTCGCGCCGTACGACGTGCTGCGCGCGCTGGCCGGGCCGGACGGCGTCGTGACCGCGCGGCTGTCCGTGTACGCCGAAGACAACAGCGAGCTGGGCTTCACCGAGGTGGCGACGACCCTGCCGCTGCCGGCCGTCGCGCCGCCTCCGGTGGCCCCGCCGCCGCCGGG
>JALHOS010000617.1 GCA_022842905.1 Myxococcaceae bacterium | reverse complement strand
TGCTGCGCGGCGGGGTCGTGCTCGCCGTCGAGGCCGTCGAAGGCACCGACGAGGCGATTCGCCGGGGCGGGCGCTTGGGCGGCCCGGGCTGCGTCGTCGTCAAGCGCGTCAAGCCCGGGCAGGACCGCCGCTTCGATCTGCCGGCCGTCGGGCCCCAGACGCTCGAGGTCATGCGCGAGGCCGGCGCGCGCGTCTTGGCGATCAGCGCCGGGCAGGCCGTGCTGCTGGACGCCGCCGTCGTCTTCAAGCTCGCCGGCCAGTTTGGGATCGCCGTGCTGGCGTACGAAGCCCAGCCCGACTTGCGCTAGCGTCGCGCGCGGGTCATGCCTCCGCCGCCGAAGAGCCAGGCGTCTGCGCCGTTCTCGAGCCGGGAGCTCAACGGCGACGTGCTGGTCGAAGAGCTGTCGGATCTACGGCTGGCCCAGGTCCAGGCCAAACACCTGCTCGATCTGGCCAATGGTGTCCGTGACGTCGTCGGCGCGCCGGTGCCGGAGGCGGCGCTGCGGCTCAAGGCCATGGCGGGGCAGCGCTTCGCGGGGCAGCCGGCGGTCGCGTCCCTGCTCGTGCGCTGGGCCATGAAGCTCAAGTCGGAGCAGGACCTGAAGATCTTGAGCGCCCACCTGCTGCGGCTGGCCGTCACCAGCGCGCTGCTCCCGTCGTTGCGCCGCGCGGCCCAGCGGCTCCCGAGGGCAGGGCGATGAAGATCCAGCTGCCCGACGACGTCCTGGCCGTCGTGGACCGCTGGGCCCCCAAGCAGGCGCGCTTGCTCGACGAGCTCTGGGAAGACGCCGTCACCGAGCTGCAGCGCGAGCTGCTCGCCCGCGCGATCGTCGCCGGCCACACGCCCGCCGAGATCCACGCGTTCGCCGACGAGATCCGTCCGCTCGACGACGACACGCTCTACGAGCGGTGCACGCCCGACGCGGCCAAGACGCCGGGCGCGACCGTGGCGCAGCTGCTGCGGGCCGAGGGTGATCCGCTGTCGGCGTACGAACTGAACGTGGGGGAGCTCGAGCCCAACGAGCCGAGCGAGGTGTCCGAGGTGTCGATCTCCGCGGTGAACCCGCAGCGCTTCGGGGGTGACGCGATCGCGCTGGCGAAGGCGGCGCTGGGCTCCAAGGGCTTCCTGGGCGAGTCGAAGGACGCCCGCCCAGTCCCGAAGCCCCCGGGCACGCCGCCCTTGGCCAACAAGTGGGCGGAAGGGTCGAGCGCGTCGTCGCCGCGCCTCCAGCCGCTGGACTGGGGCGAGCCTGGCGGAGGGCGGTCGTCCGCGCGCAGCAAGGCGCTCGAGTGGGACGACGGCGGCTCGGTGCCACACAGCGCTGCGCTGGCAGCCGGGCCCGCATCGCTGCTCCTCGAGGACGTGGTGAACGACGCGACCCGCGCCTTCGGCCTTCGCTGGCAGGAGCACGAGGTGGATTCGGGCGGCGGCTTGACGCTGGAGAAGGCGCTGTCGAGCGCCGCGCAGGCGTCGGCGCAGGGACTGCCGGTGCCAGTCGCCGTCGGTCCGCAGGTCGGCCAGAGCCGGAGGCTCGCGCTGCTGCTCCAGACGAGCACGTCGGGCAAGTCTCGCGCGTGGCAGCTCTTCGACCCCTTCACCCAGGAGCTGGTCTGGGCCAACGAAGGTGATCTGCTCGCGCGCGCCGAGCTGCCGTTCGCCGACAAGCGCAACCGGCGTATTACCCGCGTGGCCCTGCCGAGCTGGGGCTGAAGAGACCGGCCGCCGTGAGCTCGTTCGAAAGGGAGATCCACATGTGCACCGCCGCGCTCAGGTCCTTGGTGCTCTTCGGCGCCTTCGCCGCGCACGCCGACGCGATCGACGTACAGCTCACCGCCAAGGCGGAGCTGGGCAAGGGCGCGCCGGTGCTGGCCATTCGCATTCTCGAGCCGATCGCCGGCTACCAGGTGCAGCTCAAGCGTGGCGACGGTCAGACGCTGGACGTCAAGGGCGGCGGCCGGCCGGGGCAGACGCGGACGATCGAGCTGATGCACCCCGAAGGAAAGGAGCACTGGGTCGGGGGCATCACCATCAACTACCCGCGCGGGGGTGACGCGTACATGCCGCTCGACTTCGAGACGGCCGTCGCCGGCAAGCTCGACGTGCGGCTGGACAAGAGCGCGGATCTCGACGTCGCCGCCCGCACGGTGCGTTTTCAGCTCCGCGGCGTCGCCGAGAAGGTGTCGATGCGCGTGGAGATGGACACCGGCAAGCTCGCTTTTGATGGCGACGTGGCCGACGCGCCCGAGAAGAACGCGGTCATCAGCGCGAGCTGGCCCGAAGCCGACGGCCGGGTCATGCACGTCACGCTCACCGCGGTGAACGCGGTCGGCGCCAAGTACACGCTCGAGCTGACGCCCTGGCGCATCGACATTCCGCACGAAGAGCTGCTCTTCGACTCGGGCAAGGCCGACGTGCGCGCGGTCGAGGCAAGCAAGCTCGACGCCGCCTACCGGCTGATCGCCGAGCACCTGGCCAAGTACGGTCACTTGGCGAAGGTGCGCCTCTTCATCGCCGGGCACACGGACTCCGTCGGCCCGACGGCCATGAACCGCGCGTTGTCGGTGCGCCGCGCGCAGGCGATCGCCGCGTACTTCCGCAAGGCCGGCTTGCAGGTGCCGATCTTCTACGAAGGCTTCGGGGAGGAAGCGCTCGTGGTTCACACCCCCGACGAGACCGACGAGCCCAAGAACCGCCGCGCTGAGTACATCTTGTCCATCGACGATCCGGTGGTGACGAACGCCCGTGTGCCGCCGGTGTGGAAACGGCTCTGAAGCAGCAACCCCGCCGGGCCTACTTCCCGACCGTCACCGTCTGCGCCATGCCGTCGAAGGCGACGCTGGCCGTGCCGCCGGCGCTGAGCTGAACGGTCGCCTGCTTCTCACCCTTGGCGTGTTTGAACACCAGGGCGCGGGCCCCAGCCGGAGCCTTCACGCTGCGAAGCCCTTCGATGTCGCCCAGCTTTCGCCCGTCGAGCCAGACCTCGGCGTAGGGCACCGCCTTGATGACCAACGTCCCGACCGCGCCCTTCGCCGGAGGCGCCGGCTTGGGCGACTCGACGGCGCGGACCGGCTCCGGCGGCTTGGCCACGAGCGCCGCCACGGGCTTGGGCAGGGCGCTGCCGCCCGGCTTGAGCTCGCTGCCAGGCGCAGC
>JALHOS010000616.1 GCA_022842905.1 Myxococcaceae bacterium | reverse complement strand
AAGGCGGACGCGGCGGGCCCAACACCACCGCGGCGTGGTGCGCGGGGCAGGGTGGACCTGGCGGGCGCGGTGGCAACGGCGGACCCGGCTCTGGTGGCGGCGGCGGCGCGGGCGGGATCTCCGTCGGCATCGGCGGCGTCGGGCTCGCCCAAGCCCCGACGCTGCTGACCAACCGCTTCGATCCCATTCCCCTCAACGCGGCCGGACGCGCCGGGGTGGGCGGCACGTCTCCGGGCGGGGTCGGCTTGGCCGGCGCCGACGGCACCGCGGGCGTCACCAGCTTGGTGGTGAGCTTCTGATGTGCGCGCTCGGCACCATCGCGCGCCTCGGCGCAGGCTGTGGGCGCACGCAGTCCGGCGTGGGCCTCACGCTCTGCGCGTTCGGTACGGGCTGCGACGCAGGCCTGGGCTGCGTGAACGCGGCGTGCTCGCCGTGGGCGATCTGCTTGGCCCGCGTCGACGGCACCGCGGGCGTCACCAGCTTGCGGGGGCGCTCCTGATGCGCGCGCTCGGCTCCATTGCGCTGCTCGGCCTGGCGGCGGCGCTGCTCGGCGCGGGCTGCGGCCGGACGCAGTACTACGTCAGCCCCACGTTCTGCGTGTTCGACTCGGACTGCGCCGCCGGCCTGCGCTGCGTGAACGCGGAGTGCCGGAAGCTGTTCTTGCCGGACGGCGGGCGCAGCGGCGGCATCAAGCGGTTCGGCGAGCCCTGCGATGCGGGCGCCGAGTGTGAGTCGGATCGCTGCGTGCCCGGGCCCGTCGGTGCGTTCTGCTCCCGCGCCTGCGACGCCACCGCCGAGCGCTGCCCGTATGGCTACGGGTGCAAGCTGGTCGATCTCGACGCGGGGCCGGTCCGCTTCGCCGTGTGCGCGGTCGAGCAGCCGCTGTTGTGCCAGCGCTGCGGACTGGACTCGGAGTGCGGCGCGACCGGAGCGGATCGCTGCGTGACGACGGACGGCGGCCAGTTCTGCGGCCGGGACTGCAGCGTGGAGGGCTGCCCCGCGCTCTACCGCTGCGAAGACGTGGGCGGCGGCGCGCGCCAGTGTGTGCCGGAAGGGAAGACCTGCGACTGCGGTGAGGCCACTATCGGGCTGCGCAAGCCCTGCCGCGGCGCGCCCAACGCCTTCGGCAGCTGCGCCGGCAGCCAGGTCTGTCAGGTCGACGGCGGCTTCTCGGCCTGCGTGGCGCCCCCCGCGATCCAGGAGTCGTGCAACGGCTGGGACGACGACTGCAACGGGCGGGTGGACGACTTCACGCCGCCCACGTGCAGCAAGGTGGTGGGCGGGCGCACCTGCACCGCGCCGCAGCGCTGCATGGGGACGGTGGGCCTGGTGTGCACCGCGAAGGACCCCGCGCCGGAGACGTGCAACCTGGTGGACGACGACTGCGACGGGCGCGTCGACGATCCGTTCGTCGACGCACAGGGCCGCTACGTGACGGCCGCGCACTGCGGCACCTGCGGCAACGACTGCGCGCGCGCCATTCTCAACGCGACGGCGACCCGCTGCGACGTGAGCGGCGCGCAGCCGTTCTGTCGGGCGACGGCCTGCCGGCCGGGCTTCTTCGTGAGCGCCGACGGTCGAGAGTGCCGCGCGCTGCCGGACACGCTGTGCCGCGCCTGTGTGGTGGACGCCGACTGCGAAGGCCCCGGCTCGCGCTGCCTCACCGTCGACGGGCTGCGCGTCTGCGGGCGATCCTGCGCGCCCGGCTCTCCGTACCCCGCCTGTCCTGCGGGCTACTCGTGCAGCGCCGACGCTGGCCTGCAGTGTGTCCCGTCCACCGGGACCTGCTCGTGTACGGCGCCGACGGTGGGCGCGTCGCGGTCCTGCCAGCTCGCGTCGTGCCGCGGCTTCCAGCTGTGCCGCGCCCAAGGAGCGGGCTTCGGCTGGACCGCGTGTGACGTGAGCACCTTCAACCCCGAGATCTGCGACGGCGCCGACAACAACTGCGACGGTCGCGTCGACGAGGGCTTTCGCAGCATCGGCGGGCGGTACGAGAGCGCGGCGCACTGCGGGTTCTGCAACAACGACTGCACCCGCCAGTGGACGCCGGCGCTGCACCACACCACCGGGGTGTGCGACGTCGCGCCCACGCTGCCCACGTGTGTGATGGGGCCGTGCCTCACGCAGACCATCGGCGGGCAGGTCTTCGAGTGGGTGAACGTCAACGCCGACCCCGAGGACGGCTGCGAGTGCCGGCGGGTGCGGGGGAACCTGAGCAGCGATCTCCCGGACCGCGTAGCCAGCTCGAGCGGCCCGTCGTGGGTGGACGAGAACTGCGACGGGGTCGACGGCGTGGTGGGCGACGCGATCTTCGTGTCGGCGACGGCGAGCCCCGGTGGCAACGGGACCCGGACCGCGCCGCTGCAGACGGTCAGCCAGGGCGTCGCCGCGCAGCTCGCGCAGGGCAAGCGCTACGTGCTGGTGGCGCAGGGGCTGTACCGCGAGAACGTACGGCTGCCCAACGGCGGGCAGCTCTTCGGCGGGTACTCGAGCGACTTCTTGAAGCGAGATCCTCGGGTGCACGTGACGACGATCGAGAGCGTGGCGCCGACCAGCACGGCGTTGGCGGCGGTGCACGTCGAAGGCGCCGGCGTCGGCGCGGTGGACACCGTCGTGTCCGGCTTCGTGCTCGTGGGGTGGGACGTGGCGGCGCCCGCCGTCGGCCAAGACGGCCTGCCGTCGATCGCCCTCTACGTGCGCGATTCAGGCGCGCGGCTGGTGGTGACGGCGAACGATCTGCTCGCCGGCCGCGGCGGCAAGGGCGGTCGAGGTGCGAGCGGGAGTCAGGGCTTCGGGCGCCAGGCCAGCACCGCGCTCAACGGCGTCCGCGGCGTCGACTCGCGCTTCTTCGGGTCAGGCTCCTGCACGAGCGCGCAGCAGCAGGCCGGAGGGCCGGGCGGCAGCAACTTCGTCTGTCCGACGTCCAACGCTGGCGGCGGGGGCGCGGTCGTCTGCCCGCAGTACTCCTTCATGGGCAACGTCGGCGCCCAGCAGCAACACCCGCCGACGCCGGGCAGCCGCAACGGGCGTGGCGGCTTCGACTGGAGCTTCGACACGCTGTCCGGCGCGGGGTGTGGGCACGTCACCGAGTCGGGCTTTCCTTCCAACATTCAGCCGCACGACGGCGCTGACGGGCAGCCGGGGGCGGACGGGCTCGGCGGCGTCGGCGGTGCGCAGAGCGC
>JALHOS010000615.1 GCA_022842905.1 Myxococcaceae bacterium | reverse complement strand
GCCCGCAGTCCCTCCCGCGCCCGCACTCCCTCCTGCCCCCGCACTCCCTCCTGCCCCCGCACTCCCTCCTGCCCCCGCACTCCCTCCTGCGCCACCCGCCGCGCCGTACTCGAACGCTCCGATGTCGAGCCCTCCAACCATCGGCCGCGCGGCAGCAACCCCCGGCATCAACGCGCGCAGCGGCGGGTGGGACGTCGGCAGCGCCAGAGGGTTCGGAAACGCAGTGCCTGCAGGCCCCATCGGACTCGCATTGCCCTGGTTCACCAGCGGACTCCCGGCGAGCGGTCGTGGGTCGTTCGTTCCAACCGCGACCAGCCCCGGGTCCGTCCCCGACAGCGTGCCCGTCCACTCAGCCGGCACGTTCGTCGCGCCCGTCGTCGTCCAGTTGTTGCTCCCCGCGAGCCGGCGCACACCACCGACCCACCGCATCTCCATGGAGTTCGCGCGCAGCACGTTCGGCGCACCAGCCCCGTTCACCACGAGCACGTTGTTGTGCATCTCCACGCTCTCCAGCTCGTCGAAGAGCCGGAACACCGCGCCGCTGCCGGGCGCCGTGATGATGGTGTTGTTCACGAACCGGTAGCGCCCCTTCGACCAGCCCGTCGCGTCGCCGCCGATCCGCGCCACGAAGCTCGTGCCCGTCTTCTTCAGCACGTTCCCCACGACGTCGGAGTCCTCGCGCCGCAGGTCGATGCTCCAGCCCGACGGCGCGCCGCCCGGGTCGGGGCCGATGAGCTCGAGCTCGTGGAACTGCGCTCCTTCGATCCAGTTGAAGTAGATCTCGTTCCGCTCCGCGCGCGACTTCACGTTGTTGCCGCCGTTCGCGTCGTGCAGGTAGCAGTACTGCATGCGGAACACCGCGCCGGGGTGCGCGACCTCGTCCGTCGCCATGTAGATCTGATGTTGCGAGGTGCCGTTCCCGCTCCGGTAGACCTCGACCCACTCCATCAACAAGCTCCCGGAGCCCTGATCCGCCCCGAGCACCCCGTGCGCAGCGCAGTCGTGCACCACGCTGTCGCGCAGCGTGAGGGCGTGGCCGTGGTGGTAGAAGCACCGAAACGTACCGCCGGTGAGCTCGAAGCCGTCGACGACGACGTGGTCCGCTTCGACCTCGAGCGTGTTCGTCCCGCCCATCAGCCGCGGCCGGTTCCCGTTGACGCGCAGGCCGACCAGGCGAATGGGCAAGGCCGCCGTCCCCGAGCGCGTCCACCGCACCGGCGCGTAGGTCGCGTTGCCGTCGACCTCGATGATGTCGCCTGGGTTGACTGAACTCTGCACCACGCCGCTCAGCTGGGTGATGGAGCGCGTCGGCCCGACGTGAATGGTGACGCCGAACGGCAACATGAGCAGCGTCGTCAGCAGGGCTGGGGTCATGGTCGGCCGACCATAGCGACTCGTCCCCCGTGACCGTGCGCGCATCCGTACCCGCGCTCCTTCGTCACCGTCGCGGAAGGCCGGTCGCCCGTGCTTGGCTGCCGCCCATGCTCAGCAAGGTTTACGCGGAAGCGCGCGGGACGACGCCCATGCCGACGGTGACCCTCAAGGAGCGGCCCGACGAAGCGCGCCTCCACCTGCGCCTGAGCGCGCAGACCGACTCCGCCAGCGCAGCGCTGCCGTTGCTCCGCCGCGCGGTGCAGCGCGTCGACGAAGTGGTCGGTCCCCTGGGCGCGCGCACCGAGGTGACGGACTTCGACGTGCCGAACGAGCCGGGCAAGCTCGTCGACGCGCCGAGTGCCTTGCACGTCGCCGTGGTGCTGCCGTTCGGAGCCGCCGACGACTTTTGGACGCGGGCCACGCACCTCGCGCAGCTCGACGATGTGTTGCGGGCGCTGCTGCTCGAGTTGAAGAAGCAGAAGCAGGTCGTCGAGCTCAAGCGGGACCTGCCCGTCTTCGTCGTGAAGGACCCGGAGCACTTCCGACGCCAGCTCATCACCCGCATTCACGAGCGCGCCTGCAGCCTCTGCCCTGGCCGGCCGGTCAAGGTGTCCGGCGTGGCGTTCGACCGGTCGGTGACGCAGCGCTCCTTGGGCCTTCAAGCGGTGGAGCTGTCCCTCGCCGTGGAAGGCGTGGCCGAGTTCGAGGTCGCCGGCTGAGGTTCAGCTCCCCGACGGCTCGCCGACGAGCAGCAACACCACGCCGACGACTGCGCTCGTCAGCGCCACGCCGAGGCCCGCGCCGGAGACGGCCTGAAACGCTTCACCTTGAGGAATGAGCTGGCGCACGCGCTCGCGGTCCGCGGCGGCGCGAATGGACGCCTCGGTGGAGCGCGTCAGTCCGTAGAACACGCCGCTCGTGATGCCCGCGAGGCCCGCGACGACGAAGGGAATCCACGCGTATCGCCGTGCACCGCCAGTCGAGGGCGTCGTGCTGGCGGCCGTCGTCAGGCTGCTCGCGCTGGGCGCGGGTGGTGTCAGCGCCGCGGGGGCGACGGACGGAGGCGGGGTCGGCGTCGAAGTGCCAGCCGGCGTGGATGTGGCGGCGGCCATGCCTTCAGGCTCGAGGTAACGGTGAATGGCCGCGGCGAGCGGTTCGGTGACCTCGGTGAGCTGCGCCACCTTGCCCGTCATCGTCTTCGTCTCGACGCGCAGCAGCCGCCGGCCGTCCTCTTCGACTGACAGCGCTTCGATGAAGACATCGACCTCGTCGAGCACCCCAGCCAGCTCGACGATGACGAGCACGGGGATCCGCTGCCCTCGGAGCAGCCCGACCAGGCACGGGCGCTTCGCGGCGCAGGCCAGCGCGTCCACGTCGGGCTGAGAGACGGACAGGCCTCTGGCTGACAGTGCCTGCGCCGTCGCCGTCGCGTGGGCCTTGGCGAGCGACTGCGAGACTCCGTCCTGGCGCGCGACGACGACCGCGACGTTGCCAGGAGGTGCGGCCAGAGCCAGCGAGATCAGCGCAGCGAGCATGGGTGGTTTCTAGCAGGAGCATCGCGCCCTCGGTTGACTCTGGCAAAGTGCGACCCGTGAACCTGCGAATGCTCCGTCGAGTCGTCGTCTGCGCCGCTGTCGCTGTGTCGATTGAAGGGTGTGTCGACTTCGCTGCGTTGGGCCGCGAGTGCGAGGACGGTGGGCTCGGCTGCGGTCCGGCTTCGGACGCGGGAGGTGGCGGCGCGGCAGGTGTTGGTGGCGCCGCGGGTGCTGGCGGTGCGGCGGGTGCTGGCGGTGCAGCGGGTGCAGCGGGTGCAGGCGGTGCGGCGGGTGCTGGCGGTGCG
>JALHOS010000614.1 GCA_022842905.1 Myxococcaceae bacterium | reverse complement strand
AGGACGGGCACGTCGCGATCGAAGATGGCCTGGTTGAGCACCGAGCCCGTGCCCGGCCAGGAGAACACGGTCTCGACGAGGATCGAGCCGCCGAGCAGGTGGGCGAACTGAAGTCCCATCACGGCGAGGACCGTCGGCAGGGCGTTGCGGGTCACGTGCAGGGTGATGCGCGACTCGGACAGGCCGCGCGCGCGCAGGGCCTCGACGAACTCCATGCTGAGGATCTCCATCACGCAGGCCCGCGTGGTCCGCGCGACGATCGCACAGGGGATCGCTGCGAGCGCGATGGTCGGGAGGATCATGTGCTGCAGCGACTCCCAGGAGAACACGCTGTCGGCGGAGCCTGCGCCGACGGCCGGGAGCCACCCGAGCTCCACCGAGAAGACGATCACGAGCACGATCGCGAGCCAGTAGTGCGGCATCGAGACCCCGGCGATCGCGCCGGCCGACACGGCCTTGTCGAGCCAGGTGCCGTTGCGGTAGCCGGCGAACATGCCGGCGGCGACGCCGACGGAGAAGCCGACCAGCGAGGCGAGCACGCCGATCGCCATGGTGTTGGCGGCGGCCGACACGAGGATGGCGCTGACCGCCTGCCCCGAGCGCAGCGAATAGCCGAGCTCGCCGGTCGAGACGCTCCCGAGCCAGGTGAGGTACTGCAGCGGCAGTGGCTTGTCGTAGCCGAACGCGGCGCGCATCTCGGCGATCATGGCCTGATCGACCTCGCCCATGACGGCCGAGAGCGGGTCGCCCGGCGCGAGATGCACCAGCGAGAAGACGATCAGGGAGACCCCGATCGCGATCGGCACGGTGTAGAGCAGCCGACGCAGGATGTACTGGAGCACGCGGAAATCCGATGGGCGGGGCGTTGCTGGCCGGCACGCCGGGGAAGGACGCTCGCGCGTCCGTTCCCCGGGGGCGCCGGGTCAGTTCTCGACGTAGACGGTGGCGAGGTCCTGGAACCAGTGCTTCACCTGCACGTAGCCCTTCACCTTCGGCGAGTACGCACGCGGGCCGACGTCGTGCACGACCCAGACGTCCACCGCCTGGTCCACCAGGTAGGCGTGGATCTGGGCGAGCAGGGCGTTGCGCTTGGCGTCGTCGAAGGTGCGGGCGGCGAGGTTCATCATCTCGTCGGCCTTCTTGTCGCTGTAGTTCATGAAGTTGAAGCCGTTCGGCGGGATGCTGCCGGTGTGGTACACGCGCTGGAAGGCGCTGAACGGGTCGACGGTCGCGGACGAATTGTTGATGCCGTGCGCGCCCTGGCAGACCGGCGAGCCCGCGCCCGCGCGGCGGCAGTTGCGCACCGCCTCCCAGTCGACCGTGATCAGCTCCAGGTTCACGCCGACGGTCTTCAGGTTCTGCTGGATGAATTCGTTCATCGGCTTGGGCAGCATCTGGCCCGAGCCCGACGGGGCGACCATCACCTTGAGGGTCAGCGGCTTGCCCGGCCCGTAACCCGCCTCGGCGAGCAGCTTCTTCGCGGTGTTCGGGTCGTACTTGACGTCGAACGTCGGCTTTCCGAACCAGATGTGGCCCGGGTCGACGATGCCCTTGGCGGGCTCGGCGAACCCGCCGAGGATCTTCACGATGCCGGCGCGGTCGATGGCGAGGTTCACCGCCTTGCGCACGCGGATGTCGCGCCAGGGCGAATCCTCCTTGAAGCTCATGAAGTACGGCCAGAAGTGCGGATACACGTTGGCCGCGATCTGCATCTTCTGGGCCCTGAGGCGCGGCACGAAGTCGGGCGGCGGCGCCTCGATGAAGTCGACCTGACCCGACAGCAGCGCCGAGGCGCGCGTGGTGGCCTCCGGGATCGGCAGCAGGATGACGCGCTCCGACTTGGGCACGCGCTTCGGATCCCAGTAGGCGGTGTTGCGCACGAGCTCCGCCCGCTCGCGCGGCACGAGCTTGTCCAGCTTGAACGGGCCGGTGCCGGAAGGCTGGGCCGAGAACTTCTTCCAGTCGCGCCCGAGCTTCTCCCACTGCGTCGGGCTCGAGAAGAAGAGGTAGGTCACCTGATAGGGGAAGGTCGCATCGGGCTCCTTGGTGGTGAGCTCGACGGTGAGGTCGTCGATCTTGCGCCAGCCCTTGATCGACAGGATGCGCCCGGCGACCTGGGCGCGCTGGCTCGGGTCGTGCTGCGGGGCCTCCTTGGTGAAGTTCTTGTCGAAGTTCCAGATCACCGCGTCGGCGTTGAAGTCGGAGCCGTCGTGGAACTTCACGCCCTTGCGCAGCTTGAAGATCCACTTGGTCTGGTCCTTCTCGTCGACCTTCCACTCCGTGGCGAGCCCGGGCACGAGAGTGGGCGAGATCTTGGCGTCGTCGAGCTTCCAGTTGATGAGGGCGTCGTACAGGGTGTAGCCCGTCATGCGATAGCCCTCGAACCCGCCGTTCGGCTGGCCGCTGGTGGTGGGGATGTCCGAGAGCGTCATGCCCACCCGCAGCGGCTTGGACTGGGCGCAGACACCGAGGGGCACGGCGAGAGCGGAGCAGAGGGCTGTGGCGGCAGCTAGACGGAGGATCCGACTTGGCATGGCGAGGCTCCTTCAGGTGGCAGGGTCGATCGGGAAACGGCGTGTCTCTTCAGCGGGCGTGGCGCATCACCCAGTCGGCACATTGCAGGGTGAGCGCGTCGGTGCCGACCGGGCCGACGACCTGTGCGCCGAGCGGCAGGCCGTGCGGCCCGGTGCCCGCGGGCACGGTCAGGGAGGGTGTGTGCAGCACGGTCCACGCCAGGCCGAAGATCGGATCGCCGGTGCTCTCGAGCCCGTGCGGGGCCTCCCCGGGAGCGCTCGGCGCGAGAAGTACGTCGACGTCGCGGAAGACGTCGGCGAGCTGGGCACGGCATCGCTCGATGTGCGCCATGCCCGCGACCCAGGCCGCGCGGGTGACCTTCAGGCCGCCGGCGATGCGCTGGGTGAGCGTCGTCGAGAGCAAGGAGGGGTGATTGCACCGCTCCCACGCGAGCGCGCGGGAGAACTCGTAGGCGCTCACCTCGACCTGCACGCGGTCGAGCGCCGCGAAGTCCGCGGGCAGGGCGACGTCGCGAACGCTCGCGCCCGCCGCGGCCAGACGTCCGGCGAGGGCCTCGAGCATGCCGCGGGTCGCGTCGTCGGCCTGCGACCACCACGGCGTGCGGCAGAAGCCGATGCGCGGCCGCAGCGCAGCGACCCCGGAGAAGTCGGCCGGCTCGGCCCCGGAGAGCGTCTCGGTGATCAGCG
>JALHOS010000613.1 GCA_022842905.1 Myxococcaceae bacterium | reverse complement strand
GGCGCCCGCAGCGCGTCGTCCGCCACCGGCGCCAGGTCTGGCAGCGTCATGGGCAGGCCTTCTTGCGCGCGGCTCAAGAAGCGGTCGACGGCGAGCGCGTACTCCTTCGCGGTGCCGCCGGTGGAATCACCTTCACTCAGCGTGCGCCACGGCGCCGCCTTGAGCGCCCGGCGAATCGCCGCGCCCACGGCCGCTTGGACTCCCGACGGGTCGGCGAAGCGCACCTCGAGCTTCTGCGGGTGCACGTTGACGTCCACCGCGCGGGGATCGACGTCGATGTGGAGCACCGTCACCGGCTGGCGGCCCGGCGGCAGCGCGTCTTGAAAGGCCCGCTGCACCGCGCTGTTGAGCCCGCGGTCGCGCACGTAGCGGCGGTTGACGAACGTGTAGAGCGAGCGCGCGGTGGGCAGCGTGTACTCCGGCGAGGCCACGAAGCCCGTCACCGACACGCCCAGCCCCCGCTCCTCGACGGCGAGCAGGTGCGGGCCGACCTCCGCGCCGAGCGCCGCGACGACGCGCTCGAGGGGGCTCGCGGCGCTCTGGGGGCTCGAGAAGCGCACCTCACCGTCGAGCTCCAGCGTGAAGGCCACCTCCGGGTGCGCCAGCGCCAGCCGCAGCACCGCCTCTTCACAGTGGCCGCGCTCCGTCTGCTCTCGCTTGAGGAACTTCCGGCGCGCCGGCACGTTGAAGAACAGCTCGTCGACGTCGATGCGGGTCCCGACGATCGGCTCGGCCGTCTCGACCGTCAGCGGGCCCCCCCCTTCGACGAGCACGCGGGTGCCTTCGGAGGCGCCAGCGACGGCGGTGTGCAGCGAGAAGCGCGCGACGGAGGCGATCGACGGCAGCGCTTCACCCCGAAACCCTTTCGTGACGATTCGGAACAGCCCTTCGTCGTCCCGCAGCTTCGACGTCGCGTGGCGCTCCATGGCCAGCACGGCGTCGTCCCGGGTCATGCCCGAGCCGTCGTCGATCACGGTCAGCGCGTCGAGCCCTCCGCCCTTGACGATCACCCGCACGTGCGACGCACCGGCGTCGACCGAGTTCTCCGCGAGCTCTTTCACGACGGACGCCGGGCGCTCGACCACCTCACCCGCGGCGATCTTGTTGATGAGGTCGTCTGGCAGGCGACGAATGACGGTCATTGGCTCGAGAATTCCCGGGCGCGCGGGCAGCGCCTCGTTACACTGCCGGGTTTCCTAAACAATGTCCTCCCAACCTCGAGACCTCCTCACCCGGTTGGCCGCGCACCTGGGCTCCGTCGTGCTGGGCAAGCCGGACCAGATCCGCGCCGCCCTCACCTGCTTGGCTGCTCGCGGGCACCTCCTGATCGAAGACGTGCCCGGCGTCGGCAAGACGACGCTCGCCGAAGGGCTCGCCAAGAGCTTCGCCCTGTCCTTCGCGCGCGTGCAGTTCACCGCGGACCTGCTGCCCAGCGACATCTTGGGCGCGCAGATCTTCATGCAGCAGAAGGGCACGTTCGAGCTCAAGCCGGGCCCGGTGTTCCGGCAGCTCGTCCTCGCCGACGAGCTCAACCGCGCGCCGCCTCGCACCCAGTCCGCGCTGCTCGAAGCCATGGCGCAGGGCCAGGTCACCCTGGACGGCGTCACCCACCCGCTGCCCAAGCCCTTCACGGTGATCGCCACGCAGAACCCGCAGGATCTCGCCGGCACCTACCCGCTTCCAGACAGCCAGCTCGATCGCTTCTTGATGCGGCTGTCCTTGGGGCACCTGCCGCCGCAGGCCGAGGCGGAGCTGCTCGTCAGCCGCCGCGCCGATCCCATGCTGTCGTTCCAGCCGCTGGCCGACACGAACGCGCTCGAGGCGCTGCAGACGGCCGCGGACGCCGTCGTGGTGCCGCCAGAAGTCGCCGCCTACGCGGTGTCGCTGGCCGAGGCCACGCGCCGACACGCGGAGATCGACCGCGGCATCTCCACGCGCGCGGTGCTCTCGCTCATGTCCGCCGCGCGCGCGCAGGCGCTCTGGGACGACCGCGGGTTCGTCTCCCCCGGCGACGTCCGCGCGGTCTTCGGGCCGACCCTGGCGCACCGGGTGGTGCTCAAGTCGTCTGCGTCGGGCAGCTTCTCGCGCGACGAGGCGACGCACCTGCTCGCCGAGCTCCTCCAGCGCGTGCCCGCCCCGAGATGAGCGGCGGCTGGCGAGCGCGACTGCGGCGGCGGCTGCGTCCGCCCCGGGGCCTGAAGATCACCTCGGTGGGCCGGGTGTACCTGGTGCTGACCGTCGGCATCGGCGTCGCCGCGCTGAACACCGGGAACAACCTGCTCTACCTGCTGCTCGGCTTCCTGCTGTCGGTGATCGTCATGTCCGGCGTGCTGTCCGAGCGCGCGCTGCGCGGCGTGAAGGTGCGTCGGATCCTCCCCGACGGCGCGTACGCGCTCGAGCCCTTCGCGCTGCGCTACGAGGTCAGCGTCGCGGCCGGGCGAGCGGTGGCGCTCAAGATCACCGAGCGCGAGCCGCCGCTCGAAGGCCACGCGTGGGTCCCGGTGGTCGGTGCCAAGACGCCGGTCGTGGCGCGCGCCGATTTGGTCGCCCCTCGCCGCGGGCCGCTGCGGCTGCGCACGCTGGAGATCGCCACCACCTACCCGCTGGGCTTCTTCGAGAAGTCCATGCCGGTCGACCAAGACGATCTGCTGCTCGTCTACCCGCGCCGCGGCTTCGTCTGCGCCGTGCCACCGACGGATCCCCGCGCGCAGGCCGGCGACGCCGGCAACCCACGCCACCGGCAAGGCACCGGCGATCTGTTGGGGCTGCGCGAGCTCGAGCCCGGAGAGGACGCGCGCCGGGTGCACTGGAAGAAGAGCGCCGCCGCGGGGAAGCTACTCACGGTGGAGCGCGAGCGGGAGGACCGCCGCCAATACACGCTCCGGGTGGACGCGACGCTCGAAGGCCCGGCGCTCGAGCAGGCGTGTGAAGAGACCGCAGCCTTGCTGCGTGAGCTGTTGGGCGACGGCAGCGAGGTCGGCCTGGTCGCCGGTCGGCACCAGCTGCGGCCCGCGCCGGGGACGGCGCAGGAACGTCGGGTCTTGGCCGCGCTCGCCTGGCTCGGCTTCGAGACGGATCAGGAGGACACGCGTGCAGCTGGCTGAGCGCGTGAGGCTGCGCCTGTGGCTGCGCGATCTCGCCGCGCTGTCGGCGGGCGTCTCGGTCGCGCTGTCTGGTGTGGTGCCGGTCCCCGCGCTCGGGGTGTTCGCCGCCGCGTGGCTCACCTC
>JALHOS010000612.1 GCA_022842905.1 Myxococcaceae bacterium | reverse complement strand
GGGCGCAGGCGGGTCCGCAGGCGCAGGCGGCTCCGCGGGTGCGGGCGGCACGGCGGGCACCGGAGGCACAGCCCACCCGGCCTGCGTCGGCGCGACGGTGCTCTCCAGCACGGGGCCGGTGTTCGGCACCACGCGCGACGCGGGCAACGACTTCCTCACCATCAGCTCGTCGGCGCCGTGCCGCTCGTCGGTCGCCAACGCGGCGGACTTCGTCTACGCGGTGGACGTGCCCACGGGCCAGCGGCTGTTGGCCGAGCTGACGACGGCCATCGACGGCGGCGCGCTCGACGGGGGCGACAGCTGGTCCGCGGCCTTCATGCTCGTCGATGGCATCGCCGCCTGCGGCCGGTTGTTCCCGAGCAGCAACCTCACGGTGGGAATGACGTGCGCGTCGGGCTCCGGCACGCCGCCGGCTCCCGCACGGGTCGCGTTGTCGAACTCCTCCGGCGCCACCAAGCGCAGCTACCTCGTCATCAAAGGCAACGGCCCCAACGAAGGCGGAGCGTTCGCGCTCAGCACCCGCTTCACGCCGCTCGCGCCGGGCGATCGCTGCGAAGACGGGGTGCTGCTCGTCCCGGGCCAGCCGCGCACGGCCGAGGGCTGGACCGACATGCTCGACGACTACGCCGGAGGCTCGAGCTCCTGCGTGTTCGCCACGACCAACGTCGACCGCACGTACCGCTTCACGCTGCAGCCAGGTGAGCGCGGCGCGCTGACGGTGCAGCCCGACGCCGGGTTCGACGTCGTCCTCCTGCTCCAGACGGACGCGGCGAGCTGCGGCCTGCGCACCTGCACCGCGAGCAGCAACGCGGGCGGCGGCGGGGTCGCCGAGCGCGTCAGCTTCAACAACACCAGCACGCAGCCGCGGACGCTCTACGCCATCGTCGAGTCGGCCTCCTCGACGCCGGGGCTGTTCGACGTGTCGCTGGCGGTGGACATTCCGCCGGCGGCGGACACCTGCGAGACGGCGCTCCGCGTCGACGGCGGCACGCGGCTCGACGGGCAGAGCCTGGCCAACTTCGCCAACGACTACTTCGGCTTCGCGCGAGGCTGCGCGTCCAACGGCGGCGGGCGCGACCGCGTGTACGTCGTGCGGGTGCCGCAGGGCCACCGCATCGAGGTGAGCAGCTTCCCGGATGCGGGCCTGGACACCAACCTGTCGCTGGCGCTGCCGACGGACGGCGGCGTCTGCCAACGCAGCACCTGCGTGTCCAACCACGACCTGTCGGCGCCCCCGTTTCCAGTCGACAACGCCACCTGGTCCAACCCGGGCACGGACACGGACGTGTACGTGTTCCTGGACAGCAGCCCGAACTCGACCGGCTCGACCTTCGACCTGGCCACGACCGTCGAGCCGGCGCCGGCGGGCGATCGCTGCGCGACGGCGCCCCTGCTGCTCATGAACATGTCCACGCCGCAGTCGGTGGTCGGCTTTTCGAACGACTACGCCGAGTCCGGCGGCTCGGGGACCTGCCAGCTGAGCCACACCCGCGACCGGACGTACGCGGTGACGGTGGGCCCCGGAGAACGGCTGCGCGTGAGCGCGACCTCCTCTTCCGGCTCGTCCGCTGGATTGTCGTTGATCGAAGGCAGCTGTGAAGCGGCGGCGCCGAGCTGCCCGGCCGCCGTCGACCTGACGAACGGCACGGCGCAGCTGAGCTACCTGAACATCAGCACCTCGCCCAAGAGCCTCTTCCTCGTCGTCGAGGTGTCGTCGAACACCGGCACCTTCCTGCTCAGCGCTTCGCTCGACACGCCGCCGCCAGGAGACCTGTGCGCCAACGCGCCCGCGCCGCTGATGCTGCCGGCGACGCTCTCTGGGCAGACCCTCAGCGGCTACGCCGCGGACTACGTGACGGACAACACCTGCGGGGGCGCCGGCCCAGAGCGGGTGTACGCGGTGCAGGTGCCTACGCTGCGCGCCGTCGCGGCAGAGCTGTCGCCCAGCGGCGCCGACCTCGCGCTCAACGCGGCGTTTGGCTTCGATCCGACCTGCCAGCAGAGCTCGCCCTTGCGCTGCATCGAGCGGTCGGACCTGAACGCCGACGCGGGCCCGGAGCGGGTCGTCTTCATCAACGACTCGTCTTCGGCGACCCCGGTGCCGCTCTTCCTCATGCCCCGCGCGGTGGCCAGCGGACCGTCCACGGCGGGCTTCGGCCTCGACGTCACGCTGCTGGCGCAGCCGCCGGCGCTGCCGACGGGGGACGGCTGCGCGGCGCCGCAGGTGCTCGCGGGACCCGGCTTCGTCTTCGGGACGTTCGCTGGTCACGCGGACGACGTGCGCACGGCGACGGACGGCGGCAGCGTGTGCACCGACGCCAACATGACGACGGACCACGTCTACCAAGTGACGGTGCCCGGCGGCGCGACGCTGACGGCGACCTTCCGCGGGGCGTCCTTCGTCGACGGGCGGCTGTTGCTGTTGCCGCCCGGCGGGTGCCAGGCGGCTGGAGCGCTGTGCCTGGCGAAGAGCGCGTACGACGGGCGGGTGGGCGCCGAGCGGCTGACGTTCACCAACGCCGGCGGCGCGCCGCAGACGTACTTCTTGGTCGTCGAGAAGGTCGGGACGCTGCTCTCTGAGCTGTACACGGTGGAGGTGCGCTTCTGAGGTGACGGAGCATGTTGGCGGAAAAAGAGCAGTAACGACACGCAGCCCCGCCTGCTGCGACGGCACGCCGCGGATTGGCAGCTGAGGGGCGCGGACTGCTGGACAGAGCACGACACACGCTCCCAGGTGCAGCGCACGAGGGAAGGCGCGCGCGCTCAAGCTCGGTGCAGGCGCTCGGCCGTTGGACGATGACATGAGGGTCATCGTCCATGCGTCGAACGCGACGCCCGGCGCGGCCGGGCCGGAGGAGGCGCGGCTTCGTGGCACGTGACGCTGCGAGACACCCGTTGCCGCGATGGGAGCGCCGCGACGTCTGCCACGACTGCGCCCGAGCCCCCGGGTACGCCTCCGCCGTCGGAGCCGCACACGACGCCTCGCTCGTGAACCGTCGGTGCGTCTTTGGCCCAGCCGCCCACGGTGTTCCTGCTGAACGCAGTTGCGCGCGCGCGCTTCGCCGAAGGGGCCGGGGTGCGCGTACTGTCATGCACATGAACAGACGCTGGCTGTGGGTCGTGCTGCTCGTGGCCGCTTGCGACCAGCCCATCGGGCCTCACGACGGGGGCATGGCGGACACAGGCGGTGCGGCAGGGAGCGGCGGCACGGCGGGCAGCGGCGGTGCAGCGGGCAGCGGCGGCA
>JALHOS010000611.1 GCA_022842905.1 Myxococcaceae bacterium | reverse complement strand
CGCGTGAATGGCGGCGAGCATGGGCGCCCAGGCCGCTGGTGGCTCGAACGGGGGCGGCGCGGCGCTCCCGTCAGCGGGCTGCGGCGCCCAGGCGGGCGGGGCCGACGTCGGCAGGTCGAGCCACGGGCGCAGGAGCGCGCCGACGAAGCGCAGCCTCGGGCCGACTCCGTCCCGCTGCGCCAGCACCACCGGCGCATAGTTGCTGGCCACGTCCACGTTCTGGTCGCCCTCGACGCAGAAGGCCTGCCAGGGGCGAACGGCGTCGCTGTTGTCGTGCCACTCGCAGCGCAGCTGGTCTGGGTAGCGCCCACCAGGCAGCTTCAGCTCTTCGATGTCCCAGACGCAGTCGGTGCACACGTCGCCTTCGGCGAGGAGCTGAGCCAGCGGCGCACCGTCGCGTGTTTCCCGGCAGACGTGGGGCCAGCGCGGCGTGTCGGCCGCGGAGAACACGAACAGCTCATGCACGGCGTCGTCGGCCTCGTCAGCCCAGTACTGCGCCACGCAGCAGTACACCGAGCGCACCGCGGGGATGCGGCGGAACACCTGCTCCAAGTACGGCGTCAGCTCGTGCTGTACGGACCACGCCCGCAGGGCCGCGGGAGACGCGTGCGGCGGCGGGCGCTCGGGTCTCACGCAGCCTCCTCCAGCAAGTCCACCTGGCGGCGCCGGGCGTCGTCGGACAACCGGTGGAGGTAGCACTCGAGCACGACCGGCGTGCCCGCCCGCAGCCGCTCGCGCGCGTAGTCCAGCCCGAAGGTGGCGCGCGTGCAGGCCTGGTGCGCGTCACGTCGACCGTCGTTGGCGGACACGTGCACCTCGACGACGCTCGGCGCGTCCAGCAAGCGGCGGAGCGTGTCGTACGCCAGCCCTCCCTGCTCACGGAGGATGAAGACGTGCGAGACGTCCAGCGCGAGCGGCCAACCCTGGCGCAGCGCGTGGCGCAGCTCGGCGTCCGAGCCCAGGCGATAGCCGGGGTACATGGTCTCCAAGACCGGCAGCGTCGGCTGGGTCGCAACCCAGGCGTCGAAGTGGGCGGCGGCCGGTGTGCCCAGCCGCGGCGGGTGCACCGAGTCCGACGTCACCGAAAGCTGCCCGTCGTCCGCCCACACCTGCGGCGCGCGCTCCGTGAGCGAGAAGCCGTGGTGCGTGCGCACCGGCGTTCGGCTGTCGGCCAAGTGCGCCGCGAAGCCCGGGCTCGGCTCGTTGCCCGGAGTGAGCTGCACGGCCGGCGCGAGGGCGCGCAGCGCGTCGAACGCGGCGCGCATGGGACGGCCCTGGAGGCAGCTGAGGGCGAGGTGCAACATGAGGGGTCGGGCGCTGGCGACTCTACCGTCCCTGGTCGTCCGGGTGGCCCGATGCCGCGGGCGGCGGGCGGCGACCTGCACGCCCGGTCGACCGGACGGCGAGTCCCCATCCAGCCCTTTCCCCTGAAGCGGGACGGCGGCGCGCTCCACGAGCGGTAGGACGGGCCCGGCACGGAGTTCCCCGTGGCCGGGCGAGAGAAGTCCGCGTCGTCGACGGGAAGCACGGGTCAGGCGCTGGAGAGGACGCAACCGCGAAGTGACTCGGCGCCCCCCACCAGCCTCGCACGGCAGCGCGCGGCGCCCTGGAACCACGTCGACGAGGAGGCCCGAGCTCGTCGGCCGACGCAGTCCGCTGCGGCGACTACGGACCCGAACACGTTCACCCCCTGAGTGACTCGGAGTCGACCGGCGCACGGCCGGCCCTACGCGTCGGCGTCGGCTTCGGCTTCGGCTTCCTCGCGCACCTGCGCCTGGGGCACGCCGTCGACGTAGGTGACGACGTGGCCCAGCACCGACGGCACGCGCGGCCCCGGCGTCACCACGCCGGTGAGGTTGAGCGGATCCACCGCGGACACGAGCACCTTCTCGCCCGACGGAGGAGTGCGTCGCGTCGCGCGGGCGGCGTCGACCGCTTCGGGCAGCGCGTACTGCTCCCCGGCCATGCCCGCGACGAAGCGCCCACCACGAATCTCGCCCCGCGCTTCCCACCGCCGGTACACCTGCAGGAGCTCCCGCCACGGAGGGCAGAGCGGCTCGCGCAGCACGACGTCGTGAAAGACGATGCCGTAGCGACGAAGGAACAGCATCGCGAGCTTCTCCACCGTCTCCTGCGGCTCCACCGCGCCCACCGGCAGCAGCAGCGACCACCGGCCGGGCCCGCCACGCCCGCGAGCGCGCTGAAAGCGCCGCAGCTTGGGCGACTGGAGCACCCGCAGGTTCTGCACGGCGTCGGCGGTGATGAGCCCGCGGGACAGCAGCTCCCAGAGCGCTTCTTCCACCTCCGCCCCCAGCCGCCGCGCGCCCAGCTCCAGCTCGGTGAAGAAGCTGGCGCCGCGCCGCTCGAGTACGGCGAGCACGTCCTTGGCGGCGTGGCCCAAGTCCGTCGGCCACGGCCGCGGTCCGTCGGCGAGCATGGCGTTGGGCCGCGCCGCCGCGAGCAGCCAGTCCAGGTTGCCGCGGCGCACGAAGGTGAGCAGCGCGGAGCGGCCCAGCAGCGTGCGCCGGGCGGGCTTGGGCGGCTCCACCGTCACCGTCGCCACGCCGCGCCGACTGGGCGTCACCGGCTTGGCATCTCGCGTCGTCAGCCGCCCCCAGGCCACGTCGCCGCTGAAGCAGGCCTGCTCCAGAAACTCGGGCACGTAGTGTTTGACCCGCACGGGCAAGAGCGCGCGCTCCCACGCCGCGGCCGGCGCTTCGTACCCTTCGAGCAGCGAGACGGCCTTCGCCACGCCCGCCGGGCCACGCAGCTGCCCACCTTCCCCCAGGTGGTGCCAGCGGAAGAGGAAGCGCATGAAGTCGGCCGACGACAGCGGCTCGATTTCCCGCCGCAGCCGGCCCACGGTGAGCCGGTGAATTCGCTGGAGGAGCCGGCGATCACACCACTCGAGCTCGGGCCCCGGCGCGTCTGGCGCCACCTTCGGGCGCAGCTCGTCGGGCCGGAACTGACCGCGCAGCACCTGCCCCTGCGATTCGATCTTCGCGAGCGCCGCCTCCACGTCGAACGAGCTCAGCCCGAGCAGCGCGCGCAGCTCAGGCACCGTCGTCGGGCCGCAGACCTCGAGCCACCCGCGCACCACGCGCTGCGCGGCCACTTCCCGCTCCACGCTCGCGTCGCCAGGCAGCGGCTGGAGCGGCAGCACGGCCTCTGGAAACAGCGCGCGGACGACGGGCACCCGCTCGGCGGCGAAGGCGTGGGTGCGCACCGTCCCGTCGGCGGCCGCCACGGCCGCCAC
>JALHOS010000610.1 GCA_022842905.1 Myxococcaceae bacterium | reverse complement strand
GGGTCGTCCGGCCGTCGGCGCCGCGCGCGACCCGACCACGCGAGCCGCACGCTGGCGTCCGAAGCCCACCCCGAGTCCTCGAGCCCTTTCTCGGCCGCGTCACGGCGGGGCTGCCCGCGGTGCTCACGCCGTCGGTGTTCTCCCGGCCGTGCGCGCGAGGGGCGTCCGTCTGCTCCGAACGCGCGCGGCTGACGCACCTTCGCGGCCGCGCCGCGCGTCGGCTCCGGCATCGCCGATGCAGCCCTGCGGCCTCCACCGGAGGGGTGCATGCCTGGCTTCGTCGTCGTGCTGATGATGGTCGTGAGCGCCGCTGATGCTGAGCCATTGCCCAGCGATGCGGGCACCGTGGCCGCCGCGGTGCAGCTGCTGGCGGATGCGGGCGTCGAGGCGTCGTTCACCACACCGCCGGTCGCTGCAGCGAGCGCGCCCAGCCAGCTGTCCCCGCCGCCGAGCGGCGATGCCGGCGTGCCCAAGGCGGCGCCCTTGGGCTCGGGCTACCACGGCGCCACCATTCTCTGGGGGCCCGGCCGTCGGTCCTCCGGCGAGTCCTTCCGGAGCGTCGCCGAGCACCTCCCCGACGGGCCCTTGCGCTGGCGCTGGGGCGACTTCTCGGCGGCGGTCGGCGGGCAGGTCTTCGTGCGCACCGAAGCGCGAAACAACGCGGACCTGCGGGACGCCGCGGGCGACGGCGCGTTCCTGGTCGACGAGCGCGCGCGGCTGGGGCTGCGCCTGTCGGCGAAGGACCGAGTGGGCGTGCTGCTCGAGCTTCAAGACGTGCGCACCTTCGGCACCGAGCCGTCCACGCTCGGCGTCATGGCCAACACCGGCCTGCACCAAGGTTTCCTCGACGCCAAGCTGACGCCGTGGCTCGAGCTGCGCGTCGGTCGCCAGGAGCTGCAGTACGGCGAAGACCGGCTGGTGGGCTCGGTGGACTGGGCGCAGCCCGGCCGAGCCTTCAACGGCGTGTTCCTTCGCGCCGCCGCGGGCTCCGTCCTCACCGTCGACGTGTTCGGCATGGTGGTGAAGGCGCCGGCGTGGGTGACGCCCGACGCGGCGGTCGGCGGCGCCCGCTTCTTCTCTCCGGGGACGACCTTCACCGGCGCGTACGCGCGGCTGCGCTTCGGCAAGGCCGGCGTCGACCTGTACAGCCTCAACCTCTTCGAAGACCCGTCGACCGCGGCGCTCGGCCAGCGGCGCACGCAGGCGCGGCTCACCTTCGGGGCGCGGGCGTTTGCCGGCGTGGGGCCGCTGGCCCTCGTCGGCGAAGGTGCGTTTCAGACCGGCTGGGTGGGCGGCGCGGTGGGCTACGACACGGTGCTCGCCGGCGCGCTCGCGGCGAAGGCGACCGTGACGCTGCCGGTGTGGAGCAGCCCGTACGTCCTGGGCGAGTTCAGCGCCGCCAGCGGCGACGGCAACGGGGCGGACCGCGTCGAGGGCACGTTCCACCAGCTGTTCCCCACCGCTCACATTCACCTGGGCTTCATGGACTACGTCGCCTGGCAGAACGTGGTCGCGGGGCGGCTGAGCGCTGGCTTTCGGCCGTGGGGCGCGCACGTCTGGGTCGACGTGCACCACTTCCGCGCGTGGGACCCGACCGGCGCCTGGTACGCGGCGAGCGGGGCCGTCTTCCTCCCAGCCGACGTGACGCGCACGGCGACGGGCATGGGCACCGAGCTCGACTTCAACTTCACCATTCCACTGGCCGAGCCCATCGCGCTGGCGGGCGCCTTCGCCACGTTCCTGCCGGGGGACATGGCGCAGGCGAAGGGGAGCAGCCCGTCGGTCTGGGGGTTCCTCTACGTGCGCGCGCAGCTGTGACGCTCTTCAGGGCGAGCCGGCGTCCGCCGCACTCGGAAGGCCGGCGTCGCCCAGCCAGCGCCGCAACATCTCCTTGCCGTACCCGCTGTTGCCCGCGAGCGCGGGGGCCAGGCGCCGCGCTTCGGACAGCAGCTTGGGGAGGTCGGGCTCGAGCGCGTGCTCGGCCTGCGCCAGCCCCCACTGCGCCGTCACCGTGTCGAGCTCGTCGAGCTCGAGTTCTGCCTTCTGAGCCAAGACGTGCTGGAAGGCCCGCTTCGCGGCGGCGGCGCGCGCTTCGCCGAGCGCCAGCTCAGCGCTGAACAGCAGCTGCCAGGTGTACAGGCTGCCCCCCGGGGCGGCGACCGGCGACTCCTTGACGCGTTCGAACTCCGCGCGTGCGCGCGCCACGTCGTCGACCTGCAGCGCGGCCTCCGCGAGGTTCTGCCGGGCCAGCGTCACCGTCGCGGCCGGGGCGCCTTGCTCCGCCATCGCCAACATCTGCAGCGCGGCGCGGTACGCAGTCGGCCCGTCCCCCATGAGCGAGGCGATGACGATCTTCGTCGAGTACACCGTGAAGGCGAGGTGGCTGATCTTCCCGTCGAGGGGGCCCGTGGCCGCCAGCACCTGATCGACGAGCGCCAGCGCTTCAGCAAAGCGCCCCAAGCCTGCGAGCGCCTGCGCGCGCATGCTGCGGGCGCCCTGCGCGCACTCGGAGTCGCCGGTGCCGGCCTTGTCCTGAAGGCTGACGGCGCGCGCGGTGTAGCGCTCGGCCGCGGCGAAGTCCCTCCGGTCGTAGGCGACCTGCGCGCGGCTTCGGAGCACGGTGCAGAACACGTGCGTCTCGTCCATTCGGTGGCGCTGCGCCATGCCCTCGGCGACCGCCATCCACGCGTCTTCGGCGGCCAGCGCGCCGCTGCGGGGGCTCTCTCCGGCGAGGAAGATGAGGCCGCCCAGCGTCTGAATGGCCGTCAGGCTGTCGTTGCCCGCCAGCGCGAGGGCCAGCGCTTTGGGGAACAGCCCCTGTGGATCCGCCCGCGTCAGCCGCACCTGGGTGAAGCACAGAAGCGCGCGACGCGGGCCTGCAGCGGGCGCCACCCGATGGCGTCCGCGTCGGCGAGGAGCTGGGGACAGCGCTGCGCCGCGCCGTCGTGGCGACCCAGGCCGGTCTCGGCGAACCCCTGCGCGAGCGTGGCTTCGACCTGGACCACGCGTGGATCCGCCGGCTGCGGGTCCACCGCCATCAAGCCGTCGACGTTTCGGCACGTCGTCGCTGGGGCGACGAGGTTGAGCGCGCCGACGACCTTCTTGACGGCGACCGCGTCGAGGGCGTCGAGGGCGACCAACTGCGCGTTCATCTCGACCCGCAGCCGCTCGGTACAGGCGAACTGCAGCGCGACGACGGGCGCCGGCGTCGTCTCTTTCCACGACGCCTCACACAGGGCGCGTCGCTCGGCGCGCCACCCGTCGGCCCAGCGGTC
>JALHOS010000609.1 GCA_022842905.1 Myxococcaceae bacterium | reverse complement strand
CTCTTCGACCGCGCGGACCGCCGCCACGAGCTGCGTCTCGCCCTTCGCGTCGCGCGCGCGCCGCCGGGCGACCTGGCAGAGCTCCCGGAGGCGATCCAGCTCACCGAGCTGCGCGTCGAGCCCGCGGTACGCCCTGAGCACCGCCGCCGCGCGCTCGCCGTCGTCCCAGAAGCCCGGGGCCTGCGAGACGGCCAGCAGCTCCCGGCGCTTGCCTTCGAGCTCCGGCCGCTTCACCGCGCTGGCGACGGCCGCGGCGCGACCGATCAGCGCTTCGGCTTCCTGCATGAGCCCCCGGACGTCGACCTTGCGCTTGGTCACCGTGGCGCCCGCGGCGGGGAGCTGTGCCTGCGCCGTCGCTTCCTTCTCCTTGCGCACCTTGGGCTCGGCGATCGCGTGGACCCGGCCCTTGTGGGTGACGACCTTCACCGGCGTGCCCTTGGGCAGCGGGGTGCGGGCGATCTCCACCGCCAACACCGCGGTGAGCGTCTTCTCGATCTCCCGCTGGAGGAAGCGCGCGCCGTGTTGCGGGGAGTACCCGCGCTCGAGCAGCAGCTCCACCACCTCCGGCGCGACCTCCACGTCGAGTTGCCGCGCGCGAATGCCCTCGCGCTCCAGCACCCGGCCCACCTCGCGCTGGGCGATGCGGCGGATCTCCACCTTCCCCAGCGGCCGGAAGTGGCAGATGCCGTCGAAGCGGTTGAGGAACTCCGGGCGGAAGGTGCCCTGCATGCGCCGCTCGATCTCCAGCAGCAGCTCCGCTTCGGTCCGCGACGCCGCGAAGCCCAGCGCGCCTTCGCGGTACACCTCGGCGCCCACGTTCGACGTGCAGACGATCAGCACGTTGTTGCAGGGCACCGTCTCGCCGCTGGCGTTGATGAACTGGCCTTCGTCGAAGAGCTGGAGGAAGCGATCGTGGCACTTGGCGTGCGCCTTCTCGAACTCGTCGAGCAGCAGCACGGTGAAGACGCGCCCGTCGAGCAGGCGGCTGAGCTCCCCGCGCTTGGCGGACAGCGACTGGCCCCAGGGGTTGCCGAACAGCACGTGCTCGTCGCCGAACTCCGGGTAGTCGGCCATGTTGAGCCGCACCAGCCGCTCGTGTGAGCCGAACAGGTACTCGGCCAGCAGCTTGGCCAGGTGCGTCTTGCCCACGCCGGTCGGGCCGGCGAACAGGAACACGCCCAGCGGGCGGCGAGGGTCGTTCAGCCCCGCCTTGAGCAGCGCCACCGAGCGCAGCACCGCCTGCACGGCGTCCGCTTGTCCCAAGAGCCGCGAGCCGAAGAAGCGGGACACGTCGTCCAGATCCAGCGGCACCGCGTCGTCGGCCATGAAGCGGGGCAGCCGCGTCGCCGCGCAGAAGCGCGCCAGCACGTCTTCGGCCTGCACGCGGTCCTTCGCCGCACCCGCGACCTCCACCACCGTCTCGCGCAGCAGCTCGTTGGCCTTGCGCGGAAGCCGCTGGGCCAACAGGAACTTCACCGACAGGCGCAGGGCGAGATCACACGCGGCGGGGTCGATCGGCAGGCCGTGCTCCAGCTCGAGCTCCTCGGCGACGTGGCCCAGAATCCAGCGGGCGCGCTCGAGGTCCGGCTCATTGACGACCACCAGGTGCAGCTTCTCGCCCAGCGTCTCGTCGCTGCGGAGCAGCTCGTGCGCCTGCCTCAGGCTCGTCTCGAAGATGAAGCGTGGCTTGCCGGCGCGCAGCGCGCGAATCAGTACCGGCACCAGGCTGCTGGCCTGCACCTGGCCCACGTCGCGCATGAAGACGACGGTGGGCGGCCCGTCGGCCAGCGTGTCGAGCAGGCTCTCGAGCAGCTCGGCGGCGCCCTTGGCGCTGTTGGTGCGGGCGAAGACGCCGGCCGCGGTGACCTCGAGAATGCGCGCGCCCTGGAGCCCTTCGGGCACGTTGCCGTTGGCGACGCGGCGGGCCAGCTCCTGGACGATGGCCGTCTTGCCAACGCCTGCGTCACCCGCCAGCAGGGGCGACTTCCCCCCGCGCGTCAGCAGCGCGGCCAGCTCGCCGGCGCCCTGGTCGAGTCCGTGCCCCTGCGGCAGCTTCCCAGCGAGCGCGAGCGCGGTCAGATCGCGCTCGATGAGGGACTCGCCGCTCGCGCTCTTCGCCTTGGCCTTCTTCGTCATGGGACCCCCTCGCGGCTCACCGACACAGCCCCGTCGACGCGCTGCAGGTGCCGAACGGACAACGGAAGCCCGGGTTCGTGCAGTGTGGGGTGCACACGCCGAAGCCGCTGCCCGGTGACAGCTCGTCGCACACGTAGGACGCGCGGCAGGTCTGGCCTCCCGTCGAAGGAGGCACGTCGCACCACGCGCGGCACTGCCACTGCACCAGCGGCCCGAGCGTGCCCGGTGGCACCGTGGTGAAGGGAATGCACTCGGCCCCGAGGCCGCAGAACTCGAAGGTGTCCACGCCCACCGCGCAGTCGCCGGTGCACGCCCCGCCGACCCAGCCCGTCGGCTGCCCCGCGTCGGTGAAGGCCTGCTGGCAGCGGAACGTGCTCGGAGGGCCACACTGGCTGTCGGCGCTGCACGCGCTGCCGGCGACGAGCAGGGCCCCGGCGCCGGCGTCGAGTCGGGTCGCGTTCGTCGGGAAGCACGCCGACGCGCCGGTCAACAACGGCTGGCAGGAATACCCTGCGCGGCACTCGGCGCTGCGCTGGCACTCGCGCAGGCACACGTTCTCTCGCTCACCCTGCGGGCCCAAGGCGTACCCACAGACGCCGCCGTCACCGCAGTCGACGTCGTCCAAGCAGCGGCGGGTGCACAGGCCCTGGGGGTAGGTCAGGCTCGAGCCGAGCGCCGCCGTCTTGCACTGCCGCTGTTGGCTCCGGCCGGAGGATCCAAAGCCGGTCGGAGTCGCGAAGCACTCGCGCACGTCCACACAAGGATCGCCCACGGCGCCGCCCGGGCCCGGTCCCGCGTCGAAGCCCACGGTCACGCACAGCCCGCTCGCGCAGACTTGGCTGGGGCCGCAGCTGGCACACACGATGTCGACCCCCAGGCCACAGGCCGCCGCCGAGCTGCCGCTGATGCTGGGCGGTACACACAGCCCGCCGCTCAGGCACCCGACGCACACGCCACCGTCGCTCGGCGAGCCGACGCAGCGCCCGGCGCTGCACGAGGCGCCCGCTCCGCACGAGCGACACGCCACGCCGCCCGCGCCACAGGTGCTGGAAGACGTGAGGCTGATGCTGGGTGCCACGCACACGCCGTTCACCGCCACGCAGCCCGCGCAGCCGCCGTCGGAAGCCACCTGGCAGCGACCCGCA
>JALHOS010000608.1 GCA_022842905.1 Myxococcaceae bacterium | reverse complement strand
GCTGGCGCCGCGCCGGACGCCGGGACCGCCGGGGCCGCGTGCAACACCGCCATCGACTGTGGTGCGGGGCTGGTGTGCGGAGCGCGAGGGGTGTGCGCGCCGGAGTGCGCGGTCGGCTCGCACTGCGCCACCGGCTGCTGTCAGGCCGGCCGCTGCGCCGCGGCGCTCGTCTGCGCGGCTGACGCTGGCGCTGCTGACGCCGGCCCCCAACCCGACGCTGGGGCGTTCGGGGCGACGTGCAACACCACCGCGGACTGCGCGGCGGGCTTGGTGTGCGGAGCGCAAGGGCGCTGCGGTCTCGAGTGCGCCGTCGGCGCGCACTGCGCCACCGGGTGCTGTCAGGCCAGCCGGTGCGCGCCCGCGCCCGTCTGCGCCGTCGACGCCGGCCCCGTCGATGCGGGTGTGGACGCTGGCTGGGGCGATGCGGGTCCTCCCCCGACGGCCGTCGTCTCACCGGTGCGCCTCGCCTTCCCGCCGAGCGGCGGCACGCAGCGGCTCAACGGGAGCGGTTCCTTCGGCGTGCAGCCGCTGAGCTACCGGTGGACGCAGCTCGACGGAGGCCCCCGCGTGGACGTGAGCCCGGCCAGCGGGCTCTTCGCCGCGCAGCCCAGCTTCACCGTGCCCGCGACGCCGGGCGTGTTGTCGTACGAGTTGGTCGTCACCGACGCCTTCGGCCGCCCGAGCGCGCCCGCGGTGCAGGAAGTGTTGGTGGCCCGGCGCCCGACGGCCGTCATCACCGTGGCGACCTTCCCTCCGCTCGACGGTGGGCCGCTGACGGTGGGCGCAGGCGCGCTGCTGAGCTTGTCTGCCGGCGCGTCGACGGACTCGAACCCGCTGCCGATTACGCAGGCGCAGTGGGCGCAGGTGGGCGGCCCCGCCGGCGGCTTCGAGCCGAGCGCGGCGCTGCCGGACACGGCGTTCCGCGTGCCGCAGGTGTCGGTGCGCACGCTCGTCTCGCTGGAGTTGGTCGTCACCAACGCGGTGGGCCTGGCCAGCGCGCCGACGCCGCTGCTGCTGTCCGTGGAGCCGGCGGCGAGCCTGCCGTGGACGTTGGATGCGGGGCAGCCCTTCAACGTCAGCGGCGGAGCGGTGGCGTCGTTGCGCGCGACGGTGACGGCCCCCGCGCTGCCCGGCGCGGTCTTCAGCTTCGACTGGCAGCCGCGCAGCGGCCCGGGCTTCGTGCTGACGGGCGGCGACACGGCCACGCCCAGCTTCATCGCTCCGACGGTGGCCGGGCTCGCGCAGGCCCTCACCTTCACCGTGACGGCGAGCACGGACGCCGGCGTGGTGCCCGCTTCGCAGCAGGCGCAGGTGACGGTGAGTGTCATCGACAACACGCGCCCCAGCGTGGTGCGGGTGGGCAGCGGCGGGCGCAGCAGCCGCTACGCGGTGGAGATCGAGTTCAGTGAGCCGGTGGTGGCGCTCAACACGACGTACGAGTCGGCCGTCGAGCTGCGGGACGCCTTCAACGTCCTCGTCAGCGGCGTGGGCTTCGCGCGAGGAAACGTGGTGACGCTGCTCCCCTTCAACCCGCTGCGCGAAGGAGAGACGTACCGCGTGGTGGTGCCGGCGGTAAACGGGAGTTCGGTCGTCGTGGACTCGACGCTGCGGAACGTCGTGCTGCCGTCGAGCACCTCGGTGGTCGCGTCGACCGCCGTCGGGCCGCCCACGGTGTCGGCGGCGCTCGACCCGACGGTGGAGCCCCGGCCCGCGCTGGCCTTGCGCGCTCCGTTCCACGGACTGCCCGATGGTGGCGCGCCGACCGTCCAGCTCATCGGCCGCGGGCTGGCCGGCGCGCCGTGGGTGAGCGCTCCATTCGACCCGGCGGCCTGCGCCCAGGCGCAGTGCCCGGTGGCCAGTGACACGCTGCCCGCGCCCAGCCAGCCGCTCGTGGGGACGGCGCCGGTGAATGGTCGCCGAGGCGGGTGGAGTTCCTCGGGGCCGGTGGTGCTGCTGCGCGCGCAGGACTTCGTCGACTCACCGCGCGGCGTCGGCTACCGCTTCGACGCGACGGCGGGCAGCTGGGCGGAGCTGCCCACGCCCGCGGGGCCGCTCTTCGGTGACCCTTTGAATCTCTACACCGCGCAGGTGGACACCGGGCTCAAGGTGCAGCGGCTGGACGGCGGCGCCTTCGTCCCGCATGCCACGTTGAGCACGGACACGGCGGCCTACCCCAGCACTGGTGTGCCGCTGTGGTCCGCGGCGACGTCGCGCGACGGGGCTTCGAAGGTCTTGGGGGTGCGTCGAGCCGGCGCGACGGTGTTCGGCATGTTCATGGCGAACAGCGCCGGGTCCTGGAGCACCGTTCAGTCAGGCCTCAGCCCGCCGGGTGGGCTGCCCATTGTCGACCTGCGCGTGGCGCTCTTCGCGGCGAACCAGCCCATGGCGTTCGTGGTGGTCCGCAACCCGGGCACCGGCGCACACCTGGGGTATTCGACTGGCGTCGTCGGCAACTGGTCCGCGCACCTGGCGCCGGTGCAGGGCCTGACGACGATGAGCGCGGACTTCGCGCAGGGCCTGGGCACGTACTTCCTCTACGCCCTGGCGACGGACGGCGTGCTGCGGCTGTACGAAGCGCCGCCCGGCTCGAATGGCTACGTGGCCTCGTACGGCCAGCCGCTGAACGAGTCGGGGTGTGTCGCTTCGGCGCCGGAGCTCGAGCCGTACGGGGTCAAGTTCCTGGTGACCTGGCAGGAGCGGTGCGGCGCGGGGCCGTGGCGCGTGGTGGCGCGGCTCATCGATTGAAGCGCGAATCAGGTTGGCAGACCGAGCGAGCTCGCGAGAGTGCGAGCAGCCCGAGGCGCGGCGAGTGCTGCCGTCGGCGGAGGCGAGAGTCGTGACGGCAGCGGGTGTCCCAACGCAAGCAGCCGTGCCTCGGTGGCGGTGCGCGTCGAGGAGATGGCGCGGATGCGCCGCTGCCCGCCGCAGTGAGGGCAGCCGAACACGTCGGTGCCGAAGGTGTGCTGGTGCAGCGCGGCCCAGTCCAACCTGCGGGTGGTGCGAGGCTTCCTTGGCTTCGGTGCGGGCGCCGTGGACGGCGGGGCCTCCTTCTCGGCCGGCGGCCGCCGCGTCACCCTGAGTCGCAGGGCTGCGTGCGGGGCGTAGACGCCGAAAGGGCGCGCAGTTCACCAGCCCCGACTTCACCGACGTCCTGTAGCGCGAGGGCATCACCTACCTGCACGACTACTCAACGCTGGCTGAGGCCGAGGTGTGGGTGGTCTCCGAGATCCGCGTAAATCCGGACAGTCGTCGATGACGTGTTGAGCCTCGTCGTCGTGGTGGCCCGGGCTGAGAGCACGCTGGCGTCCAGCAGGGCGTTCATGCCTGGTCCGTCGAGGAGGGGTCCGGGGAG
>JALHOS010000607.1 GCA_022842905.1 Myxococcaceae bacterium | reverse complement strand
CTGGCGCCGCGGCCGGTGCGGGTGGGCCGAACAGCGCCAGCTGTGAGCGGTCGGCCGCGGACCCCTTCGCCGCTGCCGCCGCCGCGCGCTTGGCCAGCCGCGGCCGCCCGGTGGCGTCGAGTTCGGTGGCCTCGAGGTTCACCAACAGCTCCCGCGCCCGCGCCAGCACTTCAGGAGGCAGCCCCGCGAGCTTGGCGACCTCGATCCCGTAGGACCGGCTCGCCGCGCCGTCGACCAGCTTGCGCAGGAAGATCACCCGGCCGTCCTGCTCCTTGACGGCGATGCAGGTGTTCTTCACCCGGGGCTTCTCGCGGACCAGATCCGTCAGCTCGTGGTAGTGCGTGGCGAAGAGCGTGCGGGCACCGACGCGATCGTGCAGGTGCTCGGCGACCGCCCAGGCGATCGACAGGCCGTCGAAGGTGCTCGTGCCGCGGCCGATCTCGTCCAGCACCACCAGGCTGCGCTTCGTCGCGTGGTGGAGAATGTTGGCCGTCTCCGTCATCTCCACCATGAAGGTCGACTGGCCTCTGGCCAGGTTGTCCGACGCGCCCACGCGGGTGAACAACCGATCCACCAGCCCAAGCCGCGCGCGCCGGGCCGGCACGAAGCAGCCCGCCTGCGCGAGCAGCGCCGTCAGCGCGACCTGCCGCATGACGGTGCTCTTCCCCGCCATGTTCGGCCCGGTGATGACGAGGATCTGCGCGGCGTCGCGATCGATCGTGACGTCGTTGGGCACGAAGCTCGCGCCGTCCAGGAACTTCTCGACGACCGGGTGCCGCCCCGCTTCGATCTCCAGCACCCCGCTCTCGTCCACGACGGGCCGGCAGTAGCCGTTCTCCACCGCCACCCGCCCGAAGGACACCAGCGCGTCCACCGCCGCCACCGCGTCCGCCGCCGCGCGCAGCGCCGACGCCCGCGCCGCCACCTGAGCGCGGAGCTCTTCGAACAGGCGGACCTCGATCGCGTGCCGCTGCTCGTCCGCCGTGAGCACCTTCTCTTCGTACGTCTTGAGCTCCTCGGTGACGTAGCGCTCGCCGGTCGCGGTGGTCTGCTTGCGCGTCCAGCTGGGCGGCACGTGCTTCACGTTCGCCTTCGTCACCTCCAGGAAGTAGCCGAACACCCGGTTGTACCGGACCTTCAGCGAGCTGATGCCGGTGGCTTCCCGCTCGCGGCGCTCGAGCTCGGCCAAGTAGTCCTTGGCGCCGGTGGCCAGCTGCACACACTCGTCCAGCCCCGCGTGGAAGCCGGGGCGAATGAAGCCGCCGTCAGCCACCACCGGCGGAGGCTCGTCCACCAGGGCCGACGCGAGGCTCGCCGCCAGCTCCTGCACCGCCGGGCTCGTCAGCGGAGAGACGAGCCCACCGAGCAGCGGCGCCTTGGCCTGGCCGAGCGCCTGCGCCAGCGCCGGGAGCGCCGCCAGGCTGCGCCCCAGCGCGCCGAGATCGCGCGGACCTCCGGAGGACAGCGACAGCCGACCGCACAGCCGCTCGATGTCGGCGACGGCCTTGAGCCGCCCCACCAGCCCTTCGCGCAGGCTCGCCGCGCCCACCAGCTCTTCGACGGCGTCGAGCCGAGCGTCGATCGCCTGCACGTCGGCCAGCGGCTGGCGGAGCCACCGCGCCACCCGCCGCGCGCCCAGCGGCGTGCAGGTCTTGTCCACCACGCCAATGAGGGAGCCCACCCGCCCGCCGTCCTTGAGCGTCTTGAGGATCTCGAGGTTGGCCAGCGACGCCTCGTCGATCACCAGGCCGGCGCCGCGCGGCACGACGGCGAGCCGATCGACGTGCGCGGCGGGGCTCTTCTGCGTTTCGGTCAGGTAACGCAGCGCGGCCCCGGCGGCCCCGGCAGACACGTGGCTCGGCGTCAACCCGAACGCGTCGAGGGACTGCACCTTGAGGTGCCGCTTGAGCAGCGCCGCGGCGCGCTTGGGCTCGAACGCGTCGTCGGGCAGCGCCGCCAGGCTCGGCCGGCGCTCGAAGCGCCGCAGCACCCCGTCCTGCTGCCCACGCGCCGACTCCGGCAGGAGCAGCTCCTTGGGGCCGTAGCGGGCCACCTCTTCGACCAGCTCGTCGAAGCTCCCCGGGCTCAAGGCGACGAACTCTCCGGTCGACGCGTCGAGCAGCGCGGCCCCCCACGCGCCGTCGAGCTCGTCGGGCGGGCGCAGCGCGGCCAGGAAGTTGTTCTCGCGCGCTTCGAGCACGTCGTCGTCCAGCACCATGCCGGGCGTGACGACGCGGACGACCTCCCGCTTGACGATGCCTTTGCCCGGCGGCGTCAGCTGCTCGCAGATCGCCACCCGCTCCCCCAGCTCGATGAGCCTAGCGATGTGGCGCCGCGCGGCGTGGTACGGCACGCCGCACATGGGGACCCGCTCGAGCCCTTTGGCCCGGCTGGTCAGGGTGATCTGCAGCAGCTCTGCCGCCCGCACCGCGTCTTCGAAGAACAGCTCGTAGAAGTCGCCCAGCCGAAAGAAGAGCAGCGCCCCCGGGTGCTGACCCTTCACCTCGAGGTACTGCTTCATCATGGGCGTCAGGGCCGCCACGTCGACCAGCTCGGGGGCGCCGACGTCCGCCGGAGGGAGGCTAGGGGCAGAGACGGCGTCGACGCTGGGCTCGGACACGGCCGGGGCTTCTTTCATGAAGGGCTGAGCAGCGACAACTGCGTCGGCGGGTCGAGCAGCGCGCTGCGCGCCCCCTGGTGCACGCAGGCGTCGCGGATCCACGGGTGACAGGTCAGCACGATCACCTGGTGGGTCCGCCCCAGCCGCGCCAGCAGGGCGGCCACGCGCTCAGCCCGCGCCGGATCCAGGTTCACCAGCACGTCGTCCAAGACCAGCGGCAGCGCGACGTGCTGCTCGGCGAAGTCGCGCACCACGGCCAGGTGCAGCGCCAACACCAGGAGCTCCCGAGTGCCGCGGGACAGCTGGGAGGGGTCCAGCACTTCCCCCCGCGCGCCGTGGACGACGAGGCGCCGGCCGCCGAAGTCCACCGCGACGCGGGTGTACCGCCGGTCAGTGAGCTCCACGAAGAAGTCGCCGGCCAGCTGCACGACGCGGGGTTGGTGCTCGGCCTCGAACCGGGCCCGCGCGTCGTCGAGGAGCGCCCGCGCGTAGCTCAGTACGGCGTACTCTCGCGCGGCGCGCCGAATTCCCGCGACGACCCGTTCCTCTTCGCTGCGCAGGCGGTGAGCCGTGTCGTCAGCGCGGGCGGCGGAGATCCGCTCCGCGAGCGCGCCCAGCTCGGCGAGCACCACGCTGCGCTGGCCGTGCACCTTCTGGAACGCCTCTCGCGCCGCCGCGAGCCGTGCCCGAGCGGCCGCCCCGTCCGCCGGCAGCTGCGTCACGCGGGTCGCGGG
>JALHOS010000606.1 GCA_022842905.1 Myxococcaceae bacterium | reverse complement strand
CGGCCTGCGTCGGCGCCAGTGCCCCGGCGCGGCGGTGCACGTGGTGTCCGGGCGCTCTCGCGACTCGCTCGAGGGCTTCTTGGGCAGCCTGGACGTGGGCCTCCACGCCGAGCACGGGCTGTGGTCGCGGCCGAGCCGCAGCGCGCCCTGGCAGGCGCGGGCCACGTTGCCGCCGCCGTGGTTCGACGCCGTCCGTGGGCTGCTGACGAAGTTCGTGCGGCGCACCGACGGCTCGCTGCTCGAAGAGAAGAGCGGCGCGCTCGCGTTCCATTTCCGCGCGACGGAGCCCCAGCTGGGCCAGCGCCGCGTCCGAGAGCTGGAGGTGGCGCTGGGCCGGCTGCCCGGAGCGGAAGGGTTCGACGTGCTCAAGGGCGCGCGGGTGCTCGAGGTGCGCCCCCGCGGCATTCACAAGGGCGTCGTCGTGCAAGAGGTGCTGGCGGCGCACCCCGGGGCCGCGGTGCTCGCGGTGGGCGACGACCGCACCGACGAGTCGCTCTTCGCCGCGCTGCCGCCAGGCGCCGTGAGCGTGCACGTGGGCAGCGGCGACAGCGTGGCGCGCTTCCGGTTGTCCGGCGTCGAGGACGTCCGCCATTTCTTGGGACGCCTCGCGGAGGCGCGAGCGTGAGCGGCGCGGACGTCACCTTGAGCCACGGAGCCGTCGGCAACGGCCGTGTGCTGGGCTTGGTGGCGGAAGACAGCGGCATCGACTGGCTGTGTCTGCCCCGCTTCGACTCACCGTCCGTCTTCGCCCGGCTGCTCGACGCGGAGCGCGGCGGGACGTTTCGCGTGCGCCACGAGCGAGGGCCGTCCGTCGGTCGCTGGGCGTACCTGCGCAACACCAACGTGCTGCGCGGCGTGTTCGAGGCCGAGGACGGCGCGTGGGAAGTGGTGGACTTCGCCCCGCGGCTGCCGCGCGGCTCCGGCTGCGAGGCCCCGGTGGAGTGGGTGCGCACGCTGCGCCCGCTGCGCGGCGCGCCTCGCCTCGTCGTGGAGTTCGACCCGCGCCCGGACTACGCGCGCCTCACGCCTCGGCTCGTGGAGGGCAGCGGCTGCGTCGTCGTCGACGGAGGGCCGCTGACGCTGCGGTTGGACACCGACGCCCCGGTCGCCCACCTGGTGGACCGCCGCGCCTTCACGTTGACCGGGCCGCTGCACTTCGTGCTGACGACGGACCCGCGCCGCGCCACGCCGTCGAAGGCCGACGTCGCGCTGCTGGAAGCAGAGACCATCGCCGGCTGGCGGGCCTACGCACGGAGCCTGGCGCTGCCGGGCTTCCACGACGAGGCGGTGCTTCGGTCGGCGCTGTGCCTGGCGCTGCACGCCCACGCGGACACCGGCGCCATCATCGCCGCGGCGACCACCAGCATTCCCGAGGCGCTGGGCACCGCCCGCACCTGGGACTACCGCTACTGCTGGCTGCGCGACGCGGCCTTCGTGGTGGAAGCGCTGCGCCGCGTCGCTCAGGTGAGCGTGGGTGAGCGCTTCGTCGGCTTCCTGCGCAACGTGGCCGAGAGCGGGCCGCTGCAGCCGCTCTACGGCGTCGCCGGCGAGCGAGACTTGCCGGAGGTGCACCTCGAGCACCTGGCCGGCTTTCGCGGCGCCAAGCCGGTGCGGGTCGGCAACGCTGCCGCGCTGCAACAGCAGAACGACCTCAACGGGGAGCTGCTGTTGTGTCTCGAGGCGCTGCTGAGCGACCCGCGTGTGGTGCTCGACGACGAGGCGAGCTGGTACCCCTTGGTGCAGCGCCTGGTGGAGGACGCGCTGGTGCGGGCGCCCCAGCCGGACACCGGCATCTGGGAGTTCCGCACGCTGCTGCGGCACTACACGTTCTCCCGCGCCATGTGCTGGGCGGCGTTGGATCGCGGCGCCGTCATCGCCCGGCGCTTGGGGCGTGCCGCCGACGCCGCGCGGTGGAGCGAGCAGGCCAAGCTCGAGCGTGAACTGACCCTCAGCCGCGGGTACAGCACCCAGCACCGCTGCTTCACCCAGGCCCTCGACGGCCAGTGGCCGGACGCGGCGAACCTGCTGCTGCCGTCCATGGGCATCATCGACGGGAAGGACCCTCGCTTCTTGTCGACGCTCGTGGAGTATGAGCGGCGGCTGGTGAAGGAAGGGCTGATGCTGCGCTACGTGAACGACGACGACTTCGGCGAGACGACGAGCGCGTTCACGCTGTGCAGCTTCTGGTGGGCCGAAGCGCTGGCCCTGGCCGGCCGCCTGGACGACGCGGTGACGGTGTTCGAACGCGTGCTGCGCTACGCGAACCCGCTGGGGCTCTTCTCGGAAGACGTCGACCCGACGACGGGCATGTTGTTGGGCAACTTCCCGCAGGCGTACACCCACGTCGGCCTCATTCACGCGGCGGCCACCATCGGCGAGCTGCTCGCGGCGCGGGACGGGCGCGTGCGGGCCTGGAGCTGAGCGGTGCCGCTGCGCGTCCCCCGAACGAAGGCTGCGTGGCGGCAGCTGGGCTCGGAGCTGCACCACCGGCTCGTCGCGCAGCCCGTCGAAGCCGTCATCGAGAGCACGCCGGTCGACCTGCGCCTGGTGGGCCGCACGTTGCTCCACGCCATCGCCGTCGGCCTGGCGGCGGGCCTGGCCGGCGTCGCCTTCGTGCGGGTGCTGGACGGGTTGCAGGCGGCGCTGCTCGAGCGCCTGGTGGGCTACGTGCCGCTGCGCGCGCGGGGCGAAGTGGAGGCGACCGCGCTGGGCGGTCAGTACCGCTGGTGGCTGCTGCCGTGGGTGCTGGCCTTGGGCGGCCTCGTGGCGGGCGCGCTGACGCGGCTGGCCCCGGAGGTGCGCGGCGGAGGCGCCGACGCCACGCTCGAAGCGTTTCACGAAGCGCAGGGCTGGGTGCGCGGCCGCGTCTTCCCACTCAAGTGGCTGGCCAGCCTGGCGACGCTGGGGACGGGTGGCGCCGGTGGACGGGAAGGGCCCACGATTCAAATGGGCGGCGCGCTGGGCTCGCTGGTGGCGAGGCTCCTGGGCGTTGGCGCCCGCGAACGCGGATTCTGCTCTTGGCCGGCGCGGCGGCTGGCATCTCGGCGGTCTTCCGCACGCCCTTGGGCGCGGCCTTGCTCGTCGTCGAGCTGGTGTACGCGGACGGGTTCGAGAACGACGCGCTGGTGCCCGCGGTGCTCGCCAGCGTCGTCGGCTTCGCGGTGGCCACCACGCTGCACCCCGAAGGCACCTTGCTCGGCCAGCTGACGCGCTACCCCTTCGTCCCGGCGCACCTGCCCCTCTACGCCCTGCTCGCGCTGGTGACGTCGCTGGGGGCCTTCCTCTTCGTGCGGCTGTACGAGCGGGTGCGGGCGCTCTTCGCCGCGGCGCCGCTGGCGGACTGGCTCAAGCCGGCGCTCGGCGCGGTGCTGCTGGGCGCGCTC
>JALHOS010000605.1 GCA_022842905.1 Myxococcaceae bacterium | reverse complement strand
GCCGACACCCAGTGCTTCTTCATGGAGCGCGCGGCGCGCACCGGCTGGCTGGCGGCGAACGCGGCGCTCGCGGCGTTGGGGCGGAGCAGTGCGCCTCCACCCAGCCCGACCCCGCCCCCTCGGCTGACGGCCGCAGTGCGCGCCGTGGCGGAACGGACTGTCGAACGGGGCCTGGGCCGCAGCGTGAAGGCCCGAGCCACCAAGGACGTCGTCATCGTCGGGGCGGGGCCTGCGGGTGCGGCGACGGCGCTCTTCCTCCTCGCCGCGGAGCCCAACCTCGAAGGCCGCGTGGTGCTGGTCGACAAGGCGCGCTTCCCTCGGGACAAGACGTGCGCGGGCGCGGTGGGCGCTCGGGCAGACGCACTGCTCGCGCGGGTCGGCGTCCGGGTCGACGTGCCCAGCGTTCCGTTCCACGGCATGGAGGTGTGCTGGGACGGCGGGCGCGCGGCGCGACGGGTGGGAGAGCTGGGCCGCGTCGTTCGCCGATTCGAGTTCGACGCGGCGCTGGTCGAGCTCGCGCGGGTACGCGGCGCCAGCGTGCTGGAAGGCTGCGCCGTCGAGCGCGTGGAGCCCAGCGCTGACGAGGTGCGACTGGAGACGTCGAGCGGACGGCTCGTCGCCGAGGTGGTGGTGGCGGCGGACGGGCTGGGCAGTCGGGTGCGGCGCTCGCTGGGCCTGCCCGTGGGGCGCTTCGTCGCCCAGGCGGTGGAGGTGGACACGCCGCCGCTCGAGGGCGACCCAGACCGCGAGCTGCTGCGCTTCGTGCTCGGCGACTTCCCCGGCTACACCTGGGACTTCCCGACGCTCGTGGACGGCCGGGCGCTGGTCAGTCGCGGGATCTACGCCCTGGCGCCGGAAGGCCGAGTCGACGTGCAGCGGCTGTTGTCGGACCGCCTCGCTGCGCTGAAGCTCGACGTGCCCTTCGCCGAGCGGCGCGCGTTTCAGGTGCGCGGCGTGAGCCTGCGCTCGCCGCTGGCGGTGCCGCGGGTGCTGCTCGTGGGCGAAGCGGCCGGCGTCGATCCGCTGCTCGGCGAAGGCATTGCCCAGGCGATTCAGTACGCCGCGCTGGCCGGGCCCTTCCTGGCGCGGGCGTGGGCGCGCCGGGACTTCGGCTTTTCGGACTGGAGAGCCACGGTGTGGGCGTCGGCCTTGGGGGTGGACTCGGCGGTGCGACGCGCGCTGCTGCCGGTCTCGCAGCGAGCGGGGCTGAGGCGCATGGGCCTCGGGCTGCTCGGCGCTGCGCCGTGGCTGTTGCAGGGCACGCTCAGCGCGTTCGCCGGCCGGCTGCCCTGGGACTCGCCGCCGAGCTCGACGTGAGCGGAGCGCCGTCACGGCTTCGCGCGGCTCTGCTCCAGCTCCGCCTCCGCCCAGAAGCGAGCGGCGTCGTGGAGGTCGAGCTTCAGCAGCGCCTCGAGCGCGGCGGCCTGCGGCGAGGCCAGCCCTCCGCGTTCGCCCTTTCCCGCGCCCGCGCTGATCCACGCCCACGCCTTGGCGGCGCCGAGTCGGTTGAAGGGGCTCGCCGCTGGATCCGTCACCACGCGCTGGAGCCTGGGGAGCATGCTGGCTTCATGGCCCAGCTCGCCGACGGCCCGCGCGAAGCGCCAGGCGTTGATGCCGTCGTCGCGCTCCTTCGCCGCCAGGAGGCTGCCGAGGAGGAACGTGTCGACGTCGATGCCGGTGGTGGCCAGCCGCTCGGCTTCGGTGCGGTGGGCGGCCTCGCCAAGGCTCGACCACGCCACGCGCTCGAAGCGATCGCCCATGATCCGCAGCTCCAGTTGCAGGAAGCGCCCCAGGTCCCCACGCGCGTAGGCCAGCTCGGCGAACGCCCGGGCGGCGGCCTGCGGGTGGGTGTCCCTGGAACAGCTCCCGACGGGGCGGTAGCGGCGGAGCTGCTCATAGAGCGCGTCGTTCTTCACCTCGGCCCGCGCCCACGTCGCGAGCTGCTTGGGATCGTCGCTGAGTCGATTGACGACGGCCCGCGCGTCGTCGCCGGGCTCGTCGGGAGGTGGTGCGTAGAGCGGCCCATCAGCCTGAAGCAGCGTCGTCGCGTACACCCACGCCGTCGCCTCGTCGCCCACCAGCGCACCGCGGAGCCACCGCGTGACCCGCAGGGTCCCGCCGCCGTCGTCGAGCTCCCATGCGGTCCCGGCGATCGACCCCGCGCGCCACTGCTCGCTGCGGTGGCCCTGCGGTGAAGCGCGGGTGGCGACCGACGCGACGATCCACCCGCCGCGATCCGCCGGGCGCACCCAGTAGTACCCCCACGACACGCGCTCGCCGCCGCGCTCGACGGCGCCCTCGACGAGCTCGAACCCCTTCGGCGCTCCGCCCGCCTGCCTCCAGCGCTGCTCGAAGGCCGCCGGCCTGGGCCAGCCGAACTGCTCGGCGCGTCCGAGCAGCGGCTGGGTGAGGCTCGAAGGGAACTGCGGTGGCGCGACGGCCAGGACGAGCGCGACGAGCAACATGGGGTGCCTCCGTGGTGCGTGGGCCAGACACCGGCGCCTGGGCAGGAGGTTCCACGAAGCGCCGCAGCGTTAACGCTTGGGGTGGCCTTCGAAGAACTCCACGAACGCGCGCGACGTCCCCAGCCGAGCGTTCGGGGTGCCGCCGTCGATCCACGCCACGCCGCTGGGCGTCCAGAAGTGCTCGCCGCCTTGCAGCGTGTACAGCACCACGTCGGCGCCGCCGTCGCAGGCCCAGGCGTCGGCCTGCACGCCCGCGTCTTCCCAGCGCCGAGTCGGCGACGCCGCGCAGCCGTTCCGCATCGCCCACCCCGCCATGGTGTTCGCCACGGACGGGAAGTTCACCAGCACCACCGAGCCGCCGTTGTAGGGCACCGTCGTGTCCGACGTGCCGTGGTAGTGGACCAGGGGGACCCGCCGCGCCGGGCTGCACGACGCAAGCATGAGCGGCCCGGAGCCCGCGCCCACCGACGCGAACAGGTCCGCGGCCTCGCAGGCCAGCCGGTGCGTCATCATGCCGCCGTTGCTGAAGCCCGACGCGTGAATGCGCAGCGGGTCGATGCACCACTCGCGCTGCACCGCGGCCACCACGTCGCGAATGAAGCCGACGTCGTTGGTGCCCCCCGTCGAGCAGCAGCTGCCCGCGTTCCAGCTCGAGTTGAGGCCTTCCGGGTACACGGCGATGAAGCCGCGCACGTCGCCAATGTCGTCGTAGTTGGCGTACGCGCGGAAGTCCGCCGCCGACTCGAACAGCCCGTGCATGCCGACGACGAGTCCCAGGGGCTGGCCAGCGGCGTTCGGCGGGACGTGCACCGAGAACCGCCGCGCCGCGCCGCCGGACATGATCGTGCGCATGTGGTTGCCGACCGGCACGCCGGGGCCGCACGCGCCGCCGTCGGTGCTGCCGCCGCCCGCACCAGCGCTCCCGCCCG
>JALHOS010000604.1 GCA_022842905.1 Myxococcaceae bacterium | reverse complement strand
AGAGGCTGGTGGTGATCGGAACGGCCGAAATGTAGAACTCGTTGCTCGCCGGGCGAGCCACCACCGAGCTGAAGTTCGTGGTGGCGTACCCGCTGGGCGGCGTCACCACCGTCCACGTCAGACCCGAGTCCGTCGACCGCACCACGCTGCCCGCGTTGCCGACGGCCACGCTCACCGCGCTGTTCGTTCCCGCACACGGCCCCAGCGCCGCGCCCGAGCACCGGGCAATGCCTCGCAGCGCCTGCGTCACCGGCCGCGCCACGGGCGTCCACGCGCTGCGGCTCGTCGTCGTCACGACCTGCCGCAGAATGTCTCCGGTGGCGGTGACCGCCGCCAGGCTCGTCGTCGTCGCGGTGGTCCCGACGACGGCCAGGTCGTTGAAGGTGGGGGCGCCTGCATCAGCTGCCAGCGTCTCGGCGGTGAAGCTGACGGCGTTGTCCGTGGAGCGCGCGATGAGGCCGTTCTCACTCAACACATAGAGCGACCCCGCGGCCCGGGCGATGCCGTTGTTCCGTCGGTCCGAGAGCGCGTCGCGGCGCACCCACGTGGCGAGGTTGTCATCAGAAGTGAAGAGCGCTCCGTACTCGCCAGTAACGATCCACCGGTTGCTGGTGCCGGCGTCGAAGACCTCGGCATTGGTGAAGCTCACCGAAGTCGGCTCACGCTGCTGCCACGCCCACGGCCAGTACGGCGTCGCCGAAGCCTGGTTCGACACCGCGGTTCCAGTGTTGCCCGCCAGGTCCTTCGCGCGCAGCACCACGTACCAGGTGACGCCGTTCGACGCGGTGATGAAGCCCGTCGTGCCGTTGCCCACCGAGCTGTACACGTAGGGGCCGCCGGCCGTCTTCGAGAGGCCCGCCTCGTACTCGCCGATGCCGGAGCCCGCGCCGTCGCTCGCGGCCGTCCAGGACAGCGTCAGGCCATGGTTGCCGGCGACCGCGACGAGCCCTGAAGGCGCGCCAGGCGCCGTCGTGTCGTAGAAAATGTCGGTCGTGCCCGGCGACGCGCTGACGTTCTGCGCGCCGTCTCGCAGCCACACGTGCACACGCTTGTCGCCGACGCCGCCGGTCGAGACGGTGACCACCGCCGTCGGGGTTTGCGCCACGAAGCACGTGTCGGTGGGCCCCGTCGGCGCCACCGGCGCCGTCGCCACCGCCGTCACCTTGATGCACATGCCAGTGACGCCCGAAAGGTCAGCCGGGGCCGAGATCGACACGCTCGCCGTCGTCTGGTTCGTTCCGCGTGGCCCGGTGACGGTGGCGACGGGCGCCGCCGTGTCCAGGGTGATGGTGTCGCTGCGTGACGCCGAGCGGTTCCCGGCGGCGTCCAGCACGCGCACGTGCACCGTCTTGAGCCCGTCGGGGCCGGTCAGCGTGAAGGTGCTGGACGCGGCGTAGGTGACGGGGGCGGCGAAGGTGACGCCGTCGGTCGAGAACTCCATCTGCGCGAGCCCCACGGCGTCGGCGGGGCTGACCAGCTGCACGTTGACGGCCGCCGTGCGTGAGTAGAGCGCGCCCGTCGCCAGGTTGACGCCGCCGAGCGAAGGAGGCGTCTGGTCCAAGGTGATGGTGTCGGTCAGCGCGCTGCTGATGAGCCCGGCCGCGTCCTGCACGGTGACGCTCACGGTCTTGAGCCCGTCGCCGGCCGTCAACGTCGCCGTGTACGGCCCGACGCCGCTGTAGGGCGAGCAGCCGGCCACCGCGCCGCCGGCGAAGCACACCTGCGCGGGGCCCGAGCCGGCGCCGTCCGTCACCGTCACGCTGACGCTGACCGAAGTGGCGTTGGTGTAGAGGGCGCCAGCATTCACCGAAACGACGCTGATGACCGGCGCGACGGTGTCGAGGGTGATGGTGTCCGTGGCCGTCGCCTGGTTGCCGGCGGCGTCGCTCACTCGCAGGGTCACGGTCTTCAGCCCGTTGGCCGCCGTCACCGCCCAGCTCGCAGGCGAGCCGGAGACGGCGCTGAAGGTGGCGCCGTCATTCGAGGCCTGCCGCGTCGCCACGCCCGAGCCGGTGTCCGCGGCGCTGAAGCTCAAGCTCACGGCGACCCCCGTGGTGAACGCCGCGTCGCCAGAGATGACGAAGCTGGAGATTTGAGGTGCGACCGTGTCCAGCACCACCGAGTCGTTCGCGACGAAGGTGTTGGCCGCGCTGTCGGTGAAACGGACGAACACCGTCTTGTTGCCGTCTCCGGTCGCCAGCGCCCAGCCGGCCTTGGTCGTCGCGTAGGCTTCGTTGGCCGAGAAGGTGACGCCGTCGTTTGAGAACGCCATGAAGGACACGGCCCCGCCGCTGGACGTGGCCGACAGGCTCAACGTCACCGTGCTGGTGTTGACGGCCGCCGCGCCGCTCGCAATGGAGACGGTGCCGGTGAGCGGGTTCGGCAGCACGGTGAAGGCGGCGGCCCCGGCGTTGAAGGCCGTCCAGGCGCTCGCCGTGCTGGCCGCGTCGATGCCGCGCGCCTGCCACTTGTAGGTACCGGCTGGCAGCGTATTGAGGGTGACTTCGAGCTGGCCTTCGGCGCTGAGGCTGACGGATTGCGTCGCGACGTTGGTGAACGCGGAGGCCACTGGCACGACCTCGACCTCCAGGCGCACTTGGGCGTTCTCGGGGTCGTCGACGTCGGCGCGGACCTTGGGCGCGGAGAAGACCGACATGCCCGCGGTCACCGGCACGTTCGCCGCGTTCACCTGCGAGAGGTTCGACACGAGCGGCGGTTGGTTCGCCGGCGCGGACACGACGATGTCGAAGGTGTCGGACGCGGACAGCGTGCCGTCGCTCACCGTGACCGTCACCGTGGTGCTCGAGACGACCGTGAGGCCCGGCGCGAGGGTGAGGACGGTGCCGCTGAGCGTCGCGAAGGCCGGCAGCCCCGTCGCCGAGTAGGTCAGCGAGTCACCGTCGACGTCAGCGCCGGACAGCGTGACGGTCCGCGTCGTCCCAGCGGTCATCGCCACGTCGGCTACGGCGGTCAGCGTCGGCGCCCGGTTGGTGTTGGTGACGGTGACGTTCATCGGACCGTCGACGGCCGTGGTGCCGTCCGTGACGCGCACTTGAAACGTGTACGGGCCGGCGTGCGTGAAGTTGGGGCTCAAGGTGAGCGTGGTTCCCGAGAGCGTCGCGAAGGGCGGCGGGCTGACGAGCGAGAACGTGAGCGGGTCCATTTCCGGGTCGGTGGCCGACACGGTGACCTGCTGCGTGCTGCCTTCCGCGACGGTGACGGGGGCGTTGGCGTTGAGCACCGGCGGCTGATTCGCGGCACCGCCCGCGCCGGCTGAGCCACCCGCACCGGCTGAGCCACCCGCACCGGCTGAGCCACCCGCACCGGCTGAGCCACCCGCACCGGCTGAGCCACCCGCACCGGCTGAGCCACCCGCACCGGCTGAGCCACCCGCACCGGC
>JALHOS010000603.1 GCA_022842905.1 Myxococcaceae bacterium | reverse complement strand
GTCGACGGAGGCGACGCTGGCCGTCGCAAACCACCTGTCCGGGACCGGCGCAGAGCAGTTCGCGCAGGACGGCACGAACTCGCCCGGGCGGAGGCTCGTCACCTCCAGCGGTGGACCTGGTCGAGCGACGGGCCCGGGGACGGTGAGCTGCGCGGCCTGGGTCTCGGTTGGGCGCTCGAGCATCGCCGGCCAGGACAGGGCGCACCTGGCCTTGAGCGGCACTGGGTGGTTCTTGAAGGCGACCAGCAGACGAGCCCCCGTCACAGCCACCGGCATCGGGAGGTCCAGCGCCAAAGGGAACCCCAGCTCCGCTGGCACGTTCTCGGCGAACGCATCGCAGGACACCTTGAGGTGCGGGGGAGGCTGAGGCGGCAGGCCGACGCGGAACTCGAAACACGTGTGGGTCTTGGCTTGTGCGCCGGCGCACGGCACCTGCTGGCGCAGCTCGAGACGAAGGTCGTTTCCGGCTGGGGCCAGCAACGCGAGCAGGACGAGAGCGTGCATTGTCTGGGCCTCCATAGTGCGCCCCCCGACAAGCGGCGACCCGAGCGGCCCCGAGCTCCGTCGCCCCGGTCGCCGCGAGCGTTGACAACGAGCGGCCTCGAGCGCGGACGGCCGCTCTGGCGAAGCCAGCCCCGCTCACAGGCCGATGATGAGCAGCGCCCCCGCGCCCGCGCTGCTCGCCGTCGTCACGTACGCGCGCGTGCCCACCACCTTCACGGCTGTCCCCGGCGCCGCGAACTCGAGCGACTGGACGACGTTCGGAGCCGCCGGGTTGGCCACGTCGTAGACCCACAGCTTGCCGCCGCTCTCCAGCGCGCCGACGGCGACGGCTCGTGTTCCCTGGGCGTCGACGTCGCGCACGTCACGGTACGGATCCGCCCCGAGCCGACGCAGCGCGCTCGGGTCCGACACCTCGAAGATGTCGAGCCGCCCCGAGGCCGCGAACAGCCGAGTGCCCTCCCGGTCCAGCGCGGACGGCGTCGCGTAGCCAGGCGCCGCCACCGAGCTGCGAGGGCTCGTCCCCGGCTGCCGCGGGTTGCTCACGTCGAACGCGGCCACCGCGCCGCTGCTCCCCAAGAGGAACGCCGTCGCGCCGTCCGCCGACAGCTCCACGTCCTTCACGGTGCCCGAGTAGGTCAGCGTGGCGACGCCGCGGCTGACGCCCGCATCCTGCGGCTGCGCGATGCTGGCGATGCCCACGATGCCCTCCGACGTGTAGCTCTTCTTCCCGCAGGCGACGAACGCGTACTCGCCCCGCGTCACCAGTCGCCCGCAGTCCGCGTTGAAGCCCGTGCTCGAGACGACCACCGGCGCACGCGGCGCCCGCACGTCGACGATCTTGAAGCTCCCCAGGCCCGCGAAGGCGTACTGGTCGGGCCCGACTACGACGCCGCACCCCGCAGAGTGCGGCGCCAGGTCGGACACCACCTGCGTCACTGGCGTGGCAGGCACGCCCACGTCGACGATCGCCAAGCCCAGCGAGTCGAGCGTGACGTAGGCCGTGCTGCCGACCACGTCGATGCCCCGTGCCCCGCTCGGGAACGTGACGGAGCCCAGCAGCACCGGCTGGCCCGGCTCAGGCGCCTGTGAGCGCACTCGGACCCAGCGGAAGTCGACGAAGCGGTAGTCCGGCACCGCCGTGCCGTCCCGCCCTTCGACGAGCACGCCGACTACGTTGTCTCCGCTGGCGAGCGGGTACTCGACGGGAATGCCCAGCGTTCGGTTGCTCGTGTCCACCGCGCCGAAGCTCGTGGCGAAGGTGCTGAGCCGCCAGGTGAAGGGCTCGGGGTTCGGCTCGACGCGCAGCAGCGGATCCGTCCGCACCAGCCCGTCGACCAGCGCCGTCTCCGGGTTACCCGGCACCGTCGAGCCCGTGGCCACCAACGTCACGTTCGGCAGCACGTCGCCCAGCTGGTCGCGCTCGAACGCTTGCCAGTGCGCTTCCACCGTCGCGCGGGGCACGAAGGCCCACGTCCCGAAGTACGCGAACGCGGTATACAGGCGCTCGGGGTCGTTCACGTTGAGTCGCCCCTGATACGGAGCGAAGCCCCCGTCGCCTGCGTGCAGGTACTCGACGCCGCGCGGCACCGACGCGTCGGGCCGCCACGGGTAGTTGGGGTCCGACAGCAGGTAGCGGGCGCCGGCGTCGGTCAGCTCCTTGCCGAAGACCAGCAGCGCGTGCCCCCCCGCGAAGCCGCCGTCGGGGTGGTAGCGCTCGATGCCCAGGTACTGCGGGCTCCTCGTCACGTGCAGGGCGGCGCTGAAGAGCCGGTGTGTCAGCGCTGGGGTTCGGTGCTGCTGCAGCTCGCGCCACACGTCGGCGTTGGTGAAGCTGAAGACCGAGCTCTTTTGCACCGCGCTCGCCAGCGCGTAGGCCTTGGTGTCGTCGAGCGCGAAGGCCTGCGTGACGCGCGTGGACGCCGCGCCCGGGGGCCGACCGTCGCCCAGCTCGACGAGGGTAACGCCGCCGTCTCGGCGGGTCTGGAAGTGGTGCAGCGCGGCGACGACCTGACCCGAGCAGAAGCCGTTGGGCGCGGTGAAGGAGCCGGTGTTCTTCAGCGCGAAGTCGTCGGTGCCGAAGCGAAACGGAGTCGCGACGGCCTCGTCGAGCTTCGCGTCCTGGGTGAGCAGCGTCAGGTAGTCGGACAGGTGCCGGGTGAAGAACACGGTGCCGCCGTCCACCGCGGAGGACGGCATGCCTTCGAGGTGCCCGGTGGCGCGCTCGTAGCCGAAGACCATGGGGAACTCGGCCTGGCCGGCCGCGCCGGGAATGAAGACGGTGAGCGTCTGCTGCGCGAAGGGCGCGTCGCCTACGTCGAAGCTCACCAGCGCAGAGCCTGCGCGGACGCCCTCGAGGTGAACCGCCGTGACTTGGGTCACGCGAATGGTGAGGGGAACGTCGGTCGCCCAGCTCCCCGCGGGCGCGCGCAGCTCGAGACCGGCGAGCGGCCCCTCCGTCACCTGGACCGTGGCGCCCGTCGACGGCAGCGTCGTGGCCAGCAGGTCGTTCGTCGCGCCGAGCTCGAGCGGGAGCAGTGGTGGCGTGCCTCCGTCGGGCAGCGGGGGCGCGCCGCAGTTGCACCCGAGGCCGTGGACGACGAGCCAGAACACCGCGAGTCGGGGGCTGAGTTGGCGCATGGGCGCCTCCGGGCACGGCGGAGCGCGAAGAAGCGTGTCCGCGAGGAGTCACGCAGCAATCGACGTGCCGAGGAGGGCCTGGGGGGCGCGCGGTGGCGGGGCGCGACTTGTGCGCGCGACGTTGCGCCTCTCGACCTGCACAGGGTGGGCGAGGACGAACTTTGCGCGGTGCCTTGGGCGCGGGCTCCTCGCGCATCAGCTCGGTGGGCGGTCGACGCGGCGTGGGCCGCGACACGTCGCCGCGCGAGGTCGCAGCCGGG
>JALHOS010000602.1 GCA_022842905.1 Myxococcaceae bacterium | reverse complement strand
CCGACGCAGCCCGAAGCTGCGCCGGTTGCTCCGACCCCAAGCCCGGTCGCCGTGCCGGTGCCGGCCCCTCCGCCAGAGGTGGTGCCCGCCGCCGCCGCGCCCACGCAGCCGCAGCTGCGCTTCCGTGCCGCGAAGGACGTGCGGGAGATCACCGCGGACGGCGTGCCGATCAACGCCGGCGAGATCCGCGGCTGGGCGCCGGGCACGGTGTCGGTGAGCTGGAAGTGCCCCGCGAAGCGAGCGCGTCAGCCGCTGCGCACGCTGCAGCGCAGCGTCGAAGTGTCTGGGGTGGTGGGCGGTGAGCCGCAGCTGATCGAGCTGGACTGCCTGTAGCGCCCGGGCCCGAGGCTGCGCGTCGGCGGCGCCGTGAGCCGCGCCTCGTCGAGCAGGACTGCATGGAGCTCATGCTGTTGGCCGCCTGGCTGCCGAAGCGGTGACCGGCAGAGCGCCCGCGTGAGCCGCTGCGAGCGCTTGGAAACAGCGTCGGCGTGTCCGGCGGTGTCGGCGGGCAGCCAGCTCGTCGACGTGGACTCCACGGAGCGGATCGGAGGCCCGTGCCGGTCCCCAGCGCGGCGGGTCCCTTTCCGCACGCAGCTCGTCAGCTGGTGCTGCCGGCAATGCGCCAGCGTCAGCTGCTGCGAAGGCCCCAGCACTGGCTCATCGAGCTGGAGCTGGGGCCAGAGGCCGCATGGCGGTGCGGGAACGGTGGTCTGCGTCGTCACGCATCCTCTGAGCTCGAGCTGCCCGGCGCACCACCCCCGTCAGCCGCTGCACACGCTCCAGCGCAGCGTGGAGGTCTCCAGCGTGGTCGGCGGTGGGCCGCAGCTCATCGAGCTGGGCTGCTTGTTCTTTAGGGCACGCTGGTTCGTCGGGTGGCGCACACCGTGGGACCGGCCTCACCAGCGCGGTGGAGTTGCCCAGGCGCGAGGGCTCAACGTGCTCCGCCGCGATCGACCGAGCTACTTCTTGCGCGGTGGAGGCATGGGCGGCGGCGGCGCCAGCCCACTGGGCGGAGGTCGGCTCGGCCGCGGCCCGATGTCCACCGACACCGGCGGGGGCTTGGGGCGCTGGAGCGCGAGCACCTTGGTGAAGAGCCGCTCGCCGAAGAGCGACGGCGCTTCGGTGTGGAACAGGTTGCGGGCCTCGGCGCGGGCCAACGCGGCGGCGTCAGCGCGCTGGTTGGCGTCGTAGACCTCGGCCTGCGCCCACAGCCGGCGGGCGTAGAGCTTGCGGACGGGCGCGGTGAAGTGGGCGGCGGCGGCGGCGCGCGCGTCGGCGAGCTGGGCGGCGCGCTCGGCGTCGTCCGACAGGGCCTTGGCGCGGACGGCCTCGAGCGCCAGCGTCAACGGCTCGAGGGCGGCCTTGGCCGGCATCCACTGGGCGATCTCCGGCTCGTCGTGCAGCGCGTCGGCCTTGGCGATCAACCCCGCGTCCTGCGTTTCGGGGCGGGGCGGGTCGATCAGCGGCAGCGCCTCGGCCAGCGAGAGCCGCGCGACGTTGCGCTGGCCGTCCTCGCTGAGCACCGTCTTGGCCTCGGCGTTGAGCGAATAGGCGCGGCGCAGCTCGTCGCGGACCCGCGGAAACGGCGCGAAGAGCACCGCCAGCTCGTCGTCCGCGCGCACCACCTTGAGCCGATCGCGGTAGGTCGCGCGGTTGCTCTCGGAGCGCTCGAGCTGCATCAGGCCGGTCTCGTCGTTGAGGATCGCCTGGAAGACCTCGACGCCGCCGCCGCGCAGGGTGCGCCCGAAGAACGCGGCGCGATCGCCGGTCCCCAACACCGACGACAGGATCCCGTCGAGGCCAGCCTCCTCGGTCGGGCTTGGCGCCGGGGCCTGCGGACTCGACGACGGCGGAGCGGCTTCGGGCGCCGCCACGCCCAGCGACTTGAGCTTGTACAGCGCGGCCTTGCCCAGCTTCGCGTGCGCCTTCGACGGTCCCGCCGCCGCGGCCGCCGGCAGCTCCGTGCGCTTGGCCGCGACCCACGCGTCGAGAATCGTCTTCGCGTCGCCTTCGCTCGCCGCGACGAGCTGGTTCAACGTGCAGCTCAACGGATCGTTCACGTGCCTCACCGCTTTCGAACGAGGAAGAAGTCCCCAGCCTGCGCCGCCACGTACAGCTCCGAGCTCATCAGCTGGCCGAAGAACTGCTGGGGGTGAATGCCGCGCACGACGAAGTGATCGTAGTAGCGGCCCTGCTGCTCCCAGTTGAGCTCGTTGGGGCGCCACTCGCTGGGGAAGGTCGGCGGCGGCGGGCCTCGGTACATGAGCGGCGAGTGCGGCGTGGTGGCGAAGCTGAAGTTGGTCAGCCCGCCGCGCTCCCGCGCCACCACGGTCGACGCGTGGAGGTGGACTGGGAGCGTCACCGCGCGGGAGCCCGCGTTGAAGATCAGCCCCATCACCTTGGGCTTGGGCGCCGCTGCCTGAGCGATCGTCGCCAGCGCCTTGGCTTCGTCGTCGAACGCGCGGAACGCCTGCACCAACGGCCACGCCGTCGCCGCCGCCACGAGCGCGCCCGCCCAGACCAGCTTCTTGCTCAGCTCGGGCTTCACCGCCGGCACGCAGCACACGAGCAGCGCCGCGGCGAGGTGCACGTAGCGCGTGTTCAGGTAGTACATGTACCCGCGGATATCGAAGGGCAGGGCGAAGTAGAGGACGAGCGCGATCGCGAAGAGCGCGCCGATGCGAACGCGGGCCAGCGGGCGCTCCTGGTTGGCGCGCCCCGTCGCCAGCGCCACCAACGCCCCGCCGACAGCCACCGCGAAGCTCAGCTTCACCGCCAGCTGATCGGCGCGGTCCGGCAGGAGGTTGGCGAGCTTGTCGAAGAGCTGCGCCTTGTTCGCCTCGAAGCCGTTCCAGGCCAGGTTCTGCTCCGAGAACATGGGGCCCCAGGCCTTCCACGGCTGACCCGGCGCGATCTCCGTCGGCTCACCCAGGCGAATGCCGATCCACGCGAGGAACAGGGCCACGCCCGGCAGCACGCCGAAGAGCGCGTAGCGCCGCGCCCGAAGCCAGCCCACGACGTTCGCGGCCTTCGCGTCGGTCGGCGTGAGCACCAGCAGCACCGGCAGCGCGACGCCCAGGAACGCGAACACCTGCACGTGGAAGAGCAGCACGCCCACCAGCGACAGCCCCAGCCCCCAGGCCCAGCGCTTCTGCCCGGCCACGTCGTCGATCGCGCGCACGAAGAACCCGCAGGTGAGGAACGCGAGCGGGAGCGCCGAGCAGTAGTTGATGAAGCCCCAGCCGAAGCTGTCGCCGTACGCGAAGGGCACCGCGAGGAGCGCCGGCCACGTCGGGCGTTTGAGGCTGCGCAGCAGGAACGCCAGGCCCAGCGGCATGCCGGCGACGTACGCGGCGAGGAAGACCTTGTTCGCCAGCTCCAGCGGCAGCAGCCAGCTGAGCCCCGAGACCAGGTAGTAG
>JALHOS010000601.1 GCA_022842905.1 Myxococcaceae bacterium | reverse complement strand
GCCACCCGCGTCGAAGCCGCCCGCGTCGCCGTCGCCTGCATCGGTGCCGCCTGCGTCGCTGCCGCCTGCGTCGCTGCCGCCTGCGTCGCTGCCGCCTGCGTCGGACCCGCCGGCATCGGGCTCGCCTGCGTCGGTGCTCCCCGCATCCGCGCCACCCGCGTCGACACCTCCGGCGTCGGTCGCGCCGGCGTCACTCGGCTCCGCCCCGGCGTGGCAGTAGCCGTCGGACCAGCACCTGAGCTCCGCGCCGACGCAGCCGCCGTCGGGCTCGCAGCGAAACGTGACGTCAGCGGGGAGGACGACGCAGCTGGCGAGCAGGCCGGCCGCGCACGCGGTGACGAGGGCGGATCTCACCAGGCCACCGCCGCGCCAAGGCCCAGCCCGAGTGCCGTCGCCGCGAGGCCGATCGTCACTCCAAGCAGGGCGTTGGCCGCGTCCGCGTGTCCCTGGGCCTGCGTCGCCGTCCAGGGAGAGCGACTTGAATCGCCCGGCAGCCGTCGCAGCGCCTGTTCCCGTTCGCCCAGGGCGGCGCCGAGCGCGACGCTGCCCCCCACGAGCGCGGCGGCGCTGCTTGCGAGGAGCACCCAGCTCGCGGTGTGTCGCCTGGGTGGGGCCGGGGCCTGTGTCAGCACCGCTTCGCTCGGCGCTGCCTCGACGGGCGGCAGCAGCGTCGCAGGCGGTGGCGCGGGACTGGTGGCGACGGGGGGCGACGTCGGCGCTTCAGGCGCGGGCAGGAGGTGCGCGCTGGCCGCGGCGACGAAGGTGCGCAGCTGCGCGGCGCCGAACTCGCTGCCCGGCGGGAGGACCACGGCGTCTTTCGTGCGCACCTGCTCGTCCTCGACGCTGAACAGCTCGACGCCGACGGAGCGGTCCGTGCCGACTTGCCCCGTGCTGACCGCGACGACGTAGGCCGCACCGAGCTGCCGGCCCAGCTCCGCCAGACACGCGCGGCGGCCGTTGCAGGCGGTGCCGTCCTTGAGGCCTTTTCGCACGAGCTCGTCGACCGCGGCCTGTGGGGCCCAGGGCTGCCGCCAGCCGGCCTCGGCGCCCGCGTCGGCCACACGCTGCACGAGCGCGGTCGCGTCCGCTGCGGGCACGCCGGTGCGCCGAGACAGCAAGACGAGCACCGGCGGGGGCTCGGCGGCGGTGAGGACGAGGGCGGTGAGGACGAAGAAGCCCATGGCGGAGGCGGACTCTCGGGGGACGGGGCGGTCCGCGCAAGGCTCTGGGCGAGGCGGGGAGGGCTTGGCCGCCTATGCTCGCCGCCCTTCATGACGCTCCAAACGCTCCGCTGTCCCCACTGCAGCGCGCCGCTCACGCGAGGCGCGAACCAGCAAGACCCGACCCAGTGCTCGTACTGTCACGCGGCGCTGACCGTCGGCAAGCCCGCCGTCGCGCCCGGCACGGGCAGGCCGGTCACGCCAGGCAACCTCATCGCCGCGGCCGCCGTGCTGGTGCTCGTGGGCGGCGGGTGTCTCGTGTCGATGCTGGTCGGCAAGCCGAAGGCCGAGCCTGTCGCGCCCGCGCCGGTCGTCGTCGAGGCCGAAGCTCCGCGGCCGGCCCCGGCGCCACCGCCCGAGCCGCCGTCACCGGTCAAGGAGGTGCTGCGCTTCGGCGAAGCGGGAACGAACCCCGGGCAACTCAGCCACGCCAACCACCTGGCGGTCGCCGCCGACGGCAGCTTCTTCGTGGGCGAGACGAGCACCGGCCGCGTGCAGAAGTTCGACGCGACGGGGAAGTACGTCGACGTCATCACCCTGCCGCCGGATCGCCTGACGAAGAAGAACGGCGTGTTCGGCATGGCCGCTGACGCGAAGGGGAACGTCTACGTCAACCGCGTGGGCGATCTGCTCGTCTACGACGCGGCCACGCTGAAGCTGCTGCGCACCATCGAAGGCTCCTACCCGGACCGGTACTTCCACGGCGGGCTCGCGGTCGACGGGGCGGGCACCATCCACGCGCTGGCGGACCGCACCGGCGACCTCGCCCTCATCACGCTCTCCGCGACCGGGAAGGTCCTCGCGCAGCACCCCGTCAAGGCCACCGACGTCGCGGTGGACGGCACTGGGCGCCTGTTTCTGCTCGGAGGCTCGAGCCTGGAGGTGCGGGACCCGAAGGGCCAGGTGCTGACCAAGGTCGGCGCCAAAGGCCGCGCGGTCGCGTTCGACGGCAGAGGCCACGTGTACGTCAGCGACTTCTCGTCGGTCGCGGTGCTGAACGAAGCGGGCGCGACGCTGGCGACGCTGCCGGTGCGCGGGGACGACATCGGCCTGGACGCCAAAGGTCGGCTGGTCGCCGTCGACGGGGACCACGTCACGGTGTCGGAGGTCACCCTGCCCTGAAGCGCTCGCCGCGCCCGGGGTCAGTCCACCATCGACACGCGGGCGACCTCGACGTCTTCGTCGATGGGCGAAGGCACGTAGTGCACCACCAGCTTTTCGTCGGCGTCGCGGCCGACGGTGTGGCCTTCGGCGATCCGCTCGCCGCGGCCGGCGATGTACGCGAGGAGATCGAAGAAGAACTCGAGCGCGGCGTTGCCTTCCGATGCCGGGGCGACGAGGAGCAGGTCCGGCAGGTCCAGCTGCTTCATGCCCAGCGACAGCAGCTCGACCTGCTCACCCGTGCGCAGCAGGCTCAGGCCGTTCCACACCATGGACGGGTAGGTCGCCTCGCCCACCATGTCCACGTAGAAGTCGGGCTCGTGTGTGGCCCCGGCGCTGCCTTCGTAAACCGCGACCGCCTCCGCCGCGCGGGTGACGGCCGCGACGAGGCGCGTGTGCCGAGCGAGCCCGGCCGCGCTCTTGGTGTCCTCGCCCAGGGTCACGACGAGCAGGTGCGCGTGGTGCGGCGGCACGGTGAAGCCGCCCTCGCGGAAGGACGAGAGGCTGCGTGACGCGGCTTCGTCCGCCTCGCCGTTGGGGACGGGCCCCGGCAGCAGCGTCACGACGGAGCTCGTTTCCCCAGACTCGAAGTCGAGGACGTCGGGCCTCGCGTTCGGCCGGTGCGCGAGTGGAGGCTCGTCTGGGAACAGCGTGGTGAAGGTCGCGACCACGGCAGCGGGGTCGACTTGCTGGGCCGTCTTCAGGAGGACGAAGGAGAGCGCGGGCACGGCGACAGTCTGTCGAATTCGACGCGCACTGGCGCGCCTGTCGAGCGGCTCAGCGCTGCAGGAACGCCCGCGCGAAGTCGTCCAGCCGCTTGGCCAAGTCGGTTCGCTCGGACGGCGTCGACGCCATCGTCGCCTCCACGCGGTACTTCGCCAGGAGCGCGACCGCCGACGGGTCCGGCTCTTCGCCGTCTGGCGTGGCTTTCTTCAGCGCGGCGTCCAGCGAGGCGACGCGCTTACGAAGGGCGGCGGCGTCGGGCACGGCCGGCGGCTTGGGCGCGGCCTTGGGGCGAGGCACCTCGACGCTCGGCTCC
>JALHOS010000600.1 GCA_022842905.1 Myxococcaceae bacterium | reverse complement strand
GCACCGCCGAGAACTGGGGGCGGCCGACGCCGGTCATCATGCGCGTGGTGCACATGGCGCCGGGTCCGACGCCGACCTTGATCACGTCGGCGCCCGCGCCCATGAGCTCCCGCACGCCGTCGGCGGTCACCACGTTGCCCGCCATGATCGGCACGCCGCGCGCCACCGAGCGGACGACCTCCACGGCCTCCAGCATCTTCCGTTGGTGGCCGTGCGCCGCGTCGACCACGAGCAGATCCGCGCCGGCGCTCACCAGCGCCTCGGCGCGCCCCTTCACGTCCCCGTTGATGCCGAGCGCCACGCCCGCGCGCAGCCGGCCCTTGGCGTCCAACGACGGCTTGTAGAGCGTCGCCCGCAGCAGGCCGCGGCGCGTCACCACCCCGAGCAGTCGGCCGCGCGAGACGACCGGTGCGCAGGACAGCCGCTTGCCCGACAGCTTTTCGAACATGGCGTCGGCGGCCGTGCCTTCGTCGAAGGTGAGCAGCTCGGTGGACATGACCCGCCGCAGCTGAGTGAAGCGGTCCACGCCCTCGGCGTCGCTCTCGGTGAACATGCCCACCGGGGCACCCTGCTCGTCCACGACGACGACGGCGCCGTGCGCACGCTTGTGGATCAACGTCAGCGCGTGCTGCACGGTGTCGTGGGGCAGCAGCGTGATCGGGGTTTCGAACACCGGGTGCCGCGACTTCACGTAGTCCAGGTTCTGGACGATCACGTCCAGGGGAATGTCCTGCGGCAGCACGGCAATGCCGCCGCGCCGGGCGATCGTCTCGGCCATGCGCCGGCCCGCGACGGCGGTCATGTTCGCCACGACGATCGGCGTGCTCAAGCCCAGCGCGTCGCCGCTCGACAGATCCACGTCCAGCCGCGAAGCGACGTCGGACCGGCTCGGCACCATGAACACGTCGTTGTACGTGAGCTCGTACGGCGGTGTGGCGTCACCCAGGAATCGCATGGCAGCTCCCGCCCCGGCGTATACACGCCGCCGCGCGGCCCGTCAGTCGTAGGTCGGCTCGAAGAGGTACCCGATCCGCAGCAGGATCTCGCGGCCCAGGCCCGGCAGCGGCGCGTGGCCACCGGTGTACGGCTGAACGAAGCGGTAGTCGGTCCCGAAGAGGTTGTAGATCCCCAGGCTCACGCTGAAGCCTTTGACCGGCTTGTCGTTCACCCGGACCACCAGGTTGGCGAGCACCTGCGCGGGGATCGTCTGGGCGGTGTCGTTGCCGTCCGCGTCGGGCTCGCCAATGGCCACCTTGGGGCCGAAGAACAGCACCGTCGGGCCGAAGGACAGCCAGTCGACGGGGCGAATCACCCCCATCAGCGCGGCGCGGTGCTGCGGCGCAGACAGGAACATGTTCGTCACGCCGGGCGCCAAGTAGTTGGGCACGTTGTCCTGCAGCGTCGGCACGTAGAGGCTGTAGTTGGTCTCGACCCGGCCCCACGCCCAGCGCGCGCGAAAGGCAAGCTCGCCACCCGCCGTGCCCTGCTTGCCCAGGTTCAGGTAGCCCTCGGCGCCGGACTCCGCGTCGACGGTGTAGGCGATCGGCGAGTCGATGCCGACGTGGAACGCGTTCGCGGTCACCCGCGCCACCTTGCCGATGTCGACGCCTGCTTCGAACTCGAAGACCGTGGTGCGCTCGGGGCGCAGGTTGGTGCCGAGGTTCAGGTTCTCGATCCCCGGCCAGCGGAAGGCCATGGAGAAGAGGCCCTTGAGGCTCACTGGACCGAAGCTGCGGAGGAGCACCACGCGGGGCACCAGCGTGCCGCCGACGGCGCTGTTGTTGTCGTACCGCGCACCCGCGGCGACGTTGACGATCGGGTTCTCGCTGAACAGCTCGAGGAAGCCGGCGAACGTGCGGTAGTCGATCGCCTCGGCGCCCGCGAAGCTGGTCTGCAGCCCGACGTCGGCGGGGCCCAGGAGCCGGGCGTGGTCGAACATGGCGTCGCCGCCCAAGGTGATCTGCAGCTGGTCAATCGGCGCCCAGCGGCCGATCAGCCGCGCCCGCAGACGGCGCGCCGTCTTGTCGTAGTAGGCGTCGCTGGTCTGGTCCGGGGTGTTCCAAGGCCGTTGGAACGTGGCGTTCAGCCGCGGGATGATCTCGATCCGGTTGGTCGGGCGAAACGTGCCCACGAGCTCACCCTGAATCGACTCGAAGACCGCGGGCAGCGCCCGGTCCAGCGGCGTGCCGAACACGCTGATGCTGCTGGTCGCGTAGCGGTGGTACATGAACGTGCCCTGCACGTCGCGGAAGCCGACGCCCGCCTGCACCACGATCGGATCCAGCGCCGAGTTCCCAGCCATGGACGCGGTGGTGCCGTCGTAGGCGACGAAGTCCTTCGTGCTGCGCTGCCCCTGGCCGATGCCCCCGGAGACGAACGCCGACAGACCCGGCACGGCGTCGAAGACGTAGCGACCGGACAGCACCCCACCACGCCGGGCGTAGGAGTTCCCAAAGCTCGGACCTTCGGTGAACTGGCCGTACGCGCCGCCCACCAGCAGATCGGTGCCCCCCTGCACGCCGCGCGTGACCACGTTGATCACCGAGAGCTCGGCGTTGCCGCCGTAGATCACCGAGCCCGGGCCGCGCACGACCTCGACGCGCTCGATGAGCTCGACCGGGAACTCGTTGCCCAGCTGCATCGTCGAGTACAGCAGCTCGTTCATTTCCTTCCCGTCGATCATCAACAGGATCTTGCCTTCGTGGCCCCACAGCCCGCGGAACCCCGGGCCCACCACGCCCTGTGTGTCCATGCCGATGAACATGCCCGGGACCAGCTGGAGCACGTCGATCAGGTCGCGCGCGCCGAGCTCCTGAATGTCCTGGGCGGTGATCACCGTCACCACCGCCGGGGAGTCCTTGAGCTTGGTGACCGCGAAGGACGCCACCTGGCTGGTGACGGACGACTCGTCGACCGGCACCGCGACGACTTCACTGCCCGCATCCGGCGTCTGAGCGGCCGCGGCGCTGGCCTGGGGCGCAGCGTCGCCGCCGACGCCACCGTCGAGTTCCTGCGCAGACGCGCCGACCGAAATCAGCGCCGCCATCACGACACGTCGAATCCACGGTGACGACACGACAACCCTCCTCAGCAACAGGTGATGTAGGCCCGCTCTGCGCCCTCAGCGCACGCGAACAGCCTTCACGAGTCCGGCTTCGACGACGATCGACGCGCTGCGCTTGACCGCGCCGTTCACGCGCACTTCGACTTTCACGGGGCCCGGCCGCAGCCCGTTCACGGTGACCGGAGGGAACCCGTACGGCCGACCGTCGACCCACAGCTCTCCGTACAGCCCTGGCGACGTGAGCTCGAGGCCCCCGGTGGCCGCCGGGAGCGCGGGCGCGACCGGCTTGGGGGTGGCAGCTGCCACCGGAACCGGTGCCGGAGTTGGCGCTGGCGCGGGGGCCGGGCTCGCCACCGCGGG
>JALHOS010000599.1 GCA_022842905.1 Myxococcaceae bacterium | reverse complement strand
GTGGCGTCTGCGCCGCTCGACGCCGAGGGCCTCGCGGCTCTGCGGGCCGCCATCGACACCCTCGCGCCCGTCGCGGCGGTCGCGTCGCCCGACGAGGCAAGGCGCTTCGCGACCTCGACTCGAGCGCCCGCCTTTCTGCGGGCCGCCGCGCAGGACCCCCACGCCGACCCAGTGCCCTACCGCCTCGTCCCTTCGCTCGACGCCGCGTGGTTCGCTGCTGCGTTGCAGCAGCCAGCCTTCAGCCGGCTGCCCACCGTCGACGGCGTCCCGGCCGAAGCAGGGGTCCTGTCGCAGACCCAGGCCGACCCGACCGTCGCGACGCTGTTGCAGAATGATGGTGCCACGGTCTTCGTGCGGCTCGTCGCCCGGCTCGTGGCGCTGCGCGCAGGCTTTGGGCAGCTCGTCGCCCTGACGCAGAGTTTGCATGACGCGACGCAGATCAACGCACCGGCCGGCGCGCCGGGCGTGGGCACGGGCGTCGCCGACACCGCGCGCGGCCGCCTGGCCCACCAGGTCGAAATCCGCTCGGGAAGGGTCGCCGCGTGGCGCAGCGTGGCGCCAACGGAGTGGACCTTCCACCCCGAGGGGGCCCTGCGCACGGCGCTTCTGGGCTCGTCGGCATTGGAGCTGCACTCCCGCACCACATGGCTCGTCACGGCGCTGGACCCTTGTGTCCCCTGCACCGTGGAGCCGGTGGAGCGGGCCAATGCATGAGCTGGCGCTGGCGCAGGGCATCGTCGACCTCGTGCACGACACCGCACGGAGGGAGTCCTTCCGCCGCGTGCGCAAGGTGCGGCTCGTCGTGGGCGCGCTGGCCTGCGTGGAGCCGACGGCGCTGCTGTTCGGCTTCGAATCCGTCGCGCGCGGCACGCTGGCGGACGGGGCCTCGCTGGAGCTGGAGCACCAGCCAGGCGCTGCGCAGTGCGTGGCGTGTGGGCAGACCGTGGAGGTCACGTCGCGCGCCGACCTGTGCCCCAAATGTGGCAGCGCGCAGCTGCTCGTCACCGGCGGCGACGAGCTCAGAGTCAAAGACCTGGAGGTGGACTGATGTGTGGCGTGTGCGGCTGTGAGCAGACGACGGTGGGCGCTCTCGCGCCGGAGGCGCTGGGGCTTCGGCACCAGCACCACGACGACCCGGCGGTCGACGACGAGCACGAGCACGAGCATGAACACCTGGCGGAGGACGGGAGCGTGTACCGACACAGCCACAAACACGAGCACGGGCCCACGGCGGACCACGCGCACGAGCACGCGCTGATGGACCCGGTGTCCGCGCGGGTCATCACCGTCGAGCGCGACGTGCTGTCTCGCAACGACGAGCTGGCGGCGAAGAACCGCGCGACGTTCGCGCAGACGCACACCTTCGTCGTCAACCTCATGTCCAGCCCCGGCTCGGGGAAGACGACGCTGCTGACCCGCACGCTGCGCGCGCTGCCGCGGGGGCTCGCGGTGGCCGTCATCGAAGGAGACCAGCAGACCGAGCTCGACGCCGAGCGGATCCGCGCGACCGGCGTGCCCGCGGTGCAGATCAACACCGGCAAGGGCTGCCACCTGGACGCGGCCATGGTGGGCAAGGTGCTCGACCAGGTGCGCGTGCCCGACGGCCTGCTCTTCATCGAGAACGTCGGCAACTTGGTGTGCCCCGCGGGCTTCGACCTGGGTGAGCACCGGCGCGTCGTCGTGGTGTCCGTCACCGAAGGGGAAGACAAGCCGCTGAAGTACCCGGACATGTTCGCGACGGCCGACGCGGTCGTCATCAACAAGGCGGACCTGCTGCCTCACCTGCACTTCAACCTGGGGCTGCTCGAGGCGAACGTGCGCCGGCTGCGGCCGCAGGCGCCCACCTTCGTGCTGTCCGCGAGCACCGGAGCAGGGCTGGAGCCGTGGCTGCATTGGCTCGAGCGCGGCATCGACACGGCGCGAGCGGCGACCGCATGACGGCGGCGGACACGACGCGGACCCGGGTGCGGGTGCGCGGCCTCGTGCAGGGCGTCGGCTTTCGGCCCTTCGTGTACCAGCTCGCGCACCGGCACCAGCTGACGGGCTGGGTGCGCAACGACGAAGCCGGCGTGCTGCTCGAAGTGCAAGGGCAGACCGCCCCGTTCTTGCGGGCGCTGCGGGAGTCGCCGCCGCCGCTCTCGCGGGTCGACGCGGTCGAAGCCGAGCCCGTGCCGCTGGCCACCGACGAGCGGGCCTTCGTCATCGCGCCCAGCGAGCACCACGGCCACGCCACGGCGGCCATCGGCGCGGACCAGGCGCCCTGCCCCGCGTGCCTCGACGAGCTCTTCGACCCCAGCGCCCGCCGCTACCGCTACCCTTTCCTCAACTGCACCGACTGCGGGCCCCGCTACACCATTACGCGCGGCCTGCCGTACGACCGGCCGCAGACGTCGATGGCGGGCTTCCCGCTCTGCGACGACTGCCGCCGCGAGTATGACGACCCGCTCGACCGCCGCTTCCACGCGCAGCCGATCGCCTGTCCTGCCTGTGGCCCGACGCTGTCGCTGCCGATCGCCGAGGTGGCCGACGCGCTGCGCGCGGGGGCGATCGTCGCGCTCAAGGGCGTGGGCGGCTTCTTGTTGGCCTGCGACGCGACGAATGAGCTCGCCGTGTCGACGCTGCGCGCACGCAAAGAGCGAGACACCAAGCCCTTCGCCGTCATGGTCGCCAGCCTGGCCAGCGCGCGGCGCTTCGCCCAGCTGTCCGACGACGATGCGGCGCTGCTCGACAGCCAGCCCAGGCCCATCGTCGTGGTGCAGCGTGCGGGGCTGGCGCTGGCGCCGAGCGTGGCGCCGCGGCTTCCGACGGTCGGCCTCATGCTGCCCAGCAGCCCCCTGCACGCGCTGCTCTTCCACGAGCTGGCCGGGCGGCCCAGCGGCGCACAGTGGCTGCGCCAGCCGCTCGACGTCGCGCTGGTGATGACGTCGGCGAACCCCGGCGGGGAGCCGCTCGTCATCGACGACGGCGAGGCGAAGGTGCGGCTCCGAGGCATCGCCGATCTCATCGTCACCCACGGCCGCGACGTGGTGGTGCGCACCGACGACTCGGTGCTCCGCGTCATCGCCGGCCGACCGAGCTTTCTTCGCCGCGCGCGAGGGTACGTGCCGGCGCCTGTGCCGCTCGCGAAAGAAGGGCCGCCCACGCTGGCGGTCGGCGGGCACCTCAAGGCGACGGTCTGCGTGACGCGCGGGAAGGAAGCGTTCGTCTCGCAGCACGTCGGCGACCTGGACGACGCGGCGACGTACCGCTTCTTGGGCGAGACCATCACCCACCTGTGTCGAACGCTCGAGGTGACGCCCGAGCTCGTCGCGCACGATCTCCACCCCGACTTCCTGAGCACCCGCGCGGCGCAGGCCCGGGGCGTGCCGGCCGTCGCCGTGCAGCACCACCACGCCCACCTGGCCGCGGTGCAGGCTGAGCACGGCCTAGTGGGGCCGTCGGTGGGGCTGGCGCTCGACGGGTA
>JALHOS010000598.1 GCA_022842905.1 Myxococcaceae bacterium | reverse complement strand
GACTGACGACGGTCGCGGCGCACCGTGCCATCTCGTGGGTGCCGGCGAGGCTCGTGTACTCCGGGCGCCCCAACGTCGGTCACGTGGCCGATCACCTGGCGCTGGCGAGCGCTGGCCTGGCAGTGGCCGCGGCGACGCTGACGGCGGCGGTGGATTGTCCACTCGATTTGGCGGTGGCCGCCATCGCCGGCCTCGCAGCGCTGGCGCTCCTGTGGGTGCCGGCTTCGCTACTCCAGGGGGCCCCTGGGTGGATTTCGGCGGATCAGGCGCGTATTGGGGGAGCCCCCGCCAAGGGCTGAAGTGCAACCAGCCAAGCAGTTCTCATCACCAAGCAAGGAGCGGCACATGTTGTTGTGGGATCAGTGGAAGAAGGGCTTCGAAGCGTGGGAAGGCCGGACGGCCGAGGTGTTCGAGCAGTGGCTCAAGCGGCCGGCGGTGCTCGAGCCCATGGGCGGCATGCTCAGCGCGACCATGAAGCTCAAGGCGCAGAGCGACAAGGCCATGGCGACGTGGTGGGCGGCCATGGGGCTGCCGACGCGGCGAGATCAAGAGCGCACGTTGCACGGGCTCAACCAGCTCCAGAGCCGGCTCATCGATCTCGAGGAGAAGCTCGCGAGCCTGGAGTCGAAGCGCAGCTGAGCCGACCGGCCTTTGGAGGCCCCATGGACGTCACCGCGTACAGCGACCTCAAACCTGCCCCGCGGCAGATCTTCGACCGCCTCGACGAGCGACGGACGCGGCCACGCTTCATGCTCCCGACGGCGGACGGCGACTGGCGCAGCGTCACCTGGGGGGCGTACGCGAAGGGCATTCGCCAGGCGGCCCTCTTCTTGTCGTCGGTGGGGCTCTCGTCCGGCGATCGCGCGGCGATCTTCGCGCCCAACTCGGTCGAGTGGATCTCCGCGGCCATGGCGATTCAGGCCGCCGGGGGCGCGCTGGTGCCCGTTTACCCCGCGAACACACCGGCGCAGGCCGCGTACGTCATTCAGCACAGCGACGCGAAGGTGCTGTTCGTCGACACCCCTGCCCTGCTCCAGCGCGTCTTGGAGTGCTGGGCGGACTACACGTCGGTCACGTCGATCGTCACGCTGGCCCCCGCCCCCATCGACCCCGGCCCGCTGACGGAGCAGCTCCGCGCGGCTGGCAAGCCCGTGCCGCCGCTGGCGGAGATCGAGCGGAAGTTGGTGCCGTGGAGCCGGGCGCAGGCCCTGGGCGCGGCGAGGGATCAGGAAGACCCCACGGCCTTCGAACGCACGCTGGCGGGCGTCTCGTTGGATCAGGTCGCGGAGATGCTCTACACGTCGGGCACGTCGGGAAACCCCAAGGGCGTACCGCTCACGCACCGCAACGTAGGCGTCAACAACCAGGACTGGCTGCGCGTGTTGGCGCCGCTGCTCTCCGCCGACGACGTCGACGTGCTCTGGCTGCCGATGAGCCACATCTTCGGGTTTGGCCAGGTGTGCATCGGCAACAACCTCGGGTGGACGACGTACCTGTCCGATCCCCAGAAGGTCCTCGGCGTCCTGCCCGACGTGAAGCCCTCGGTCTTCATGTCGGTCCCGCAGTATTGGGAGAAGCTCGCCGTCGGCGCCATGAACGAGCAGCAGGTCGACCGCCGCCGCGCGGCGCTGCAGGCGTCGACGGGTGGCCGGCTGCGCTTCTGTCTGTCCGGCGGCGCGGGCCTCAAGCGCGAGGTCAAGGAGCTGTTCCACCAGAACGGGCTCTTGATCATCGAAGGCTACGGGCTGACGGAGACGGCGCCGACGCTGACCATGAACCGGCCAGACGCGTTCCGCTTCGATTCGGTGGGCAAGCCCTTTCCCTCGGTCGAGCTGAAGCTCGCCATCGACGGGGAGATCTTGGCGAAGGGCCCGAACGTGTTCGGCGGGTACCACAAGGATCCGCAGGCGACGCGCGAGGCGTTCACCGAGGACGGCTGGTTCAAGACCGGCGACGTCGGCCGCTTCACCGACGACGGGTTCCTGCAGATCGTCGATCGCAAGAAGGACATCTTGGTGACGGCCGGAGGCAAGAACGTGCCGCCGGCCAACATCGAGCTGCAGTTCCGCGACGACCCCTTCATCGCCCACGTGGTCGTGTATGGCGACGGCAAGAAGTACCTGGTCGCGGGCGTGTGGCTCAACGACACCGCGGTTCAGGCGCACCTCGAGCGCACGGGCGTGGCGGCCCAGGCCCGCGCCGAGGCGACCCGCGCGCTGATCTCGCACCGCATCGACGAGGTGAACTCGCGGCTCGCCAGCTACGAGACGATCAAGCGCTTCGCGATCATGCCGCGGCCGCTCACGGTCGACGCGGGGCTGCTGACCAGCACGCTGAAGGTGCGGCGCAAGCAGGTCTACAAGGTCTTCGAGCCCGAGTTCGAGGCGCTCTACGCATGATGCAGCGGCTCAAGAACCTGGCGGGCCTCTGGCGCAGGCCCCGTCCGCCGGTGGGCGCGACGCCCGCTGACGTCGTGTGGACGGAGAACAAGTGGCGGCTCTTGCGCTACCGACCAGTCGTCGGTGCGAAAAAGCGCAGCACGCCCATGTTGCTCGTGCCGTCGCTGATCAACCGGCACTACGTGCTCGATCTGCTCCCGGGCAAGTCCTTCGCCGAAGCCATGGTCCAGGCTGGGTTCGACGTCTACTGCATCGACTGGGGGAGCCCGACCGACGAAGACCGCTTCGTGACGTTCGACGACGTGGTCGAGACGGCGCTGGGCCGGGCGATTCGCAAGGTGGCCAGCACGGTGTCTCACCAGAAGGTGCACGTCCTCGGGTACTGCATGGGCGGAACCCTCGCGGCGATCCACGGGGCGGTGAACCCGGAGCACTTCGCGTCGTTCGTGGCGCTCGCGGCGCCGGTGCAGTTCCAGGGCCCGGGGCTGCTGACCGCCTGGACTCAGACGCGCACGTTTGACCTCAACGCGCTGGTCGAGGGCGCCGGGACGATCCCCTGGCAGCTGCTCCAGTCGGCCTTCCACATGTTGCGGCCCACGCTGGGCCTGTCGAAGGCCGTCTCCCTCGTCGATCGAGCGTGGAACGACGAGTTCCTGGACGGTTTCCTCGCGCTCGAGGCGTGGGGGAACGACAACGTGTCGCTGCCCGGGGAGTTCTACCGAACCTACATTCAGTCGCTGTACCGCGACGACGCGCTGAACGAGCGCCGCTTCGCGCTGGCCGGCCGACCGGCGCGCCTGAGCGCCATCACCTTCCCCACGCTCGCGGTGACGTTCGAACACGATCACATCGTCCCTGCCAAGAGTGCGGCGGCGCTCGTCGAGCACGTCAGCTCGAAGGAACGGCTGCACCTGCACCTGCCGGGCGGGCACGTCGGGGCGGTGGTATCCAAACACGCGGCGAAGTCGCTCTGGCCGCAGCTGGTGGCGTTCTTCGAGCGGTTCGACGAGGTGGCGCGAGCGCCGGAGGCCCGGACCGCAGCGCCTCGCCCGGCGGGGCGTCGACGGGGGCC
>JALHOS010000597.1 GCA_022842905.1 Myxococcaceae bacterium | reverse complement strand
GTTCCACCAGCGCCTGCCGTTCCACCAGCGCCGGCAGTTCCACCAGCGCCGGCCGTTCCACCAGCGCCTGCCGTTCCACCAGCACCCGCAGTTCCGCCAGCGCCGGCTGTTCCACCAGCGCCCGCCGTTCCACCGACGCCCGCCGTTCCACCAACGCCCGCCGTTCCACCAACGCCCGCCGTTCCGCCGACACCAGCCGTTCCGCCGACACCAGCCGTTCCGCCAACGCCCGCCGTTCCGCCGACACCTGCCGTCCCGCCGACACCAGCCGTTCCGCCGACGCCCGCCGTTCCGCCGACACCTGCCGTCCCGCCGACACCAGCCGTTCCGCCGACACCAGCCGTTCCGCCGACACCTGCCGTCCCGCCGACACCAGCCGTTCCGCCGACGCCTGCCGTTCCTCCAGCGCCCGCTGTCCCTCCAGCGCCCGCGATTCCACCCGCACCGCCGCCCTCCCCGGCACCTCCGCCGGCACCAGCCTCACCGCCAACGCCGGCGGCACCGCCATCACGCACGCCGCAGGACGCAGCGCACAGCCCCGAGCAGCACACCTCGCTGAGCGCACACTCTCGGTCACTCGCACAGCGGTTCGCCGTCTGGCTTGGGTCGACACACGACGCCAGGACCAGCGTGACGACGAGTGTTCGGAGCACCATGGAGCACAGAGCGTAGCAGGTCGACTCGGCTTCACCGCTCCTCCGGGCACGGCCTCATCGCCGATGCCGGCGCCGGCCGGAACGCTCAGGACACCGCGCGGAGAAGGACGCCGACCGCGTGCCGCGCCTCGAGCGGATGGCGCAGCGGAAGGTCCTCTCGCAGCTGGTACCCGTTGCGCCGACCTTCGCGCTGACGGGTCAGGTACCCCGCGGCCTCCAGCTCGTGGATGATCCGCTGCACCGCGCGCTCCGTCACCCCGACCAAGGCGGCGATCTCCTTCATCGTCACCGACGCGTCCCGGCGCAGGCACAGCAGCACGTGCGCGTGGTTGGACAGGAACGTCCACTCTTTCGCGCTCGCGCGCCTCATTTTGAGTTGCCTTGAGCGGGCCATGTCTCGAACAGGCATATGCGACGTGCATTTCGCATGTCCAGCCAGCGGGAGACGCACGTGGTCACGTTCCGAGTCGACGCTCGAGGTCGCAAGCGGGTCACGCTCATTCCAGGCGATGGCATTGGCCCCGAGGTGACGCGCGCTGCCCGGCGCCTGGTCGAAGCCGCTGGTGTGGACCTCGCCTGGGAGGAGCACGCGGCTGGGGCGCAGGTGTTCAAGGCGGGGGACCCGACTGGGGTGCCGGCGGAGACCATCCGCTCCCTCGAGGAGACCCGCGTGGCGCTCAAGGGCCCGCTCGAGACGCCCGTCGGCTACGGAGAGAAGAGCGCCAACGTCACGCTCCGCAAGCTCTTCGAGACCTACGCCAACGTCCGCCCGGTGCGCGAGTTCACCAACGTGCGCACGCCCTTCAGCGGCCGCGGGGTCGACCTGGTGGTGGTGCGCGAGAACGTCGAAGACCTCTACGCCGGCATCGAGCACCAACAGACGCCGGGCGTCGCCCAGTGCCTCAAGCTCATGTCGCGCAAGGGCTGCGAGAAGGTGGTGCGGCTGGCGTTCGAGTTGGCCGTGGCCGAGGGCCGCCGCAGCGTCCACTGCGCGACCAAGGCCAACATCATGAAGCTCACCGAAGGGCTGCTCAAGCGCACCTTCGAAGACGTGGCCAAGGAGTACCCCACGATTCGCGCCCAGCACCTGCTGGTGGACAACGCGGCCCACCAACTCGTCCGTGCGCCGGAGCAGTTCGAGGTCATCGTCACCAGCAACATGAACGGCGACATCCTCTCCGACCTCACCAGCGGGCTCATCGGCGGCCTCGGCTTCGCGCCGGGCGCCAACCTCGGTGCGGACATGGCGATTTTCGAAGCGGTGCACGGGACCGCGCCGTCGCTGGCGGGTCGTGACCTCGCCAACCCCACCGCCGTCATGCTGTCGGCGGTCATGCTGCTGCGGCACCTCGACGAGCACACCGCCGCCGCGCAAGTCGAGGCCGCCGTGCACGCGGCCTATGCCCGCGGTCACTTCACGGGCGACGTGGCCTCGGCGGGGGCGCTCGGGACGACCGCCTTCACCGACCGCGTCATCTCCCTGTTGGCTCAGGCGCCGGACGGCTGGAAGCCGCGCCAGGTGGCTCCGCTGAAGATCCCGCAGCTGAGCACCCGCGCCGACTTCGTCCGCGTCGAGTCTCGCCGGGTGGGCGGCCTCGACGTGTTCCTCGAGACGAGCGCGACCGCTCAGACCGTCGGCCGAGCGCTCGAGGAGTTCACCCGCGACGGCCCGCTGCGCCTGAAGATGATCAGCAACCGCGGAACGCAGGTCTTCCCCACCACGGGCACCGCGCCGGACTGTGTCGACCACTGGCGCTGCCGCTTCGTGACCCGCTCCGACAGCCACGACCTGACGGACGCCGAGGTGTGGACGTTGGTCGACCGCATTCAGCGCCACTTCCGGTGGATGCACCTCGAGAAGCTCCAGGTGTTCGACGGCGCCATCGGCTGGACGCGGGCCCAGGGCGAAGGGGAGGTGCCCGGCGCGTGACCGCGGGCTTCCCTGCCTTTCCAGCGACCGGAGGCGCGACGGTCGCGTTCGTCACCCAACATGGCAAGGAACGCCTGCTCGACGGCTTGCTGGCACCGTTTGGGTTGGTGCTCGACCACGTCGACTCATTCGACACGGATCGACTCGGCCGCTTCTTCGGGCACCCGCCGCGCGCGGGCAGCGCTCGGGACGCGGCTCGGCTCAAGTGCGCCGCCGCCTTCGAACACCGCCCTGGGGCGCGCTTCGCCTTGGCCAGCGAAGGCTCCTTCGGCCCACACCCGAGCGTGCCGTGGTTTCCGTCGGACCACGAGCTGGTGCTGCTCCAGGACCGCTGGACGGGCTGCGAGCTCGAGGGCGTCGAGCTGACCACCGACACCACCTACGGCGACGCCGAAGTCACCAGCGCAGAGGACGCCCTGCGCTGGGCTGAAGCACGGGGCTTCCCCGGTCAGGCCGTGCGAGTCGGGGAGCGCACCTTCACCGAGCGCGAGCAGCTTCGTCGCGCGACCACCGACGCGCTGCGCCGCGGCGCGGTGCGAGTCGAGGCCGAGCTGCGCGCCCACCTCAACCCCAAGCGGCGGGTGGCGATTCGCCGCGCGCTCGAGCGCTGCTTCGAAGCCCTCGCGACGCGTTGTCCAACGTGTGACTGGCCGGGCTTCGTCTCCGCGCGCGTCGAGCTGGGCCTCCCCTGCGAGGTGTGTCGCGAGCCGACGACGGTGGTGGCCGCGCGGTGGGCGGACTGCCGGCGGTGCGGCGCTTCGGCGCGGGCGCCCGTCGCGGCGACGACCGCGTCCCCCGGGAACTGCCCCTGGTGCAACCCCTAGAGCGCCGAACAGGTTAGCTCCCGTCGCGACATCGCGACCTTGCGTCGCAGCCCGTCGTTGCTCCTCGCTCAGGTACCGCAAGTAGCTTCACTCG
>JALHOS010000596.1 GCA_022842905.1 Myxococcaceae bacterium | reverse complement strand
TGCCCGCCGTGCCGCCAGTGCCCGCCGTGCCGCCGGTGCCCGCCGTGCCACCAGTCCCGCCGGTGCCGGCCACGCAGGCGCCCGCGGTGCACACGAAGCCGGTCTTGCACTCGGCGTTCGACTTACAGGTGTTCATTTGGCCGCACTGCGAGAGCAGGACGGCGAGCGGCGCGAGCGCGCCGATGAGCCAGAGCTTCTTCATGGGAAACCTCAAGGTGAATCGGAGGAAAGGGCAGACGACGAAACGGACGGCGGGCGAGTGCTAGCGCACCGGTTGGCCCTGAGGCCAGAGAGGAAAACGCCGACCCGCCTCGCGCCGCGCTACTCGAGCCAGGTCGACAGCTCGAAGGAGCCGGCGCTCGTCGTCTGGTAGCCGTCGACGAGCAGGAACACGCCCTTGGTCGCCGACGTCCCGTTCTTCCATGACAGCCGCTCGGTGCCGGCCGTCACGCCGTCCGTGCCCGCCAGGCAGGCCATGCCGCCATCGGTGCCACCCGAGCCGCAGGTGCTCGCCGGGCTCTCGACGAGGTTCAGCACGGCGTCCCAGCTCGTCGTGAGCTCCGCCACGAGCGTCGCGCCGGCTGGCACCTGCAGCGCGTAGACGCCGTCGGGCGCCGCTGTCCCTGCGGCGACGCCCTCACAGCCCAGGACGTCGGTCGGTACGAAGCCGTTGGCCAGCGTGGCCGTCGTCCCCAGCACCGTGCGGTCGATGGTGAGCGAGGCCGGGCTGCTGCAGCTCGCCCCGGGCTGGAGCTGCGCGGGCGCGGGCCCCAGGCTCACCGACAAGCTGAAGGGTCCGGTGGCGGTGGCGTTGAGCGCGTCGACGATGAGGAAGACGTCCTGCGTGACTCCGGACACGTTGGCATGACGCACGAGGTTGACGGTGCCGGCGGAGCCGGTGTCGCTGCTCGCGGAGCAGACCAGCGGCGCGGCGTCACACTGCGCAGCCGGCCCCACGACGAGGTTGATCGACGGGTCGAACCCCGCGTCTTGCACGTTGCCGACGACGCGCGCCGTCAGCTGCTGCGCGCTGGGCACGGCGACTCGGTACACCCGGTCCACGCCCGCCATCGCCACGCAGCCCGTGCCGCCGTCGTAGGTGTTGGCGAAGCCCTGCGTGGAGTCGATGCGGCTCTGCACGGGCGGCGACAGGAGCACCGCGCTCTGGCAGCTCTCGCCGGGGAAGCCTCCAACGCCGCCGCTCCCCGCAGCGCCTCCGGTGCCGGCCTGGCCTGCCGAGCCGCCAGCGCCGGCCCGCGCTCCGCTTCCACCCGTGCCCGCGCCGCCACCCGTTCCCGCAGGGCGCTCCGTCGTGCACACCCCGTTGGTGCAGAACAAGCCCGCGGGACACTCAGCGCTCGCGACGCACGGCTGGGCGGGGCCGCCACAGCCTTGGTGCAGCACGACACCGAAGCACAGCGCCACCCCCAGCCAGCGGTTCGTCACGGCGAGGGTCTTGGCGTTGGTCCCCGGCGAAGTCAACGCGCGGGGCGACGGGCAGAAAATGAAGCGGCCACCGCCCCAGCACGTGGGACGGTGGCCTGGTGCTTCGTGAGTTCAGCTGCGAGCGTTACGGCGTGTAGCGCACGCCGCTGCCGGTCGCGACGCCGGCGTCCGTCTGGTTGTACGAGTGCTGAACCCCGAGGTCTCCGGCCGCGTTCTCGACCCCGACAGTCGCGCTGCTGCCGATGAACCCGGAGCCGAGCGCGCAGAAGTGGGTCTCGATCACGTTGGACGTAAACAGCCGCGTCTGGAACCTCGTGCTCGCTCCTGGGTAGTCCCACTCGACCGTGACGGACGTGGCGTCAGACTTCGCGTGCACACGGCCCGCAGCGCCGAAGTTCGACGGGACGAAGTCATCCCAATACCCAGCAACGAACCCGTTCGGCGCAGACCCGCTGGGGATCGGGGCATTCGTCCACTGGTCGCTCGGCGTGCCAGCATCGCTCGCATAGAGCTGGAGCAAGCCATTCGTGTTCACCGAGTAGTGGGTAGCCGGCGCCCCAAAGAAGTTGAAGGCGATCGGCAGACCAATCAGGCCCGTGGTCTCGTCGTCGTCGATGGCAATCCCACCGTCGCCGATGAGCGTCGTCGTCCCCGTCGACATGTCGACGCACGCCGCCGCGATCGTCGCCTTGGTGTACGCGGCCGCAGGAATGTTCCCGACGGACACGTTCAGGTTGAAGTTGCCGGCGCGATCCGAGCTGAGCGAGTCGATGACGACGATGACGTTCTGCGCCACACCAGTCGTGTTGTCGTAGCGAGCCGTCTCACCTTGGCCAATCGTCGTCGCGTCCGCAGCCACGGCACAGGTCGAGGTTCCGCAAGCCGCTGCGGACGCCAGGACGCTCACGCTGAGGTCAGCACCCGCGTCGGGCTGGGTGGTGACCGTGAGCCGATTCATCGACGGAACACTGATCGTGAACGCGCGATCCGGTCCTGCGCCAAACTCACAGCCGCCCGCACTGCCGGTGTAGTCGTTGGCGAAGGTCGCGAAGTTGAGGCCGGTCGTCGCGCCGGTCGCGAGCGCCGTCGCGGTCGAGCAGACGTCTCCTGCAGGGACGGCAGCTGCCGAGTACGCCAGCGTGTAGTCACCAGCCATGGCGGTCGAGAAGGCCGAGCTGTCGACGAGCACCAAGTAGGTCGCCGCTGCCGAACCGCTGTTCACGATCGTGGCCGACCCGTTGAGGTTGTTGGCCACGCACACCTGTCCCGTCACGCCGCCGTCGGTCCCGAGGGTGCCACAGTTCGAAGCACCGTCGACGATGTTCGCGCTGACCGTGAAGCCGGCTGTTTCCGCGGTAGCGGTGACCGTACCTCGCTGGCCTGCCGGCACGCTGATCGAATACACGACGTCGCCGCCCGTGCCCATCGAGCGACAGCTCGTTGAACCCTGGCTTGCGTACTCGTTCATCTTCGCGACCGTCGTGCCGCGAATGGTCATTCCCGCCGCCAGCGCCACGGGAGCCGAGCACGTCTCGCCACCCTCAAGGACGGACGGCAGCGCAGCCAGGCTCGTCGTGAGGCTGAACGCGCCTGCGTTGTTGGTACCGGTCGAGAAGTAGTCGACCACAATGAGGACGGTCTGGGCCGCCGATCCCGAGTTCGCATAGGTCGCCGTGTCCGGGGCGCCCGAAGCACCCACGTCCGCGCCGCCGAGGCACATGCTGACCGCGTTTCCGCACGCTGCCGCAGTCAACAAGTTGATACCGACGTCCCACGATCCGCCGTCGACGGACGGAGCCACGCCCACACCAGGAGTGACCGTCGCGGTAAGCCGTTGCCCAGCCGGAACCGAGATGCTGTAGACCTTGTCCGGTCCAGGGAACGAATAGTCCGCACAACCGGGCCGCGTGGTTCCCATCTGAACGTTGTTCGCGTACCCAACGGTCGTCTCGGTCGCGAGCGTGCCGGGGGTGATCGCCACCGGGTTGGTGCACGTGTCACCAGCAAGGTTGCTGCCACCCGTACCCGCCGTGCCGCCCGCGCCCGCCGTGCCGCCCGCACCAGCCGTGCCGCCCGCGCC
>JALHOS010000595.1 GCA_022842905.1 Myxococcaceae bacterium | reverse complement strand
GCGCTCCAACGTCGGCCCGCGCGCGCGCCGACGCAGCCTCCGACGCGCCGGCCGGCGCCGAGGGGACAGGGTGGATAGCGGGCGGCGCCGCGGAGCGCGTCACCGGGCTGCACACCGCGTTTCGGTCCGGCGACGCAGGCCGCGCGCTGGAGTTGCTCACCGGCGGCACGGCGGAGTCCAACGCCGCCCTGATGGCCAGCTACCGCGGCCGCTACGGGCGTGACCTCGAGTACGACCTGCGCGGCTTCGCCACCAAGGGGCTGAGCGGTGCGGCGCTCAAGCGCGCGTGGCAGGCGCTGCACGGGCCGCGGCTGGAGCAGACGGCCGCGTCGCTCGCGCAGCTGACGAGCCAGAGCCCGACCGCGGAGGTCCGCAAGGCGGTGTACGGCCACCTCGCGCAGGCCGGCGGTGAAGAGCGGGCGGCGCTGGCCGAGGCGTTCCAGAAGAAGACGGGGCGGCCCTTGACCGAAGCGCTGCGGCCGGTGTTCGCCGCGGCGCAGGCGGCCCCGCCGAACCTCACGAGCCCGCCGGAGAAGACGGTCGCCATCTTCGTCAGCTCGGGCAACTGGAAGGACGTCGCCCAGGGCGCCACCGACAAGCCGGTGGGCGGGTACCACTGGCGTGAAGTCGAAGGCTACGTGAAGGAAGCGCTGGACCGTGGCTTCACGCCGGTCCTCTTCACGCCCGACGGGCTGCCGCCGTCACCGGACGCGCTCTCGCTGCTGCAGGGGCGCTTCGGGCCGTTGGTGGGCTTCGGCGTGGGCGCGGACCGCGGCCCCGACTCGCCGCAGGGGAAGGTGATTCTCGACGGCTTCGCGGCGCCGTCGGCGGCCAAGCACTTCGACCCGTCGAAGTTCGCCACGCTGCACATCGCTGGCGGGCACGGCTCACACCAGGACTTGGTCGGCAACCCGCTCATCGAGCAGGCGGCGGCGGCCATGCACGCGCAGCGCAAGCCGGTGACGGCGGTGTGCCACGCGACGCCGGCGCTCGGGCGCCTCGTCGAAGGCGGGCGCGCGACGGGCTTCTCACCGCAGCTGGACAAGCTGACGCAGAAGGCGGGCTACGTGCTGCCGGAGTTCAACCCCACGTTCGACGCCCACGCGGCGCTGCGGCGGCTGGGCGCAAAGGTGGGCCCTGGGGGAACGCTCAAGGCCGTGGCGAACCCCCACCACACCGAGACGTACTTGCGCGGCGGCGTGCCGGTCATCACCGGGACGGGGCCGGAGGCGACGGACAACGTCGCGCGGCTGGCGCTGGACTGGCTCGCGCGCTCGGCGCCTCGCTGAGGAACTGACGCGCCGACCGACGGTGTGAACGCGGAGTCGAGCGGGAGTTGGCTGGCCGAGCCCTTCGACTCAGCCACACGCGCGGCGGCACTCGTTCACACACTTCGACTTGTTCTTCGCCCCGTGACAGCGCGAGTTGCAGCCGCGCCTGCACTTCGTGACGGCGTCGACCTGTCCGCCGCCCTGCTCGGAGCCGGTGCTCGCTTCGTCTTCCTCGTCGCTCCGACTCTTGAGGAGCTTGCATTGGGTCCAGCCGCTCGTCTTGTTCACGAAGTCGACGTGCGCCAGCTTGCCGTAGGTTTCCTTCACGACGCCGTCGGTCTCCTGCATCACCGTGTTCCAGCGCCCGCGCACCGCGTCGTCGACCGCGAAGGTGCAGGTGTCGTCGACGGGGTGGCTCGAGATCGCCCCTTGCGGCGTGAGCTCCTTCTGCAGCACCCACCCCTTGAAGTTGCCGGACACCCAGTCGTTGCCGTCGTCATCGAACGACACCAGCGCGAACTTGCCGTAGGTCTCGATGACGTGTGCGGGCTTCTGCTTGCGCGGGCCCAGCGAGGCCGTCACCTTGTCCTTGGCCTGAAGCGTCGTGCCCTCACGGTCGGCCGCTGTGATTTCGGGAAGAGGTGTCGGGCCGGGAGCCTTCGCCGACTCCGACTTGCACGACGGCGAGGCCGCTGCGAGCACCGACACGACGACGAGAGAGCCAAAGAGAGAACGCATATGCCTCCAGCGAGGGAGTGAACCATGCCCGCGGAGGTCTTGGTGGCCGAACCCGTCACCAGGGACTCAGCACAGGCCCCGTGTTCACCGCTCGGCTTCTCGGGACCTCCGCGGTCTCTTCGTGGACGGCTTCACTCCAATGGGACGAGGGTGGGGGCTTTCTTTGGGCACGCGCTCACGCACGTTCCGCAGGCGCGACGGTCGGCTTCGTTTGGGTGTGGAGGTGCCCGCGGTCTCCGCCGCTGCGCCCTCCGTCACGGCCTGCACTTCGCGCTACGGAACGAGTGACGCGGTGACGGTCACCTTCCCGCCGGCCAGCGCGACGGTGCCGGTCGGTGAGCCCGTCACCTCGACGCCGTTCATCCACGCGAGCTTGACGGGGAAGCAGGCCCTCCCGCCGGAGACGGCCTTGGTCGCCGTGCCGTTCAAGGGCAGCGCGACGTTCTGGGCGCCGGGCCCCGTCCACCCGGCGCAGTACGCGCTGTCGTTCGACGGCGTGCCGACGAGGAGGCTCGAGAGGCCAGCGCCGGTGACGTTGATGGTGCCGACGCAGCTGATGTCGAGCTTGGCGGTGCGGCCGGCGGCGCCGGTGATGCACACGCTGACCTCCTCACCCATCATCGCGATGACGGGGTTGCTGCCGGTCGTGCGGTTGATGGTCGCGTCCATGGAGAACTCGACGCCGCCTTGCACGAGCGCAATGCGGGTGCTGCCGCTCGACGAGCCCGTCGCCCCGCTGTAGCTGTCTTGGGCGCTGGCGGCGGTGACTGGCGCCTCGCCCGTCCAGGTGATGCCGCCGTCGAAGACCGACGGCGTGTCGCGAAAGCCCGTGCTGACCTGCACGCGCAGGTGGAGCGGCAGGCTGGTGTGCGTCACCGTCACCGTGCCCGACGCGGCGCCGCCGCTGCCTCCCGCCCCGCCGCTTCCTCCCGCGCCGCCGGTCCCGCCGTCGGAATCACCATCACTCGGCGGCTGGCAGGCGAGGAAGAGGCACGCAGCGAGGTTGGCGGCGAAGAGCGAACGTTTCATGGTGAGCACCGTACGGCTGCGCCACGCGGGTGAAATTGCGCGGCATCAAGCCGCTCGTGCTCGGCTTCGGAAGGCCCGTCGAGGCCCTCACGACGTGCTGAGCGCGCCGCTCGCCACTCCGGGAGGTGAGCTCTTGCCCGGCGTAGCCCGGCACGCCCTGCGAGCTCACCGGCGCCGCGCGAGGTGCCCGCGCTCCCCTCAACGTGCCCGACCGCAGCACGAAGCCGCTCATGAAGTTCACGCCGCTGCCTTCGTGCGCCAGGCCCAAGCTCGGTCCGCCGTTGCCACCGTCGCCGTTCCCGCCGCGCTCGACCTACGGGAACGTGAACTCCTGCCCGGCGTACCCAGGCACGCCAGCGAGCCCACCGGAACCGCGGGAAGTGCCCGCGCTCCCCGCCGTGCCCGGTCGCAGCACGAAGCCGTTCATGAAGTTCACGACGCTGCCCTTGTGCGCCAGGCCCAAGCTCGGCCCGCCGTTGCCACCGGCGCCGTGCCCGCCGCGT
>JALHOS010000594.1 GCA_022842905.1 Myxococcaceae bacterium | reverse complement strand
GGTCGACCTGCGACGAGCCGCACGCGGACCTGCGGACGGCGCACGGGCTTCGCCGCGCGCGCGAGCCCCGACGAGCGCTGCCTGTCGTGCCATCAGCAGCACTGACGCACACGAGTGGCGCAGGCCCGACCGGCGCTCGAAGAGGTGCCGCGCCCTCGCCGCGGGCGGCGTCGTCGTCGGTCGCACCTGCGACGAGCCGCACACAGACATGAGGCGGCGCACGGCCCTCGGCGCGCGGGCGACCGCATGCAGTTCTGGCTGGAGCGTCACCCGCAGCACTGACGCACACGAGTGGCGCAGCCCGCCGACGCGACGAGGTGCTGCGCCCTCGCCGCGGGCGGCGTCATCGTCGGTCGCACCTGCGACGAGCCGCACGTGGACATGAGGCGGCGCACGGCCCTCGGCGCGCCCGAGCCCTCACGCCAGGCCGTGCTTCTTCATGCGGTAGCGCAGCGTGTCGCGGCTGATGCCGAGCACCCGCGCCGCCTGCGACTGGTTTCCGCTGCAGCTCTCGAGCGCTTCGATCATCAACCGGCGTTCGGTCTCCTCGAGGGACATGGTGCCGGGCCGAGGCAGCGCGGCGGACACCGGCGGGCCTTCGACCGGCGCGCGCACCTCGTGCGGCAGGTGCTCGGGGCGAATCTGCTCGGCCCCCGGGTGGAGAATGAACGCCCGCTCGATGGCGTTGCGCAGCTCGCGCACGTTCCCGGGCCAGTCGTAGCGGAGCAGCAGCTCCAGCGCGTCGGTCGACAGCCCGCGCACGGCCCGCTTCATCTCCTGGTTGTACCGGTCGACGAACAGCGCCGAGAGCAGGGGAATGTCCGTCATGCGCTCGCGCAGCGGCGGCACGACGATGCGCACCACGTTGAGGCGGAAGAACAGGTCCGACCGAAACCGCCCTTCGCTCACCCGCGCTTTGAGGCCCACGTTCGTCGCGGCGATGACTCGCACGTCGGCCTTGAGCTCGGTGACCCCGCCCACCCGGCGAAACGCGCGCTCTTCGAGCAGGCGCAGCAGCTTGGCTTGGCTGCCCGGCGCGAGGTCGCCGATCTCGTCCAGCATCACCGAGCCACCTTCGGCGGACTCGAACAGGCCGCGCTTCTGCACCCGCGCGTCGGTGAAGGCCCCGCGCTCGTGGCCGAAGAGCTCCGATTCCACGAGCAGCTCGGGCAGGGCCGCGCAGTTGATCTTCAGGAACGGCTTGGCAGCGCGCTGGCTCGAGCTGTGAATTGCCTGGGCGACGACCTCTTTGCCGACGCCGCTCTCGCCTTCGAGGATGACCGTGCTGGCGTCGCTCGCGGCCACGCGCGCGACCGTCTCCTTGAGCTCGACCATGTTCGGCGCCTCACCGACCAGCCCGCTGGTGCCGAGCGCCGGGCCGCGCAGCGCCGCCACCTGCCGCCGCGCCGCCGCACGTTCGATCGCCTTCTCCAGCGACGCGAGCAGCGAGCCGAAGCCGAACGGCTTGACGACGAAGTCCACCGCGCCCAGCTTCATCGCCTCGACCGCGAGGTCGATGGTGCCGTGCGCCGACATCATGACGACGACCAGGTCGGGGTCGGCCTCGAGCGCCCGCTGCAGCGTGACCAACCCGTCGATGCCCGGCAGCCGAACGTCGAGCAGCATCACCCACGGGCGCGCCGCCGCCACCAACTCGAGCGCCCGCTCACCGGACTCCGCCCCGGCCACGTCGTAGCCTCGGCGCTCCAGTCCTTCGACGACGGAGCAACGAATGAGCTTCTCGTCATCGACGACCAGCAGCTTGGGCGACAGGTCGCTCACGTCAGCGCCTCACCGGGGATCGCCGGGAGCGCGACCGTGAAGACCGTGCCGCCGCTCGGCGGGCAGGTGAAGACGATGTGGCCGCCGTGGTCGACGATGATCTGCTCGGAGATCGCCAGGCCCAGCCCGTTCCCCGTCGGCTTGGTGGTGAAGAACGGCTTGAACAGCTTGCCGCGGGCCTCGGGGGAGATGCCCGGGCCAGCGTCGGCGATCTCCACGAGCACCATGCCGTCGCGGCTCAGCGAGCGGACTTCGAGCTGGCCTCGACAGCCGCCCGCGACGCCGGCCATGGCCTGGCAAGCGTTGAGCAGCAGGTTGAGGAACACCTGCTCGAGCTTCGACGGGTCCGCGTGCACCTTGGGCAGGTTCTGTGCGAGCTGTGGCGGCGGCGGCGCCGAGCAGGCGGCCTGACATCGCCGGCTGATCAACCGCAGGGCGCGCTCGACGGCCTCGTTCACGTCGACGGGCCGCTGCCGCGAAGGCTGGTTGCGCACGAAGCCCAGCAGCCCTTCCATGATCTCCGTCAGCCGGGACACCTGGTGCTGCATTTCAGCGATGAGCTCGCCCCGCGGCGTCTCCTTGGGGTGGTCTTGCGCCAGCATCTCCAGTGCGACGGACAGGCCCGCGAGCGGGTTCTTGATCTCGTGGGACAAGCCCGCGGCCATCTCGCCCACGGCGGCGAGGCGATCCGCGCGCTCCAGGCGCTCGCGATGCACGGCCTCGAGCTGGGCACGGCTGTGCTGCAGCGCCGCGAACGTCTCGTCGAAGCTGCGCGCGACGGTGCCCAGCTCGTCGGTCAGCCCTTCGTCGGCACGCGCGGTGGCGTCACCCGCGCCGGCCCGGCGCATGGCGTCGACCAGGCGGTGCAAGGGCCGCGTCGCTTCCCGGCCGATGAGCCACCAGGCGATCGCCAGCAGCACCAACAGCGACGGCACGGCGGTCCAGAGCAGCGCGGCGGCGAGCGCGTTCTCGGCGGCGAGATCGCCCTGCCGCGACAGGCGCACCTCGAGCCAGTGGGCGGTGAGCACCTGCCCGGAAGGTCCCAGCCCCAGCGGCTCGAGTACCGTCAGCGCGGCGTCGTCGGAGTTGCGCGTGCGCCGCTCGACGGCCGGCGGCGCGTCCCAGGCGCGGGTGCCCGCCAGGGGAGGGTGCGTCGAGGCGACGCGCAGGCCCGTCGGGTCGACCACGCTGAGCTCCATCAGCTCGCCGCGGTGTGACGGCTCGTGCCGGGCGAGCGCGCCCAACACCTCGCCGACGGCCGGCTTGCCGCGGTCCTTCGCCGCGCGGCCCAGCCCTTCGGCCGCCACGGTCGCGAAGAGCTCCGTCGCGCGAAACGCGGCGCGCTCGTTCATGCCGTGCGCGAGCCGCAGCGCGGACGCGGCCATGAGCGCCAGCGTCGCGCCCGACAGCAGCGTCAGCGGCACGAGGATCCGCGCCTGCAGGCTCTGGTCGGCACGAGCGATGGGAGCCGCGAGCCAACGCGGCAAGGACCGGAGGACGCGGAGCATGAGGCCACGCAGGCCTGTGCACGATCCGTGCTCCCGCGCCCTCAAGGGGGCCGCTCCAAGGCACCGGCAGTTTTTGCGCGCAGTGTGGACACGCATCAACGTGAGCGCACGCTCGGCACCTGTCTTGCCTACACCCCTCGTCGGTGAGGTCCGAGCACGTCGCTCCCTGCGCGCAGGGTGGTCAGAGCTTCCGCGGGTGGGCCGCGCTCGTCTGCGTGGGCGCGGCGCTGGGGGCGGCGGTCGCCGCGGGGCAGGCGGCGCCTGGCGGTCAC
>JALHOS010000593.1 GCA_022842905.1 Myxococcaceae bacterium | reverse complement strand
GCGCCCGGCGCCCGTCGAGCTCGGCGGGGCCGTCGGTCGCGAGGAGGGCGCGCGCCAGCTCATTCGTCTGGTCCGCCCGCTCCGGCTCGAGCTCGAGCTGACGGACGAGGAGCTGCGCGGCGCCCGGCCCTCCGGCGGAGATTCCCAGCTGCGTCCAGCGGCGAGTCAGCGCCGCCGCGTTTGCAATCGGCGCGGCGATGGTGACCGCGCCGACGAAGTCCCCGGACGACGCGAGCAGATCCGCCTGCGCCAGGCGCAGCGCGTTGGCAAGGTCCGGCCGCTGTCGATCGAGCAGCGTCGCGGCGATCGTCCAGTGGCCTTTGCGCGCCAGCGCCACCGCGCGCCCGAAGTCCCCGGCGAGCACCCACAGTCGCACGCGCAGGCCAGGCTCGAGGCTGTGTGCTTCGGCCACCCGCGCGGCGAGGCCGAACTTCGTGTGCTGCTCCAAGAGCGACACCGCCGCCTGGGGTTGTTTGAGGAGGTCGGCGTGCACGAAGGCGGCCTCTTCGATGCGACCTTGTCGCACCAGCTCCTCCGCGGCCGCTTCGTATTGGCGGCGCAGGCGCTCGTACGCGCCCTCGAGCCTGAGCGCCGGTCCGTCGACGGGGCGCGCGGTGCTCGGGACCAGCGCGTCTCGCGGCCGCGGCACGCCGAGCGCCGGCGCTTCGTTCGCAGGTCGACGAGGGTCGTCGCGGCCTCCCAACGCGATCGCCTCGCGCAGCGCTTGATCGAGCTCGCCGCGTTCGAACAGTTCGTCGAGTCGGCTCAGGTAGTCGCGCTGCCGTTGTCGCAGCCGCTCCCCCAGCGTGGAGTCCATGACGGCCCGCGCCAGGCGCCGCCAGAGGGAGTCGGAGAGCGTTCGGCGGGCGAGAGCGCGCTCGGGTTGGGCCGGCGCTGGGGCCGTGCCGGCTCGGCCGCGGCTGCGCCACCAGTCCTGCATGGCGCGCCACAGCGCGCGCAGCGGCGGATCCTTCGGCTTGGGCGGCGGCGGATCCTTGAGGAAGGCCCGAAGTGAGACGGGCGCTTCGGCCGCGGGCGCGAGCCGGAGAGGTGGCGGGGAGGGCGCTTCGAGCGGCGTCAGCGCGCTCCACCCAACCAGCGACAGCCAGCGGGCGGTGTCGATGGGCCGAGGCGCGGGCTGGACGCGCAGCGCGCCGCCCGATGCGAGCACCAGCGCACCGAACGGCGCGCCCAGCGTCTCGAGGTCCTTCTGCGTCAGGGGCAGCGCGCAGAGCCTGCCGAAGCGCTCACAGACGACCAGGCCCGGCGCCGCGTCCGCGTCGATGCGCCGGGGCTGGGCAAAGCGCAACACGAGGCCGTCGTTCGCAGAGAGGATCGCCGCTCCCGGCTCGAGGCTTCGGACGAGCTCGGCGCGCTTCCGCGGCGTGTCGGCGACGAGGACGCCCCAGGCCTCGACGTGGCCTCGCCACACCAGGCTGTCGGGCCGCCGCGCGCTCATGGCTTCCACCGCGCGAAGCGCAGACGCCCGTCCGCTTCCGGTTCTCCCATGATCACCAGCCCCGCCTCGTCGAACACGCCGACGCCCCCGCGGTCGTCGAGCCACGCGCCGCGATAGTGGGCTGGACACGTCACCGCTTCGACGATCGCCCCGGTCGTCGGGAACGACACGCTCGGCCGCGCGTTGGGGCCGAGGACTTCGATCCGCCGGCCGGCGGACGTGTGGGTGAAGAGCCTCGAGGACGTCGCGCCGAACACGCTGTGGCTCGGGGGCACGTCGACCGTCGTCGGGAAGTACGAGTGGATCGTCCACCGGGTCGGCAGCGCGACGTCGGCGGTCGCGAAGAACGGCTTGGCGCCGCTGGCGAACACACCCGGCACCGCCTGGACCGCACCCAGCCCGCTGAGCAGCGTCGGGGCTTCCGTCGGCGCGGCCAGGTTGCTCACCGTGCGACGGCCCTGCTCGTCGACGCGCAGCACGAAGAGGCGGCGGTTGGCTTCGGCGGCGGCGACGATCGGCCCGGATTCGAACGAGACCTGGCCCTCGTCCCAGCGCAGCACGCCGTGTTCGAAGACCGCGGCGAAGTGCTGGCCACCCAGGCACACGAGGGAACGGAGCGGCTCGCCGACCCGCCAGCGGAGCAAGTCCGGCGCGACGGGGGCGAAGATCGAGCTGCGCTGGGGCGTGCCGCGCTTGCTCAAGAAGCGCAGCACGGCGTGGGTCGTCACGCCGCTGAGTGATCGTTTGGCGCTGAGCGTGACGATGCCGGTGCCCGCGAGCCAGCCCACCGCCAAGGGGACCTCTCCATGGAGGGCCGGCAGGCGCAGCGGGCGCACGGCCCGCGCGCGATCGAACGGCACGGTGATGCAGACGAGGCCGCCGCTCGCCTCCCGCGCGAAGAGCCGGTCGCCAGTGCGCGCGAACAGGAGCCCGCTGAGCGCTTCGGTCGACGGCGCGGGCCGAGGGGGTGTCGGCCGTGGGGGCGGAGGCCTCAGCGGGTTGCGCAGCAGCCGCACACAGTCCGGCGCCGGCGGGAGCGGCAGGACGAAGCGCTGCGCAGGCCGGTCGGGGCGTTGGGCGCTCACGTGGAGCTCGCGCACTCCCGGCTGCATCGCCTCGTCGACCGTCAGGACGGCTGCGCGTGAGGAACCGACGGCGCGCGGCGTGTCCGGGCCGCCGATGATCCACAGCTCGTCCTTCTCCCGCAGCTGCGCCCACGCGGTCACCTGCGCCTGCGTGGCGGGCTGCCAGGTGCGGGCGTGGAGCAGCGCCAAGATCCCAGCCTCGTCGACGCCGACGCGGGCCTGCGAGGGGCCTTCTTGCAGCGTGCCGAAGCGGAGCTGGGCGCCACGCGCCTCGGCCCGAGCGGCGAAGACGAGCAGGGCGGCGAGGTGGGCGATGCGGGGCGCGCCGAGCTGTGCCGGCCCGGCGTCGAAGGCGATCGCCGTCTGGGGTTGTTGCGCCGGCCGCTTGCGCGCGAGGCGGTGGAAGGCGAGCTCGCCCTGCGCGGCGCGCCGCAGGAACTCGTCGGGCACCTCGTCGGCCAGCAGCCACTCGCTGACCAACAGCCGCTCGTACGTGCCGCGGGTGGCGAGGCCGTCGAAGCCGTCGGGCTCTTGAGAGGCTGGCCCTTGGGTGCCCGCGAGCGGGCCGATCGCCGTGGCGAGCCGTTGGATCCACGGCGCCAGCGCGAGGGCGAGATCGTGGCTGAGCCAGGCGAGCTGGGTGGCCCAAGGCTTGAGCGAGCGGGGCAGGGCCGTCACGGCGCGGCAGCCTCCGTCTGCGTGAGGTACCAGCTGAGCGTCGAGGCGCTCAGCGGCTGGGCTCGGTCGAGCGGGACGACGCGCTGATCGGCCAGCACCGCGAGGAGGCCCTGCGACAGGCCCAACCCCAGGCGCAGCGCCCGCTCGACGAGGCGGGGATCGAGCTCGAAGCGCCGCGTGGTGGGGACGAGCAGCCCACCGCTGGCGGGCTCGAGCCCGAGGTACTCGACGCCAGCACACCAGGGCAGCTCCTCCGCGGGGCCCAGCACGAGCACCACGCCGGGGGCGAAGACGGCGCTCAGGCCACGCAGCGCGCGATCACCGCGCGTGAGCCTGCGGGTA
>JALHOS010000592.1 GCA_022842905.1 Myxococcaceae bacterium | reverse complement strand
ACCAGCGCCTCCCACGCCACCGGCGCCCGCCGTTCCACCCACCCCCGCATCGGCGCCGCCCGTCCCCGCTCCACCGCCGACCCCACCCGCGCCTGCCGAACCGCCACCGCTGCCGCCCACGCCGCCGCCCATGCCCGGGAGCACGACGCAGCGCGACTGCTCACAGGCGGCGTTGGCGCTGCAGGCCACGCAGGTCTCACCGGGCTGTCCACAGGCGAAGAGCGTCGTCCCCGGCTGGCACAGCCCCTTGTCGTCGCAGCACCCGTCGCAGCTCGACGGGGAGCACACCACCATGGGCGCCGAACACCCCGCTGCCAGGCTCAAGAGGGCCAGGATCCAGACCGCTCGCTTCATCAGGACTCCACTGTACCGGCCGGACGGCGATCATACGCGAAAACGACCTCCAGGCTTTTCCCCTGCCCTGCGCAGACGTATGGGTCGGCCCCGTGACGACGCTCGCCGCCCTGCTCCCGCCTCCCGGTGCGCCTCCGTTGAGCGACGACGAGGCGCTCGACCGCTTCACGCAGTACGTGGCGGCCAAGCAGCTGACGCTCTACCCGGCGCAGGAAGAGGCGATCCTCGAGCTCTTGTCGGGCAACCACGTCGTGCTGGCCACGCCGACGGGCTCGGGCAAGTCGCTGGTGGCCCTCGCGCTCCACTTCCTGGGCTTGGTGAAGGGCCAGCGCAGCTTCTACACCTGCCCCATCAAGGCGCTGGTGAACGAGAAGTTCTTCGCGCTGTGCGAAGCGTTCGGCGCCGAGCGCGTGGGGATGATGACGGGGGACGCGGCGATCAACCGCGACGCGCCGATCATCTGCTGCACCGCCGAGATCCTGTCGAACCTCGCCCTGCGCGATCAGCGGCTCTTCGCCGAGCACGTGGTCATGGACGAGTTCCACTACTACGGCGACCGCGAGCGCGGCGTGGCCTGGCAGGTGCCGCTCTTGTCGATGCCGGACACCCGCTTCTTGCTCATGTCGGCGACGCTGGGCGATCTGTCCGGCCTCAAGGACAGCCTGAGCACCATCACCAAGCGGCCCGTAGTCGAGGTGCGGTCCGGCGATCGCCCCGTCCCGCTCGAGTGGAGCTACAGCGACGAGCCGCTGCACGACGCGATCCGCGGGCTGCTCCAGGAGAACAAGGCGCCCGTCTACCTGGTCAACTTCACTCAGCGCGCGGCGGCGGAGCAGGCGCAGAACCTGTTGTCCGTCGACCTGTGCACGAAGGACGAGAAGGAGCAGCTCAAGGCGGCGATCGTCGGCCAGCGCTTCGACACGCCGTTCGGGAAGGACCTGCGGCGGCTGGTGCTGCACGGCGTCGGCCTGCACCACGCGGGGCTGCTGCCCAAGTACCGCCGCCTGGTCGAGCGGCTGGCGCAGCAGGGCCTGCTCAAGGTGATCAGCGGGACGGACACCCTGGGCGTGGGCGTGAACGTGCCGATCCGCACGGTGCTCTTCAGCCAGCTGTGCAAGTTCGACGGCGAGAAGACGGCGATCCTCGCGGCGCGGGACTTCCACCAGATCTCCGGGCGGGCCGGACGGAGGGGCTTCGACACGCGCGGCTACGTCGTGGCGCAGGCGCCGCCGCACGTCATCGAGAACAAGCAGCTCCAGGCCAAGCGCGCGGCGGGCAAGAAGGTCACCCTGCAGAAGCCGCCGGAGAAGGGCTACGCGCACTGGGACGAGCAGACGTTCGAACGGCTCAAGACGCAGCTGCCCGAGAAGCTCGAGAGCCGCTTCTCGGTGACGCACGGGCTCCTGATCAACCTGCTGCAGGCGTACGAGGGCGCGAGCACCGGAGGGTACACGCGGCTGGTGGAGCTGGTGGGGCTGAGCCACACGCACGCGCAGGGGAAGGTCCGGCTGCTCAAACACGCCCGCAGCCTGCTCCGCTCGCTGCTCGACGCGGGGGTGGTGGTGCACGACCGCCGCACCGCCACCATGAGCCCGCAGCTGCGCGTCGCGCCGGGGCTGCAGAAGAGCTTCTCGCTCAACCACACCTTGTCGCTGTTCCTGCTCGAGGTGCTGCCCAGCCTGGACCCGACCAGCCCCACGTACGCGCTGGACGTGCTCGCGCTGGTGGAGGCGATCCTCGAGAGCCCGGACGTCGTGCTCTGGGCGCAGCTCGATCGCCTCAAGGGGCAGAAGGTGCAGGAGCTCAAGGCGCAGGGCATGGAGTACGACCAGCGCATGGAGGAGCTGGACAAGCTCACCTGGCCCAAGCCCAACGCGGAGTTCATCTACGGGACCTTCGACTCGTTCGCGGCGAAGCACCCCTGGGTGGGGCAGGAGAACATTCGACCCAAAGGCGTGGCGCGGGAGCTGTTCGAGAAGTGCCTGACGTTCAACGACTTCGTGAAGGAGTACGGGCTGCAGCGCAGTGAGGGCGTGCTGCTGCGCTACCTGTCCGACGCGTACAAGACGCTAGTGCAGAACGTGCCCGAGGCCGCGCGGGACGAGGCGCTGGAGGACGTCGCCGCCTACCTGCTCTCCACGCTCAAGCAGACGGACAGCTCGCTGCTCGAAGAGTGGGAGGCGATGCGGTTCGGCAAGGCGCTCGGCGTGGTGCTGCCCAAGGAGGCCGAGGCGCTGCGGCCGCCGAAGAAGGACCTGGCGAAGGATCTCAAGGCGCTCAAGGCGCGGGTGCGCGCCGAGGTGCACCGCTGGGTCTCGCTGCTGGCGAAGAAGGAATACGACGAGCTGGTGGAAGGCCTGGGCGAGGGCAGCGGGTGGACGGAGAAGGCGGTCGAGGCGCTGCTGGCGCCGTACTGGGCCGCGCACCCGCTGATCGACACCACGCCGCGTGCGCGACAGCCGGTGCTGACGCAGCTGATCGAAGACGGGCCGCGGCGCTGGAAGGTGCGGCACGCGCTGCTCGACGAGCAGCAGGAGCAGGACTTGTTCATCGACGCGGAGGTCGACCTGACCGACCGCGAGGACGTGGACGGCCCGCTGCTGGTGCTGCGGCACATCGGAGCCTAAAGCGTCCCGTGCGGCTGCCCGACTCGAGCGCAGCGGCGGTGCGGCTGGCGGTCGGCGTCGCCGTCGCGTCGCTGACGGCGGTGGCAGTGGGCGGCGCGGTGTGGCCCCAGCCCGCGGCGGCGCCCGATGTCCCGGACTGGCTGCTGGTGCGCTCCCTCGCGCGGTGGGACGCGGGTTGGTACGCGGAGATCGTCAGCCGCGGGTACTGGCTCAAGCCCGGGGAGCAGAGCCCGGTGGCCTTCTTTCCGCTCTACCCGCTGGTGGCGGGCGCGATGACGGTGTTGGTCGGCAACCGCTGGCTCGCGTTGGAGTTGGTGTCTCTCGCGGCGGGCGTCGGCGGGCTGCTGGCCTTCGGCGCGTGGGCGCGGCGGGTGCGGGTGGACGCGGCGCCGCGGGCGCTGCTGGGCCTCGCGCTCTATCCGTTCGCTGTCTACCTGTACGGCGTCGGGTACTCCGACGGGCTGTACCTGACGTGCGGGGCGCTGGCGTTCTGGGCGGTGGAGACCGATCGCCCGTGGGCCGCGGCGCTGTTCGGCGCGCTGGGCACCGCGTGCCGGCCGATCGCCCCGGCGCTGGTGGTGGGCCTGGTGCTGCGCAGCGCGG
>JALHOS010000591.1 GCA_022842905.1 Myxococcaceae bacterium | reverse complement strand
CCCGGCCGCGGGGCGTAGCGCACGTCGCTCAACAGCCCCGTCGTCCACCGCGTGTGCGTGCCGGTGCTCGCGCCGAAGTCCACGTCGAGCCGCGCCTCGAAGGCCTGCGGCGGCGTCTCGAGCAGCGCGCCGCTCGAGTCCAGGTACAGGCCGATCGCCTGCGGCTTGGGAAACACGTCGGCCTGCGCCCAGCGCCCAGCCCCGGCCACGTACCAGCGCCGGCTCGGCGGGCCCGCGTCCTGGCCCGACAGGCTCGTCGACAGGAAGGCCACCACGTCGTCCAGCGCCACCGTGGCGGCGTCGCGATCGCCCAGCGGGCTGGCCGACGTATCGCCCTCGTGCGTCCACGGCCCGATGACGAGCTGGGCGCGCGGGATCGCCTGCTCGGCGCGCAGCACCGCGTCGGCAGTGGCGCCGTCCCACCAGCTGCCCCAGATCGAGATCGCCGCGCGGGACTGGCCGAGCGCGGTCGCGAAGCCGGCGGGCCCCACGGCGCTGCCTGGCAGCTGATCCAGTCCAATCGGATCGCTCGGCGCGCGCACGCTCCGCACCAGCGCTTCGACGTCGGTCACGGTGCGGGTGCGCTGCCGCTGCGCGAGCGCCACGCCAGACGGGTCGTCGTCGGTCGGGCTCACCCCGAGGACGAACGCGCGCGCCAGCGCGGGAAAGAACTCGGCAGGCCGCCCTCGATCCAGCGCGGCGACGCTGCGGCTCCAGGCGGACACGAAGCTCAGGTTGCGCACGCCGCCAGGCGCCAACAGCTCGTCGACCAGATCCCACTCGATCTCCCGCGCGAGCACGGCCTTGAGCGCCGGGTGCCCGGTCGTCGCGGTGAGCAGCGCGGTGGTGCCCTCGTACGACGTGCCGGTCGTGGCGACGGAGCCGTTCGACCACGGCTGCGCGACGATCCAATCGAGCAGCGCGCGGGAGTCGGCGACCTCCTCTGGGCTCCACGGCCGCGTCCAGGTGCCCTCCGACGCGCCGGTGCCACGCACGTCGGCGACGACGACGGCCAGGCCGGCCTGCACCAGCCGCTCGACGATCGGCTCCCGTGGCCCCTGGGGCACCGTGTCCGGCGGCGTCGGCACGCGCAGCTCGAGGCTGCGCCAGTACCGCGTCTGAATCAGCACCGTGGGGAGCTTCGCGGCCGGCGCCGGGCTGGGGAGCACCACGTCGACGGCGAGCCGCACACCGTCAGGCATGGCCACGAAGGGCCGCTGGACACGGGCGGGCACCGGGGTCGGGCTGAGCCAGGCCACCGCGGCGACCCCCAGCCCAAGGAGCGCACAGAGCACCGCGGCGGCGCGCAGGAGTCGACGCATGACGAGCGCGCACTGTAGTGACTGGCCCCCGTCGCGGCAGCTCCAAGATCGTGCAATTCCAGGGCTTCTCGACCACCGTCGCGTGCCGTGCGATCCAGGTCGTCGCGTCGCTGCATCAACCGTTGAAGCGTTCGCTCAACCCCTCACCTTCGAAGGACCTCATGGACCCCAGGCTCGTCCCGCTGTTCGAAGACGCCCTCAAGCAGCGCCGCCACATGTACTTGGTGTTCGGCGTGATCTTCATCGCTGCGGGCGTCGGGTTTCTCCTGCTCGGCGTCTTCGTCCCCGCGAAGACCCAAGCGGACGTCGTCCCCAAGCGGCTGATGATGCTCGTCGCCGTGGCCTTCGTCGCCGGCGGCGCGTTCTACGTGCGCGAGGCGAAGCGGTACGTCGAGCGCATGCGGCACGCCTTCGCGACGCCGCAGTCGGTCAAGGAGATCACCCTCGTCACCGTCATTCGCGGGCCGAGTAGGACCTACGCGTTCCACCTCGACGTCGGCCAGAAGAAGCCGCTGGAGCTGCCGGTGCTGACGGCGGGTGCCTTCGAGACGATGACGCCGCTCATGGTGAAGCACTTCCCGTCGGCGAAGCCCGGCGGCGGGAGCGCGCGAGCCTGAACGCCCGTCAGATCACCTTGAGCTTCACGCTGCCGCCGTTGCGGCTGAGCAGCGCGTTCATGTCGCTGCGGAACTGCTTGAGCTCCGCCGCGCTGCCGGTCAGGCCGATGCAGCCGGCAGTGCCAGCCACGCCGCCGTCGGGGTGAATGCGAATGGCCTTGCGGTAGCCGCGCGGATCCCGCGGGTCGTGCGACGTGTCGAAGCCCGCCGTGCCGTCCTGCACGCGGAAGCTGAAGCCGACGCCGTTGCGCACGAACGCCCGCTTGTCGTTCCGCGAGTTCATGTGCCGGGTGATGGTGAACGTGCCCTTCGGCGTGCTGCGGAGGTTGCCGCGCCCGCTGGTGAAGGCGTAGCTGCGGCCGTTGACGGAGATCGTCCCGTGCACCAGCCCGCCGCCGTTCTTGTACGAGTGCAGCCGCGCGACGACCACGTTCGAGCCGCTCGGCGCGTCGACGATGTCGCTGACCCCTTCGATGAAGCGCAGGCCCAGCGCCTTCACCGTCCCCCGCCCCGCCTTGCCGTCCGCCGTCAGGCCGCTGGCCGCCTGGAACTTCCGCACCGCTTCTTCGGTGCCGGAGCCGAAGCTGCCGTCGGCGGCGCCGCTGTAGTAGCCCTTCGCGCGGAGCGCTTCCTGGAGCGCGCGCACGCCGTCACCGCGCGAGCCACGCTGCTGGGTCCCGGTGACGACGCTCCCCGCGTTCACCGGAGTTGGATTCCCTCCCGAGCTGCCGCCCTCGACCGACAGGCCCAGCGCGGCCTGCGTCAGGCGCCCGGCCTTGCCGTCCGCCGTCAGCCCGCTGGCCGCCTGGAACCGGCGCACCGCGTCCTCCGTGCCGGCGCCGAACTTTCCGTCCACCGTGCCGCTGTAGTGGCCCTTGGAGGCGAGCGCGCGCTGCAGGTCCATGACCCGCGCCCCTTCGGCGCCTCGGGCCAGGGTGTCCGCGGACAGCGTGCGCACGGGCGGCGCTTCGTCCCACCCGTCGACGTCGCCGACCTCGTCCCCTTCACCCGGATCTTCGTCGAAGCCGTCGTTCACCGGCGCGTGCGTGCTGACCGACTCGTTCGGGTTGATCGGCTCCCAGGTGATGCGCGAGCTGCTCAGCGAGTTGATGGCGGGCATGGGTGACTCCGGGGTGAAGGTCTGCCCCCCAGACGCCTTCAGCCACGCGCGATACCTACGCCACGCCTGCCAAGCCGCTTCACATGGGACAGCCGGCTCTCAGGGACTGAGAGGTGCTCGCGACCGGGTGCCGACGAGGCACACGGCGGAGGCCGGGCAAGCGCTGGTGAACTCGACGGTCGCGGCGAGCGGCGCCGGCACCTCGGAGCGCTGGGCTTCGACGAAGCGCCAGCCGGCGAAGGACTGCCGCAGGAAGAAGTCGCGGGCGGTGGTGGTGAGCAGGAAGACACGTGGGACGCCCTGCGCGTCGGCCAGCCCCAGCGCGGCGTCAACGAGCCGTCGACCGAACCCCGCACCGCGGCTCGCTTCGTCCACCACCAGCGAGCGCAGCAACCCCACCGGGCCGTCGCCCTCTGCGCGACGGACGGGAAGTCGGCGCGGCGCCTCCACTCCCGCATCGCCGCGCTGCGGGCGGGGCTCCAGCTCGAGCCCGGTGGCCGCTCCGTGCACCTCGAGCCCACCCGC
>JALHOS010000590.1 GCA_022842905.1 Myxococcaceae bacterium | reverse complement strand
GGGCGGCTCCGGCGGGACGGATGCAGGGACGGACGGCGGGACGGACGGCGGGACGGACGGCGGGACGGATGCCGGCGTAGGTGATGCGGGCAGCGGGGTCGACGCGGGCCTGCCCGTCGCCATCGTCACGCCCACGCTGCTCCACGTGACCAGCAACGGCGGGCCGTGGGTGTTCGACGCGCGGCCGTCGCTCGGCGAGCAGCCGCTGCGCTACACCTGGCGCCGGGTCGACGGCGGCGTGCCGATCGAGTTCACCGCCACCGACGGCTTCAACGCCGCGACGCCCGCGGTGGACGCAGGCGACTTTCAACAGCCGCACGTCGAGCGCTACTCGGTGGTCGTCGAGGACGTGCGCGGCCGGCTGAGCGCGCCGACCGAGGTGCAGCTGCGCTTCGCGGACCCGCCGGTCGCGGCGTGGACGCCGCTCAACGCCCTCATCGTGCACAGCACGGGTCGCTTCCTCGACGCCGTGGGCAGCACGTCCTCCGGCATTCCCATTCTCCGCTACGAGTGGCGGCAGACTCAGGGCCTGCCGCTGACGCTGCTCCCGACGCTCGGGGGCCGCCGGCTGTGGGTCGTGGCGCCCATCACGTCCACGTCCTCCTCGGCGCGGATCGAGCTCATCGTCGAGGACGCGTTCGGCCAGCGGAGCGCTCCGTTCGCGGGCAACGTCAACATCATCGGGAACGCCGGTGGGGTGTGGCGCCTGGACGGCGGCATGGACCAGGTCGTCGCCTCCGGTGACTTGGTCAACCTGGAGGCCAGCGCTCGCGGGGCCAACCACCCGCCCGAGACGTTCACTTACCGCTGGTCGGTCGTCGACGGCGGCCCGGACGTGGTGCTCGCCGATCCGAACGCGGCGAGCACGTCCTTCTCGGCGCCGCCGGTGATGGGGGCCTCCCGCATCATTCACCTCCAAGTCACCGCGACGCACGACGCTGGCCTGGCGCCGGCGAGCCTGACGGACCCGGTCTTCGTCACCGTGGAAGATCGAACCGCACCGCAGGTTGCAGCCACGCCCATCGTCGCGGGCGAGGGGCCGTACTTCGGCTTCTGGGTGGACTTCGACGAGCCCGTCGACGCGAACCTGGCCACCGTCCTGGCCACCAACACCGGCGACTCGTCGAACCTGGCCGCGACGGTGTCGGCGCGCGGCAACCGGGCCAACGTCACCTTCGGCGCGCTGCCGCCTCCGGGCGCGACGCTGTCGGTCGTGCTGTCGGGGCTGCGCGACACGTCACCCGCGCAGAACGTCGTCCCGCTGGCCACGTACACGTACGTCACCCAGCTGCACTTCGGCCCCGTCTTCGAGTCGACCGGCAGCAGTGTCGACGAGCCGGTGCCCTTCGCCGCCGCGACGAGCCCGCTCAGCCCCGCCCGCCTGGTGACGACGCCGACGCTCGAGGTCCTGGCGAAGAAGCTGTCCACGCAGCTCGACCCCTGGCGGCTGTCGCTGCCCGCGCCGACCGTCAGCTGCGTGCCCGGCCCACCGCCGTGTGCGCTCGCCGACGCGCCGTCGCCCACGTTGGCCCTGGCCTCCGGTGCGCTGCCCAGCGCCGCCAAGCGCTTCGTGCTGCACAAGGACCAGCTCTACGCGGTGCCGCAGGTGCAGAGCTTCCAGGGTGCGCCCGGGGCGCTGTGGCGCGCCGAGGGGGCCGGGTTTCGGGCGCTGGCCTCGCCGCCGTCGACCGTCTTCTCGGACGGCGAGCAGCTGCTCTCGCCCTACGTCGACGCGGGCATCTCGCTGGTGCGCTTCGACTTGAACTTGGCGGCCGACGGAGGCGCTGGCGCGTGGACGAGCAGCGGGCTGCCCGCCGCGCCGGTGACGACCGACGCGATGAAGTTCTTCGCCAGCCCCACGGCCCAGCCGCGCCTCGTCGGCGTGTCCGACGGGACCGCGATCAACACCTGGGTGGTGGCCAAGCCCAGCGACTCCTCGCAGCTCCTCACGTTCCGCCGCAAAGCGAACTTCACCTGGGAGCCGTTCTCGCCGCTGTCCGGCAGCTTCCTCGACTTCCGAGCCACCGTCGCGGCGGGGCAGCTGACGGTGCTGACGAAGAAGCAGGAGGTGGCCACGGTCGATCTCGTCATGCACATCGACGCGGGCGGCTTCGTTCCGTTCCTCCTCGAGCAAGGGGTGGTGCGTGGCATCGACCTGACCCAACACGGCGGCGTGCTCTTCGTGGCCTACAGCCTCAACGGTGACCTGCTCATTCGCACCAACTCGCGGCTGACGGCGCAGGCGACGACGCCGGTGCTCCGCTCGCCCCACCCGACGTCGTCGCCCGCGAACGTGTGGGACCAGGACCCCGTCTGCGAGGCGGACCACCCGGACCTGTCGTGGCTCGACCAGACGCTCTACGTCACCTGGCAAGAGCGCTGCGGCGCGCTGCCGTGGCGGGTGTACACGCGCGCGGTGTGGTGAGCGGGGCGCGGCTCTTTCAGCGCCGCGCGGGGCGTCCGTCATGGGGCCCGAGCGCGGGCCGTGGCCCGTCCGCCCACAGCCGGTCGCCGATAGCTGCGTTGCGCTCGGGGTTGAGCGGGTAGAAGACGCGGCAGCCCGCCTTGCGCTCTCCGCCGACGAGCAGCGTCGCGGCGGTGGCCGAGTCGTTCAGCAGGCAGTGCGCGTGCCCGGTGCCCTTCTTGAAGCCGACGAAGTCTCCAGGCGAGAGCGCATGGAGCTCGCCGTCGAGCCAGAGCGTCGGCGTTCCGCTCAGGACGAACACGAACTCGTCTTCGTCGGCTTCGGCGTGCGGGTACGACGTGCGGCAGCCCGGCGGCAGCACTTCGTAGTGCACGCCCAGCGCGGTCAGCCCGGTGAGGTCGCCCAGCTTGACGCCGTCGGACAGCGGCTCGGTGCTGCCGGGGTAGTGGCCCGTCGTGCGCGGCAGGCTCGGAGCATGGAGGACGAAGGAAGGGCGGGTCATGCCGGCGTGCTTACCGCAGGAGGACCGCTTGCACCGCTGGCCGGCGGCCGCACGGCCAGCTACACCGAGCGCGCTCCTTCCCAGCCGCCGTGGGCTTCGAACACATGACCGTCCTCTTCGTCAGCTCAGCCACCGCGTGTCCCGCTGTCGAGGTGGCGGACCGCCCCTGCGCCGCGGGGTCCTGCGTGGCGCTCCTGGTGGTGGGCTGACGTGGCGGGACCGACGCCGAGCGACGAAGCGCTGTCCGCGGCGAGGGACCGCGTCGAGAGCTGGCTCTACACCCACACCTCGGACGAGACGGTGGCGAGCCGGCGCTTGTGGGGCGGGCTGGGCTTGGGGCTCGTCCTGCTCGTGGGCGCGGCGTGGGTGATTCGCCTCCCGCCGCGCAGCGAGCGCGTGCCTCCGCCGCCGCCGGACAAGTCGGTGGTGTACGTGCCCCAGGTGGGCCCGTTGGAAGTCAGCGCGCAGGCCCTCGCCGAGGCCAGCGCGCAGGTCGAGGTCGTCTGTCGGCAGGTCCCGACGTCGTGCGACGCGGCGAGGGCGTGGCAGGTGTCCTTCACCGCCAAAGACTGCGCCGGCGCTCGGCAGGCGGCGTTCGAGCTGCTGGCGCAGGCGGGCGCGCAGCCCGCGGTCGAGGCCAAGGCGGCCCTGGCTCGCCTCGAG
>JALHOS010000589.1 GCA_022842905.1 Myxococcaceae bacterium | reverse complement strand
CGCTGCGGCCGCCCATGGAGTCCGCGCCACGTCCCCCCGTCGCGCCGCCTCCGTCTGCGCCGTAGACGTCGCTTGTGAGCCAGGCCGCGCTGCGGCTGCCCGTTCGACCTCAGCGAGCCGCCGCTTGGCGAGAGCGGCTCGTTGCCGTGAAGCGCGAGCCCCCGGCCTTCACCACGCGACGTCGAACTCGAACACCTTGCGCTCCTGGAGCAGCCGGAAGTCCTCCACGCGCCCGTGTTTGGCTCCACAGAAGTCGAACGCGACGCGAATCGTCCCGCGCCAGGTGTGCTCCGCGACCGAAACCCACGGCCGCGGGTAGGTGATGCGGAGCGTCCCGCGATTCGAGTCCAGGGGCAGCCAGTCGGACTTCACGCCGTTCATGCCCGTGCGAATCGCCTTGTCGAGCCGCGCGAAGACGGTGCCTGGGCTCGCTCCGGACAGCGCCATGGCGACCTGGAAGATGGGCCCGACGATGGGGCCCAGGCTGTTCTTCGTCATCGTGTAGTTGAGCTCGGTGTAGCCGTCAGCCGTCAACTCGACGCCGTTGCTCAAGACGTCCTCCAGCACCTGCGAGGGCCACCAGCGCCGGGCGTACGGCTCGGCCAGGGCTTCACGCGACGCCGGCGAGATCCGCTCGATGACCCGACCAAACGTGCCGTTCTCCTTGAGCACCTTGGCCATGCCGCCGAGGAACACGGCGGAGACTTCGAAGTCGTTCACACGCGGGAATGTACCTGTCCAGTTGCGCGTGTGCTCCTTCCCGTTCAGCCTTCGGCGCCATGGTCCTGCTCCGCGCGGCGCTGGTGCTGCTGGCTTCCCTCGGGGGCGGACTCCTGGCGGGCGTCGGGCCCTGCTACGTGTTTCCTCTCCTCGGCGTGCCTGGCCGCTGGTGTGGCTTCAAGTCCGAGCCGCCGCACTTCGTCCCGCTGTTCCTCGGCGGCGCCGCGTTGACCTTCGTAGGCGCCGTGCTGCTGCTGCGCCGTCGGAGCGCGCGTCGCGGGGCTTGAAGCTGAAGGCCGCTCAGCGCCACGCCCCCGACTCGACGTCGAACATGAGGGCTTTCGTCTGGTCCGGCAGCAGCGGGCCTTTCCACGGCGGCGTCTTCTTCCCGTCGGCCAGCCGCAGCACGACGGTGTAGTGGCCCGAAGGGACTGACTTGTTGACCGGAGGGGTGCCCCAGTCCTCTGCGCCCACCAACACGGCGGCCACCGCGCCGGGCTGCGTCGCGCTGATGCGCAGCTTGCCGTTCCCCGCGGGAATGTCCTGCGTCACTTCCACCTTCTCCACCTTGGGCGCTGGCTCCACCGGCTTGGCGACGGGCCGGGCGACGACGACGGGCGGAGCGGGCGCCGGCGGGGCTTCTACCGGAGGAAACTTGGGCGCCGCTGCTGCGGGGCGCACCACCCGGGTCGGCGCCAGCGCCACCGGAGCTTCGGTGCGGGGCGGTTCCGGCTGAGGCGCGGAGGGCGGGGCCGGCGCCGCAGGGAGCTCCTCCACGGCATCGCTGGGCGGGTGTGCGGGCCGGAGGACGGGCGCAGTCACGGCGACGGCCGGCGGCTCGGGCGTTTCCTTCTTGCCCACCAGCAGCACCGTCGCGGCGACGCCCAGGAGCAGCGCCGCGACGAAGGCGGCGCCCATCACCACGTAGCGCAGCGGCGACGGCCCGGGTCGCGCTTCGACCTTCTCGGTGTGCACCACCTCGGCGGGCGCCTTGCTCTGCGGCGAGTCCGGCTTGGTGTGCAGCACGGCCTTGGGTCCACTGCCCGGGGCCAGCGCGTGGGGCTTCGTGCTCCGCTCGAGCCCGAGCCGCGGCAGGTCCTGCACCGACGCGGCGGCCGGTGCCCGCGCGCCTCCGTCCGTCGTCACCTTGCCCTCGGGCGTCAGGTAGCCCAGCAGGCTGCTCTGCCCCACGCGCAGGCCGGAGTCGAAGGCCGCGCGCTCGAGCGCCTCGCGCATCTCACGGGCCGTCGCGTAGCGGTCCTCCGGCGCCAGCATCAACGCCCTGTCCACCACCTCGTAGATGCCAGCGGGCAGCCCGGGGAACACGTCGGCCAGGCGCTTCCACTGCCCGCGCACCAGCGCCGCGTGTCGCTCGCCGTGATTGGGGTGGTCGTCGAAGGGCGTCGCGCCGCAGGCCAGCTTGTAGAGCGTCACCCCCAGCGAGAACACGTCGCTGCGGCCGTCGAGCCGCTTGCCCATGGCCTGCTCCGGCGAGAAGTAGCCGGCCTTGCCCTTGGTGATGCCGGGCATCGTCAGGTTGCGGTTGGTGGCCGCCTTGGCGATGCCGAAGTCGATCAGCTTGAGGCCGCCCTGCGCGGACAGGAGCAGGTTGTGCGGCGAGACGTCGCGGTGCACCAGGTTGACGGTGCCTCCTTCGACGCGCAGCGCGTGCACCGCCTCGAGCGCGCTGCAGGTGTAGATGCCGATGGCGCAGAGCGCCTCGTTGCTGAAGCGCTCGTCGGCCTGCCGCAGCGTGCGGGCGATGGTGGCCAGCGTCTCGCCGGGCACCAGCTCCATGGCCATGTAGAGCAGCGCGTCCTCGGCCTCGCCCACCTCGTAGATGTGGACGATGTTCGGGTGGCTCAGCGTGCAGGCCGTGCGCGCTTCGTCGAGGAACATCTGCCGGAAGTCTTCGGACTCCGAATACTCCGGGCGAATCACCTTCACCGCGACGGGCCGGCTGATGCCGCTGGTGAGCGCCTGCTCCGCTCGGTACACCTCGGCCATGCCCCCTTGGGCGAGGAGCCGGGTGATGGTGTAGCGGCCGACTTGGGTGCCTGGATCCAGTGCCACGGTGCGCCTTGGGAGTTCGATGCGGCCTTAGCGTGGAGACGCGGGCGTTTGAAAGCCCGTTCCCTCGCCGTCCGCTCGACTCCGCGGCGGCGCGTTTATGGCGTCAGCTGGCCGGGGTTCACCGGGGCGAAGGTCCACCGGAAGCGCGGCTTGTGCTTGCCGTACTGCACGGTGACCTCGTCACCCGCGCGCAGCGCCGCGTACTGCGTGGGCGTCAGCGAGAAGATGAGCCGGCGCGTGTCGCCGTCGTCGGGGTAGCGCGCGAGGGCGACTTCCTGGTCGCCCACCAGCAGCAGCGGCAGCGCGTCGGCCACCACGAAGGCGTCGTCGCTCTGCAATTCGACCTCCACTTCCGTCAGCGGGCCGCTCGGCACGTCGGACTTCTTGCGGAACGCCACCACGGTGTTGCCGTGGGTCAGCGTCGTCGTGCCGGGGCCGCCGCTCGACGCCACCGCCGCGCTGCTGCCCGTTCCCGCGGGCGCCATGGCCGGCGCCACGGCCTTCGAAGCGCGCACGTCGGCCAGGTACACCGCGCCGGAGCGGCTCGTGGTGAACGAGAAGCGCACGCCGCGCACCTTGTCGAGCGTGGCGTTGCGGAAGCGGCTGAAGGGAATGCGCACCGTCTGCAGCGTGACGTGGCCCGGGTCGCCGGTGAGCGTCGTGTACTCGGTCAGCGGCACCGACGGGGTGAGGCTGCCCGACGCGTTGATGAGCGCCACGCGGAAGCTCGTGCTGCTCGGGTTGAGGCTGCTGGGCGCGCGGGACACGCGGAAGTCGAAGGTGTCGAAGCCGCGCACGTCCACGCCCGCG
>JALHOS010000588.1 GCA_022842905.1 Myxococcaceae bacterium | reverse complement strand
CAGCCCGCGAGCGCCCAGCCGGCTCGGCCCGCCGAGGCCACCAGGCCGGCGCCGCCCGCTCCGCCGCAGCCCTTCGCCTTCGCCGAGGCCGGCAAGAAGAAGGTCCTGCTCAAGAAGAAGAAGTAAGCCGCCATGGTGGACGTCAGCGATCAGCCGCAAGCCGCTTCGCCCGCGCCGGTTGCCGTCGAGCCGACGGCGCCGAGCATGAACGAAGGTGGGCCGCCCGACGGTGGCGCGGCCGCCGCTGTGTCGCCCTCGGCTGGCGCCGTTGTGTCGCCCTCGGCTGGCGCCGTTGTGTCGCCCTCGGCTGGCGCCGTTGTGGAGCCCCCGCTCGCCCAGGGAGATTCCCGCGTCTGGATCGCGCTCGATGAGCTGATCGTCGACGGCGTGTTCTGTCTGCGCAGCGACGCTGCGCTGCTCGACGTGTCGGGACTGGCGACGGACATCGCTCGGCTGGGGCAGCTCTTCCCGGTGGACGTCCGCCCAGCGGGCGACGGGCGCTACCAGCTGGTCTGTGGGTTTCGGCGCGTCGCGGCGCTCAAGCTCTTGCAGCGCGATCGCGTCGCCGCGCGGGTGCACGTCGGCCTGGCCGACGACGACGCCTGGCTGCTGGCGCTGGCCGCGGCGATCCACGGCAGGCCTGTCGATCGCGACGCGCTGGTCGCCATTCGTGATCGCCTCGAGTCCCAGGGCGCGCTCAAGCCTTCCGCGCGGGACATGCTCGAGAAGGCCCTGGCCACTGACGACGCGCTGGGACCAGAGGCCGTCGAAGAAGAAGTCGACGCCGACGAGCTGGCGGCCGACGTGACGACGCGCCTGGGTGACTGCAACCAGGACCTGGCGCTGCTCGCCGACGTCTTCGGAGAGCTCGACGAAGAGCGCCGCGCCGAGCTGCTGCGGCAGCTCAAGTACTCGGTGGAGCTCGTGTCCTTCCTCGAGCGGCAGGAGCGCGGGGCGTGAGCTGGGACTTCAGTGACGCGGCGCTGGCGACGGATCGCCGCGCGCTGCTGGACCTGCTGACGACCAAGTCCTTCGCCAAGAAGAAAGTCGTGCTCGCGTCGGGCCGCGAGTCGGACTTCTACGTCGACTGCAAGAAGACCGCGCTGCTCGCCGAAGGGCACTGGCTGGTGGGGCGGCTGCTCTTCGCGGCGATTCGGCAGCACGCGCCGGCCGCCGTGGGCGTCGGAGGGCTGACGCTCGGGGCCGATCCTCTCGCCTCGGCCGTCAGCCTCGTCAGCCACCTGGCCCGCTCGCCCCTCGCGGCGTTCCTCGTGCGCAAGGAGCCCAAGGGCCACGGCACCGGCCAGTGGATCGAAGGGCTGTCCGGCCTCCCGGCCGGCGCGAAGGTGGCGATCGTCGAGGACGTGGTGACGACCGGCGGCTCGGCGCTCAAGGCGATCGAGCGCGCCCGGGCCGAAGGGCTCGAGCCGGTCGGCGTGTTCGCGCTGGTCGATCGCGAAGAGGGCGGGAAAGAAGCGCTCGAAGCCACCGGTCTGCCGGTGCACGCGCTCTTTCGGCGGCGGGACTTCCCGGCATGAGGGCGGGGTGCGTCGGCGTCGCGCTGGCGCTCGTCGCCGGCTGCTCTTCTGCGCGGATCCCCACGCTGGGCACGTCGGACATGGCGCCGCGGCTGCGCGACGACCGGCAGGAGTGGGCGTACCAGGAAGTGCTCGAGCGCTACACGCGCAGCTACGCGCTCTACGACGTGCTCGACTCGCGGCTCTTCGCGCGGGCGACGTGGCACAGCCCGGCGTTCGCCGAAGCGCTGGCCAACCGGCGGGCGGCGTTCAAGGTGCTGCCCGAGTCGGACCGGGCCAAGTCGCTGGAGGCGGCGCGCAAAGACGCCGAAGCGGCGACGGAGTTCTTCCTCGCGGTGCACGCGAACGATCCGAAGGCTGACGACTTCGGCCGCCCCCAGTCTCCGTGGCGCGTGGCGCTGGTGACCAGCGCGGGCGAGCGGGAGCCGGTGTCCGTCGAGCGCCTGGGCCGGACCAACACCGAGCTGCGCGCCGCGTACTCGTACCTGGAGCCCTTCTGGACCGGCTACCGCGTGCGCTTCACGAAGCTCTCTCCGGGTGAGGAGCGGGGCATGGTGCTGCGACTGGCCTCGGCGCTGGGGCAAGCGGACCTGAGCTTCGCGACCGAATGACGGCGCAGGCGGCGTGGGCGGCGCGGCTGTGGCCGGCGGCCACCTACCAGCTGTGTTTCGTGGCGTCGGTGTCCATGCTCAAGCCGGCGGCGAACGCGCTGACGTTGTCGCGCTACCAGACCAGCGCGCTGCCCTGGCTGTACCTGGCGGCCGCCGCCATCACCGGCGGGCTGGCGGTGTACACCGCGCTCGTTCCCGAGCGCAGAGTCGGGCCGTCGGCGTTGGCGGCGATCGGGGCCCTGCTGGCGCTGGCGCTGGCCTTGGGCGTGGTGTTCGAACTGTCCGCGGTCGCGTTGCTCGGCTACCTCTTCGCGGAGGCCTTCGCGACGCAGGTGGCGCTGACGTTCTGGGGCACCGTGGGCGACGCGTTCGACGCGCGGGAGTCGCGGCGGGCGTTCACGTGGATCAACGGGCTGGGCATGTCCGGGGCGATCCTGGGTGGGCTCTTGGCGCAGGTGGCCGCGCGCGCGTTCGGCGCCGTGACGCTGCTGGTGGGTGCGGCGGCGCTCTTGGCGCTGGCGGCGCTGCTGTTCCGCTTCCACCGCTCGGCCATGGAAGCCAAGCCCGTGTCCCGGACGCGGCCGGCGGAAGCGACGTGGCAGGAGATTCTCGCCCAGCCGTACGTGCGGCTCCTCGGCGGGCTGGTGCTCTGCTTCAGCTTGGTGTCCGTGCTCACCGACTTCGCGTTTCGCGAGCGCGCGTCGGCGTTCACCGAAGACGAAATGGCGGACTTCTTCGCCGCCAACCAGCTGTGGACCGGCGTGTTCTGTGTCGTCTTTCAGCTCGTGCTCGCCGAGCAGCTGCTGCGCCGCCTCGGCATTCTGCGCTACCTGGGGCTGGTGCCGGCCGGCTTGGGCCTGGGCGCGCTCGCGGCGATTCTCTGGCCTTCGGGCTGGTCGGCCTGGGCGCTCAAGATCCTCGAGAGCGCCGCGAGCTGGAGCTTGCTCCCGGTGGCCTACCAGCTGCTGTACGCCCCGCTGTCCGACGACACCCGGGACCGCGCGCGCCGCTTCATCGACGGGTTCTGGCGCAAGGGGGGGCTGGGCATTGCGGGGGTGTTCCTGCTCGGGCTGGCGCCGCTCTTGGGCGCCACCGGCGTGCTGGTCGTCGTCGTCGTGCTCAGCGCCGCGGTCGGCTTGCTCTTGGTGCAGATCCGAGCGCGCTACCTCGAAGCGGTGACCCACCGCGTGGCCGGTGCCGAGGCCTCGCAGGTCCAGCATGACGAAGAGCGGCTGCTCGCCGAAGCGCTGAAGAGCCCCCACCCCGAGCGCGTGCTCAAGGCCGCCACGCTGCTCGAGCACGCCACGCTGGTCAGCGCGCTGCACGTCCGCGACTTGTTGGCGCACCCCCACGAGCGGGTGCAGGAGAAGGGCGTGCAGCTCGCGCTGGCGTTGGACCTGGCCGCGGTGTCGAAGCCGCTCGAGGCGCTGGTGCAGCGCGGCGCGCGGCGCCCTCGAGACGCGGCGACCT
>JALHOS010000587.1 GCA_022842905.1 Myxococcaceae bacterium | reverse complement strand
GCACGGCGGGTACTGGCGGCACGGCGGGCACCGGCGGCACGGCGGGCACCGGCGGGCTGAGCGGCGGCGGTGACACCTGCGAGACGGCGACGGCGCTGACGCTTCCCGTTTCCGGGCGGGTCGAGACCTCCGTGGGTTCGATGAACGACTACGACGCCGGCATGGGCTGCACGGGCATGGCGGGCCCCGAGCGCGTCTTCTCGGTGCAGGTGCCGGCTGGCCAGGCGTTGACGGCGTCGGTGTTCGGCAACATCAACGACGCCGGCTTCGACCCGTCGATCAACCTCATCGTGGGGCCCGCGGCGCAGTGCAACGCCATGCCGCGCGTCTGCGCCGCTGGTGATGACACGGGCGCGCCGGGCACGGTCAACACCGCGCGCTACACCAACTCGGGCAGCTCGGCGCAGCAGGTCTTCGTGGTGATCGACACCTTCAGCGCGTCGTCCGCGGGTGGCGAGTTCAACCTGTCGGCCAGCTTCTCGGCCGGGCCGATGCCGCTGACGGCGGGCGACACGTGCGCGGCGCCGACTGTGGTTCCTGGCCCTGGGACGTACAGCTCGACGGTGGTTGGCCTGGCGAACAACTACGCGAACCCAGGAGCGGGCGTGTGCGCGACGGTCGACACCACGGCCAACGCCGCGCCGGACGGCGTGTTCCAAATCTCGGTGCCGAACGGCCAGACGCTGACGGCGGCCGTCACCACCTCGTCGGCGAGCCCCTGGGACGCCGTGATCAACCTCATCGAGAGCCCGGCCGCCAACTGCGCCACGGCGGGCGTCGACGCGGGCACGGCCTGCCTGGCGGGCGCCGACGGCGTCGTCACCGGGACGGAGACCGTGACGTACATGAACAGCAGCGGCTCGGCGAAGACGGTGTTCCTCGTCGTCGACGGCTACGAGACGACCGACACCGGTCCGTTCGAGCTGTCGGTGCAGCTGCAGTAACGCGCGCTGGTTTTTTCCGCGCGGACGCGGCCGTCGCTTCCCTTGGCGGGAGGCGGCGGCCGTTGTCTTTTTCGCCCGCCGCGCTAGCCAGGCGCCTGCCCATGCTGACTTCGTCGACGACGCCCGCCATTCCCATTGCCCGGCTGCTCGAAGAGACGCCGTACGACCTCAAGCTCGAGCTCATCGCCGGGCACGAAGGGCTGGCCCGCCGCATCAGCCACGCGCGCATTCAGAAGCCCGGCCTGGCGCTGACCGGCTTCACCGAGCACCTCCACCCCGAGCGCGCGCAGATCTTCGGCAACACCGAGCTGAGCTACCTGCGCACGCTCACCGAAGAGCAGCAGCAGGCCGTGCTCGCGAAGGTCTTCGAGTCGAACATCGCCTGCGTCATCGTCACCAAGGGCCTCGAGATTCCCCAGGCGCTCGTCGACGGGTGTGAGCGCACGAAGCTGGCGCTCATGCGCACGCCGCACGTCAGCTCGGCCTTCATCTCCCAGCTCCAGTCGTTCCTGGAAGAAGCGCTGACGGCGACGGGCACGCTCCACGGCGTGCTGGTGGACGTGTTCGGCGTGGGCGTGCTGCTGCTGGGCAAGTCCGGCATCGGCAAGTCGGAGATCGCCCTCGACCTCATCATGCGCGGGCACCGGCTGGTGGCCGACGACGTGGTGCACCTCTTGCGCAAGCAGGCCGACGTGTACGGCGCGGGGAACGACCTCATTCAGCACCACATGGAGATCCGCGGCCTGGGCATTCTCAACGTCGAAGCCCTCTTCGGCATCGCCGCGGTGCGCGACCGCAAGAAGATCGAGCTCGTCATCGAGCTCATCGAGTGGGCCGGCGGAGGAGAGTACGACCGCCTCGGCCTGGACCAGGAGTCGATGAACATCGTCGGCGTCGAGGTGCCCTACGCGCAGGTGCCGGTGCGCCCGGGGCGCAACATGACCACCATCGTCGAGGTGGCGGCGCGCAACCACCTGCTCAAGCTGCGCGGTCACAACTCGGCCGAGGAGTTCGCCGAACGCCTCAACCGCGCCATTCGCCGGGGCAAGACCCCGGCGTCGACGGTGGACGAAGACGAGAGCGCGCCGGAGTAGCGCCGCCGCGGTAGCTGCTACCATCCGGCCCCCAACCCATGCGGCACATCGTCGTCGTCACCGGCATGTCCGGCTCAGGCAAGTCCACCGCGATTCGCGCGCTCGAAGACGCGGGGTACTTCTGCATCGACAACCTGCCCACCCCGCTCTTCGTCAAGGTGCTGGAGCTGGGCGTGGCGCACGAGCGGCTGGCCTTCGTCATCGACGCGCGGGAAGGCGAGTACTTGAAGGACGCGCCCAAGGCGATCGACGACGCGCGGCGTTCGGGCCACCAGGTCGACGTGCTGTTCCTGGACGCGAGCGACGAAGCGCTGACCCGCCGCTACAGCGAGACGCGGCGGCGGCACCCGCTGTCCGGCGCGCACGAAGGCGTGGCGGTGGGGCTCGAGCGCGAGCGCGCCGCGCTGTCGGAGCTGCGTGAGCGCTCGCAGGCCGTGTTGGACACGTCGACGCTGACGGTGCACGAGCTGCGTCGACAGCTGATGGCGCGCTTCGCGGCCGAGCGGCCGGGCATGGCGGTGACGCTCATGTCCTTCGGCTTCAAGTACGGCGTGCCCACCAACGCCGACGTCGTCATGGACGTGCGCTTCCTGCCCAACCCGTACTTCGTGCCCGAGCTCAAGGCGCTGACGGGAAAGGACAGCCGCGTCGCGAGCTTCGTGCTGGAGCGGCCGGAGTCGACGGAGTTCGTGATGCGGCTGACGGACCTGCTCGGCTTCCTCGTGCCGCGCTACCAGACCGAAGGGAAGACGTACCTGACGGTCGCCATCGGCTGCACCGGCGGAAAGCACCGCTCCGTCGCGATCGTCGCGGCGCTGGCCGAGCGGCTCAAGTCGCAGCCGTGGGCGGGCAGCCTGCAGCTGTGGGACCGCGACGTCGGCAAGGAGTGACGCGGTGCCGAGCCCGTCGGACGAGGCGAGAAGCCGACAAGCCCTGGTGCGCGCCGCGGTCGACGACGGCGCGGTGGTGCTGCGCCGCGGCCGCGTGCGCGAGGGGCTCGAAGTGCACGGCGCGGCGCTCACCCAGTGGCGTGCGGTGGGTGACGTCGTCGAGCGCGCGGACACGGCCCTGCGGCTGTCGGACGCCGACGCGCGCGACGCCATGGCCGTGCGGGTGGACGCGCTGTTGGCGCAGGGCTTCGTCGTGGTGCCGCGGGTGGGCGCGCCGACGGCTGACGCCCGCACGCTGCGCTACGACGTGGGCCAGGACGGCCACGTGCACGTCGCGCCGCTCCCCGACTGCTTCGTGGTCGACGAGGTGGCGCTCGCGCTGTGGCGCCAGCGGCTGGCCGAGCCGGCGCGCTCCCCGGCGCTGCGCCTGCACTTCACGCAAGCGGACGAAGCGCGCAGCACCGCGCTGTTGAGCTTGGGTCTGCCGGCGGGCGTCCGGACGCTGTGCTGTGGCACGTACGAGACCGCGCAGGCGTACAGCGACGCCACGCTCGACGCCGCCGCGCTGTGGCCCCACGCCGAAGGGCTCGAGGCGCTCGACCTGCGCGCCGGCATGGTGTTGCTGCCGCGGCGCGGGCTGGCCAACGTGCGGCGGCTCGCCGTGTGGAGTGAGCGCGCGGACGAAGGGCTGTTCGAAGCGCT
>JALHOS010000586.1 GCA_022842905.1 Myxococcaceae bacterium | reverse complement strand
CGATCGGCGTACCCGGCGGCGTCCCGGTGATGGTGTTGGGCATGGCGGTTCCCTTGTGGGTTGCGTTTCGAAGCGGACCGCGAAGGTAGCAAGGCCCGCCCCGCTGTCGACGCACACACCCAGGCGCGCTCCCGAGAATCTTCAACGTCCCCCTTGACTGTCCGCGTTCCCGCGACCCGCCGGACACCCAACCGTGGCGTTCAAGGCACCGCGGGGACACACGGCGAGACCGGCTGTTCGGCTTCTCGCTCCGCAGGCTGGAGCGCAGCCTGTAGCCGCACCAGGTCGACGACCCGACCCGGAGCCCCCAAGTCCACCAGCGTCCGCGCGTCGCGGTACACCCGCGGCGTCTCGTACAGCAGCGCGACCGCCAGCCAGTGCGGAGGGCACACGTAGCGGGCCGGCTCGTTGGCGAGCAGCCACGCGCGAACGCGCGGCGCGCGGTGGCTGGGCATGCCGGGAAACAGGTGGTGCTCGACGTGGTGGCTGAAGTGAAAGTGGAGCGCGTCGAGCGGCGCTGGCACGCGCACGCTCATGGCGTTGTCGAGCGGGTTGTTCGACACCGCCATGGGCCGCAGGAAGTGGTTGGTGAGGATGTAGGACTGCACCAACGTGTTGGCGACGGCGAGCGGCAGCAGCACGGTGGCCCACGCCGTCCACCCAGAGAGCGCTGCGAGCCCGAGCCACAGCGCTGCGCAGGCCAGCGACTGGGCGATTGCGGTGCGCCGCGAGAAGCCTTCGAACTCGCGCCGGTGTTTGGACTGAAGCCACAGCACCATCTGCGCGTGGAAGACGAAGGAATAGGTGAGGAACAGCGCGCTGAGCCAACTCCCCGAGCCGGGCGCGAGCTTCAGGAACGCGCCGACCTTGGGGTTCTTCTGGTACCGCCGCAGCGTGCCGAAGTTGTCGGGGTCCTTGTCCCCGTCGTTGGTGTGGCCGTGGTGTGCCTGGTTGTGCCAGCGGCGCCAGAACTCCGGCGGCACCAAGAAGGGGCCAAAGCCGAGCCACCCCACGGCGTTCTGAAGCCAGCGCGGACCGCCCAGCGCCCCGTGCAGCGCTTCGTGCGCGAGGAAGCCCTGCGCGCCCAGCGTGTGGCCCAGCCCGACGCCGATGAGGGCCTGGGCCCACCACGGCAGCTCGAGCCACAGCAGCGCCGCGAAGCCCGACCAGAGCACCGCTTGGAGCACCACGAACCAGACGTAGCGCCAGCGCCGGGGCTCGAACGTGTTCGCCGGGAGCGCGCGGCGGATGCTGGCCCTCAGCTCCGCTTCGTCTGCGTTGCCGAAGGTCACCGCCGCCTGCTCTGTTGGACTCGTCGTCGCCACGGTGCGCTCGCTCTCGTTCAGGTGCGGCACGACCCCGCTCGTGCCGTCACGGTGCGAACGCCTTGTGCGCTTCTCCGAATCCCTCGCTCAACGCCGCCGGCCTGCGCGCTGACGGCCGGCTGACGGAAGTCGCCCTTTCGTCACGGCTGCGTCAGCGGCGCGGGGAGCAGGCGGGCGACGAGGGCCGTCGCCAAGCCCGTCGCGCCTCCTCCTCCGTCGCCGCCGACGGCGATGTCGGGCACCAGCTTGACGTGGTGTTTGGCGAGCGTCTCGGCGAGCTCGACCGACGTGAAGGCCTGCGCGCCGAGCGCGGCGACCCCTTCTTTGTACGCGAGCGCCTTCGCCTCACCGGTGGCCTTGAGCGCCTGGGCCTGGGCGTCGCCGGCGACCCGCGTCGCGTGGGCCTGCGCTTCGGCGCGCTGCCGCGTGGCGTGCGCCTCGGCGTCGGCCGCCAAGCGCGTGCGCTGCGCGTCACCCTTCGCCGTCTCCGCCACCGACTGCGCCGTGCGCTCGCTGATGCGCACGGTCTGCTCGCTGCGCACCACCTCACCCTGCATGTTGGCGACGGCCGTCTCGCGCTCGAGCTCCTGCCTCTTCACCTGCGCCTCGCGCTGGACGTCGTACGTGCGCTGCAGCTCCTCGGCGATCTTCCGGTCCGTCTGCGTCTTCATGAGGTCCGCGGGCGGCTGAATGTCGCCGATGAGGGTGTCCAGGCACTCCACGTCGTACGCGTGCAGCCCCTCGGCGATGGCGTCGAACGCCTCGACCTGGCGGGCGGTGCGCGCCGACAGGAACTCGAGCACCGTCACCTGCTGCGCGGAGTTTCGAAAGTAGTTCGCGACGGTGGGCTGCAGCACGTGATCCACCAGGTTCTGCATGCTGCCGACGCGGCTGATGACCCGCGGCGCCTGCTTCATGCCGATGTGGATGATCTGCGAGACCTCGATGGGGAAGCTGAAGCCGTCCTTCGACCGCACGGTGATGGGCGCGAGCTTCTCGTCGTACTTGTGCTGCTCCACGCGGTGGGCCCAGTTGAGGACGATGTTGGTGGTCGGCACGAGCTCCACCTTCATCACCTTGGGGTTGACGGCGTGTTTTCCGGGCAGCAGCGGCTCGACCCACACGCCCTTGTGCCCCCGCTCGACCAGATCGCCGTGCTTGAAGTCGGCGCCGGACACGTCCACGTGCTCGTGTCCGACGTAGCTGACGACCACGCCCACGTAGCCAATGGGGATCTCCGTCATCGGCAGCTGCTCCACGCGGACGAACCACGGGTTTAGGTTCCACGAGCCGGACAAGAGCACCGCTTCCTGCAAGCCGCGGCAGCCCCCCGCGTCGATGAACGCCTGCCCGCGCTGAAAGCCCGCGTGCCCCTGCACCGGCGCGCCCGCGACGTCTCCGCTGGGGATCGGCCGGCCGTCGAGCGTGGTGACGATGCCGACACGATCCGGCGCCACCTGCGTCACCTCGAGCTCGTCGGGCCGCACGCCGAAGTGCGCTGCGTTGGCCTTGGTCACCACCGAGAAGAGCGCCGGGTTGATGCGGTAGCTGCCCGCCGTCAGGAAGCCGAGCTGCCGACCCTTTTCCCCGCCGCCCACCAGGAACGCCCGCGCGTCTTGGAAGTCACCACACGGCACCTCCTTGCCGAGCACGCGCCCGCCGGTCATCGGCGCGCCGTCGTTGGCGACCACGAGCGCCAGCTCCTGCGGCCGCACCTTGAGCTGCGGCACCTTCGTCACGCGGTACTTCCAGAACCACAGGCCCAGGTGCACCCCGGGAGGCAGCAGCTCGGCCTGGTACCCCGCCTCGCCGTTGAGCGCGACCAGCCCGCCCGACGGCAGCGGCGCTCCAAACGTCTTCACCACCAGCCCCGACTCGTGCTCACGCACGACGACGAGCCCGGCCAGCGCCACCCCGAGCGCGCTCAGCAGCACGACGCCTCCACCCACCAACCACCCTGCGTGCTCCGCGAACCAGCTCATGGCGATCTCCCGAACGAGTGTGCGCCCAGCGTCGTGCAGCGCCAGCACCAGGGCACAAGCCCCGCAAACACATGGCTCGACATCCACGTTCATGAGTTGAATGCCGCACGCCATGACTTCACTCGCGCACCTACCGAGGTCCGTCCTCTTCAGGCCGCGCGACCGGGCTGGCTGGCGCCCGGGCACGGAGGCGCTGGCGAGACGCGCCAGCTCGAGGTCGTCCGCTCAGCTCCGCGGCGGCGTCAAGGAGCGCTCGGCGGTGATCAGCAGCGTCGGCCGGCTCGGCGCGCTCGAGCGACCTGCGGCCCACCCGAGCGCTTCAGCCCCGTCGAGCAC
>JALHOS010000585.1 GCA_022842905.1 Myxococcaceae bacterium | reverse complement strand
GCGCGCAGGTTGCCGGGGAAGCCCACGCTGGACAGGAAGAGGCGCAGGCCCATGCCGCCGTCGGCCAGCATCCACCCTCCGTCGCCGGGAAGAACCGACCCGCCGCCGGCACCGCCCGCACCGCCCGCACCACCCGTCCCTGCCGTCCCGCCGCCCCCCGCTGAACCGCCGGTGCCAGCCGTGCCACCGGTGCCACCGGTGCCCGCCGAGCCACCGCCTCCGCCGCTGCCTGCCGAGCCACCGACGCCCGCGCTGCCGCCAGTGCCCGCTGTCCCGCCACCGCCGCCGACGCCGAGCACCTCACACTTGCCCGCGCTGCACCGCGCCGCGCTGCCGGAGCAGACGGTGCAGGCGACGCCGTCGACCCCGCAGGCCCCGACGCTGATGCCGGGCTGGCACTTTCCGTTCGCGTCGCAGCACCCTCCGCAGGTGCTGGGCGAGCACGGGGTCACGGGGGGCGCGGTGGTGCCACAGCTCGCCGCGCTGAGCACGAGAACGCTGGCGGCGAAGGAAACGAGGAGGCGGCTCATGGGCGGCGCACTGTACCCGCCTTCACTGCATGATGAATTGGCTTGTGCCGACGCTGCCCTTCTCGGGGGCCACGTCGTCCGGCTCGGTGCCGCGCTTGAACCACAGCACCATCGAGTTCTTCGTGTCGGACGTCACCAGGCCGGACTTCTTGTCGATGCGGCGAGTCACCAGATCGAGCCCCGCCGACGGCGTGAACTCCGGCTGCGAGCGGCCGTCGAGCGCCTTGCTCATGTAGTTGAGCCAGATCGGCAGCGCGGCGCGCCCACCGGTCTCGTACTTGCCCAGCGGGTGCACGTTGCGGTCGTAGCCGACCCACGCCGTCGTCACGAGATCCCGCGTGAAGGCGGTGAACCACGTGTCGAAGCTGTCGTTCGTGGTGCCCGTCTTTCCCGCGGCGGGCTTGCCGAGCTTCTGCGCGGGGCCGCCGGTACCGTTGAGCACCACGCCGCGCATCATGTCCGTCACCAGGAAGCCGGTCTCCCTCGACATCACCTGCTCGCCGGGCTCGAACATGCGCGCGTAGCCGCCGGCGACGCGGTCCTGCAGTGAGGCGAACGGATCGTCGAAGCTGGTGTGATCTTCGAGCGTGCGCCCAAAGCGGTCTTCGATCTTCCGGACGAAGTACGTGGGCTTCTTGAGGCCCAGGCGGTTGATCGTCGCGTACACCTGCACCAGCTCGTACGGGTACACACAGCTCGAGCCCAGCGCCGCCGAGTAGTCGGGGTTGAGCGGGGTGCTGAAGCCCAGCCGCTTGGCGTACTCGCCGAGCTTCTGAATGCCGACGAGCTCGTTCTTCTCACCCAGGAAGCGCGCCAGCGCGATGAACGTCTTCACCGCGGGAATGTTCATGGAGTTGACCAGCGCGTGCTTGAGCAGCACCTCGCCCACGAAGCCTTCGTCGTAGTTCTCGGGCTTCCAGCGGTTCTGGTTCTCGGGGTCGTCGTAGACCAGCGGGCTGTCGACGATGACGGTGCCCTCGGTCCACTTCATCAGCTCGAGCGCGCCGGAATAGACGATGGGCTTGAAGCTGCTGCCCGGCTGCCGGCAGGCCTGGAACGCGCGGTTGAACTCGTTGGCGTCGAAGTCGTAGCCGCCCACCATCGCCACCAGGTACTGGCGGTGCGGGTCGATCGACACCAGCGCGCTCTGCGGCTCCGGCTCCTGCTCGAGGCGCACGAGCTGCTCGCCGCTGGGCACTGCCTTGGCCAGCGCGTCGCTCTTCTGCTCGGAGTCGTCGGTGAGGTCCTTGATGGAATCGACCGCGCGGACGACGACGAGATCTCCTTCTTCGAGCGCGTCGGTGACTTTGTTGATGAGCGAGCCCGTGTAGTACTTCTCGCTGTTGAGCTCGCGGGCCCAGCGCAGCGACAAGGCCGGCAGCTTGGCGACCTGGGCGCCCACGTGCACGTCCGCGGTCAGCCCGTCGCGGGAGATCTTCCCCACCAGGCCCACGTAGTACCGCCCCGCGGCGATCTGCTCGGCGCCCATGACCTTCTTGGACTGCGCCAGGAACGCGTCGCGCTCGGCCTGCGTCGCCAGGTGAGTCAACGGCCCGCGGAAGCCCTGCCGCTTGTCCAGCTTGAGCAGCCCGAAGAGCACGGAGTCCTGCGCCGCGCGCTGCTTCTCGCTGTCCATGGTGGTGAAGATCTTCAGGCCGTCGTCCAGCAGCACCTTGTTGCCGTAGCGCTCGACGACGTCGCGGCGCACCTCTTCGGTGAAGTACGGCGCGAACTCGTGGAAGACGTCCTCCACCGGGTAGACGGACACCTCCGCCGCCATGGCCTCGTCGTACTCGGCCTGGGCGATCATGCCCTTCTGGAGCATCTGCCCCAGCACGTAGGTGCGCCGCTTCTTCGCCGCCTCGGGCTTGGTGAACGGTGAGAAGGCCGACGGCGCCTGCGGCAGGCCAGCGAGCAGCGCCATCTGCGCCAGCGAGAGATCCTTCACGTCCTTGCGGAAGTAGTTCTCCGCGGCGGACTGCACGCCGTAGCTGTGGTGCCCCAGGTACACGTTGTTCAGGTACAGGTAGAGGATCTGCTCCTTGGTGAGCGCCGACTCGAGCCGCCGCGCGAGCAAGGCTTCGCGGATCTTCCGCTTGATGGTCTTCGCGGTGGACTCCTTGTAGCCCTCGGCGGAGATGAGGACGGCTTTGGCGGTCTGCTGGGTGATGGTGGAGCCGCCCTGGACCTTGCCCTTGCCGGTCAGCTTCTTGACCGCCGTCTTGAACGCCGCGCGCGCGGTGCCCAGCACGTCGACGCCGAAGTGGTCGAAGAAGTCGGCGTCTTCGGCGGCGATGAACGCCTGCACGAAGCGCTTGGGGATCCGCTCGTACGGAACGACCTTGCGGCGCTCGTTGTAGAACTCACCCGCGAGCACGCCGTCGACCGTGTAGACCTCGGAGAGGATCGGCGGCCGGTACGCGTCGACCTGCGGAATCGCCGGCAGCCCGTCGGCGTACTTCCAGTGAACGAACGCGTAGCCGCCGCCCGCGCCCGCGACCGCCAGCAGGCTCAACACCAGCAGCGCGCGCAGGGGCCAGCGCCACCAACGGCCGGTCGTCGGCCGCTTGCCCTCGAGTTTGAGCGTGGTCTTTGGCGCGGGCGCGACGGGCTGTGCCATGCGTTTCACCTTCTTTGCAGCAGTGGGACCGGCCGCACCTAGCACGCGCTCGCTGGGGCCTCCACGTTTGGCGCGTGGCTCGGCTGCCGCGAGGCGTGGCGCGCCTGACACGAAAACGCGGGTGGGCGACTTGCGTTCGTCGGCGCCGACGCTCTACGAAGCGCGCCTTCCCTTCACCTGGGGAAGACGGGAGCGACATGCGACGAACGGGACTGTTGTGGCTGAGCGTGGCTGGCCTGGTGGCGTCGTGCGGAAGCACGTCCACCACGTGCTCACCTTCGACCTGCGACGGGTGCTGCGTGGGAAATAGCTGCGTCGCGAAGCCGGACCAGACCGCGAGCGTCTGTGGGCAAGGCGCGGCGGCGTGTCGGGCGTGCGGTCCGACCCAGGCGTGCGTCGCGGGTGCCTGTGTCGAGACCGGAGCGGGTGGCTCCGGCGGCGCTGGTGGTACGGGAGGTTCGGCTGGTGCGGGCGGCTCGGCGGGTGCGGGCGGCTCCGCGGGTGCGGGCGGC
>JALHOS010000584.1 GCA_022842905.1 Myxococcaceae bacterium | reverse complement strand
AGGCCCGGCGCTGCGAGCCCACCGGTGGCCGCGCCGCGCCTGCAGGTGGTGCCGCCACCGTCAGCGCCCCGGCCCGGGAGCGCACCGAGCGCGCCCATTGGCGACACGGTGGTGACGCCGGTTCGAAAGAGGTGAGTCGGAGGGCGTGCAGCAGGCCGCTCGCTGGAGCTGAAACGCCACGGGGCCCCGCTTCCAGGCGGTCCCGCCACCGTCAATGCCGCGTGCCCGAGCGCGAGCCTGAACGACACGGTGGCCACGCTGGTTCGACGAGCGGTGAGTCGGAGGACGTGCAGCGCGGCCGCCTCGAGCAGCGTCGCTGCGAGGCCACGGGGCCGCCCCCCTTCCGCGCGCGCGCCCACTGGCGACAGCGTGGGTCACGCCCGTTCGCAAGCGGTGAGTCGGAGGGGCTGAGCGTCGGCCGGGTCGCTCGAGCGCGGACGCGGCTTCCGCCCCCTCGGTGAGAAGACGCGGAGCAGCCGCTCCGAGTAGCGTGACGGCACGTTCGCTCATGAGACGACGTCGACTGTTCCTGCTCCTGGTGGCCACCGTCCTCACTGGCGGGCTCGGCTGGTTGCTCGGACGCGACGCCGACGAGCCCTCGGCAGATGAGCGGTCGTCGACGGGCCAGCCAGCCCGCGCCTGGCACGCCCCCGCAGAGCGACGCGCCGAGAGCGGACCTGCGCTGGCCCTCGACTCGGGGGCTCGTTCGGAGGCACTTCCGTCCGTCGTGTGGAGCGGCATCGTCACCGACAACCTCGACGCCCCGCTCTCCGACGTGACGGTCGACGTCTTCGGCGGCGCGCTGGCCGACCCCGAGGCTCACGCCCGCGACAAGACGCCGGCGGCGCTGGCCGACGCGATCGACGAGCTGCCGCTGGCACCACGCTACGGCTCGGTGAAGAGCGACGCTCAGGGGCGCTTCACCGTCAGCGCTCCGCCGGAGGCGTGGGCCGTCGCCGTCCGGGGCAACCTCTTCGGCATGGCCCTGTTGCGAGGGCCGCGCACACACCTGATCGTCGCACGACCTCGGCAGGCCACCTTCCAGCTCGTCGACCTGAGCGGGCGCCCGCTGGTGGGAGTCCCGCTGTCGGTCTTCGACGTGACGGGGGGCTGGCGGCGCACGACCCGCACCGGGCTCGACGGCCTCACCACGCTCGACGCGCCTTCGTTGCGCTTCTGGGTCACGGCACGCCCGGACGGCTTCGTGCCCGTCGCCGACGCGCGGCGGTCGTCGTCCGAGCCGATCCGTCTCGAGGCTTCACCGCCCGGCTCACTCGAAGTCACCGTGCTGCGCGACGGGCGCCCCGTCTCGGCGATGCTGACCGCCCAGAGCCTGGGCGCTCGCTACGGGCGCAGCTCCGACCTGCGCCAGCTGAGCACTGGCCCGTCGACCGTGCGGCTGACCGGGCTGCGGCACGAACGGTACGCGCTCGAGGTCGACGACGGTGAGGCGGCGGCCATGGGCTCCGTGTCGATTCCCGCTGACACGGCGATCACCTTGGAACTCACGCGGAAGGCCCGGCTGGCGCTGTCCGTCGCCGCGGACGGGGGCTCGGGCCGGGCGCTCGTTTCGCTCAGCTCCGCGGCGTCCGAAAAGTCCAGCCAGGTCGACGTGGGTGGCCCCGCGTGGGAGGTCGACATGCCCCACGGAGAGGTCCTGCTCCTCGCTGCAGCCGAGGGGTACCAGTCGTTCAGGAAGGTGCTGTCGCTGACGCCTGGTCGCCAGGAGTTGACGGTGACGCTCGAGCCTCGGCAGATGATCCACGGTCGCGTCCTGGCGGCCGACGGCACTCCCGCCGCGGGGGCCGGTGTCTCGATCCTCACCTCGAGACTCGAGGTGGCCGACTCCACGACGAGCGACGCGACCGGGGAGTTCCGGCTCGCGCTGTGCGCCCCTCCGCTGGTGCTGCGCGCGGTCGGAGAGGGCGGCACCGCGACGGCGTCGTTCGACGGGCTGCCGACAAGCCCAGTCGAGCTGGTGCTGGAACCTTCCGGGCTGGAGGTGCGCGCCCAAGACGAGCGCGGGGCCCCGATCCCCGCGGCGCGCGCTACCGCTTGGGAGGGTTCGCACGACGCCCGGTGCGTGACGGACGAGCATGGCCGCTGCTGGCTCGAGCGCATGGAGTGTGCGCGCTCGCGCGTTTGGGTCGCCGCACGCGATCGCGTGTCGGCGGTGGCCCGCTGCGACGACGCCGGGACCGTCGCCGTCGCCACGCTCGAGCCAGGCGGTGACGTCACCGGCCGCGTGGTCGATGAACGCGGCCGCCCCATCGCGGTGGCGAAGGTCACGCTCTCGCTGAACGAAGACGATGAACCCGAGTCGACAACGACGGGCCCCGACGGCAGGTTCGGCTTCGGAGAAATCCCTTACGAGAAACAAGCGCGCCTGGCTGCAGCGCATGGGTCCTGCCCGAAGGTGCGCGTCGCGGTACGGGCGCCGGCAGCCAACGTCTCCCTGTCCGTTCGCCGTGCGAAGCGCATTCACGGCCGCGTCGTCGGACTCGACGGAGGAACTCCGCGGCTGCTGCGCGTCAAGGACCTCGCGGTGGTGCCCATCGACGGAACGTTCGACACGTGGGTCTGCGACGACAGCCCAATCCTCGACGGGTTTGGAGCCGGGTCGCTCTCCCTCCAGCTGCCGGAAGCCGAGGACGTGGACCTCGGTGAGCTCCACCTGGGCACGGCGATCTCCCCTCCGCCAGACACGGCAACCCTGGTGGAGCTGGCGCGCGTGCACCTTCGACAAGACAGCCCACACGCACTCCCGCTGCTCGACTTCTGCGTCGCGCAGAACCCGGCGGCCTTCGACTGCCACAAGCTGCGCGGCATCACCCTCGCGAAGGCCGGAGACGGCCCGGAGGGCCTCCGCGCCTACCGGGCCTTCTTGGCCCACGCGCCAGCCGACCACCCTTCGCGCCGCGCCGTGGAAGCCGTGGTGCGTGACTACGAGGGCCGCTGATGAGCCACGTGACCCGCGCTTCAGAAGTTCGGAATGTCCCACCACACGGACGCGACGGGGCTCGACCCGGCGGCGCCGATGATGCCGCCTAAGTCCTTCCCGCTCAGCCAGCTCGGCCGCTTCACCGTCCAGGTGCTGCCGTTCTCGCTGACGGCCAGCTTCGTCCGCAGCTCGGCTTCGTTGAAGCCGGCCACGTCGCGACGCACGTCGGCCAGCGTCTTCCCGGCGGCGGCGGCTTCCTTCTTCGCCAGCTCGAACAAGTCGTCGAAAGACTTCTGGATCGCCTTGCGCTCGCCCAGCGACAGGTTGAAGCCCTTCGGCGAGCGGTAGTCCCGCGCCTTGTTGATGGTCGCGAAGACGGAGTTGGCGGCGGAATCGAGTCGGGCGACATTCAGCGGGGGCATGCGGCGTTGTCGACGCTGCGCGTTCGTCAGTCCCGCTTGGTTCTGCGATCACCGGTTACACACTGCGTCGCTTGCGCTCTGAGAATGCAAGAGTGCCTAGCGAGTTGGCAGATTCGACCTGAGCGCTCACCCGCGGGGCGCTGTCGAATGAGGAAATGCCCCTGAACCGACCGGCAGCTGCGTCGCTGCTCCTTTGGCTCCTCGCCTTGCCGGCCGTCGCGGCAGAGCCCTGCGACGACGCCGGTCGGGCGAGCGCACAAAGGGCGCTGGGCGCGCTGGCTGACGCGCTCGACGCAGGCGCC
>JALHOS010000583.1 GCA_022842905.1 Myxococcaceae bacterium | reverse complement strand
CAGCGCCGCGTGGACGCGAGGCTCGACGTCGCGTGGCGCCATTCCGCGGACCGCGAGCGGCTCGGCGACCGAGTCGAACACCGTCCGGCTCGGATCGAGGGCGGCGACCGCGTCCTGAAAGACGAACTGCACCTGCGCGGCGAAGGCCAGCCGCTCACGGCGCGTGGCCAGGGTGATCGGCGCGCCGTCGAGCAGCCGGGTGCCTTCCTGCAGCTCGTCCAGCCCGGCGAGAGCGCGGGCGAGCGTGGACTTCCCACTCCCCGACTCACCCAAGAGCGCGACGCAGCGCCCTGGCGGCAGCGCCACGCTCAGCTCGCGCAACGTCCAGCGGGCCGCGTGGCGCACGCCGGCTCCGCGCAGCTCCAGCGTCACGCCACCTCCGGAAAGAAGCAGGCGACGCCGTCCACGAGGCTCGGCATTTCCGCCACGCAGCGCGCCTGGGCCTTCGGGCAGCGCGGCGCGTACGCACACCCCTGCGCCGCCGGCGGCAGGCCGTCCACCGGCGAGAGCGTGGGCGTCGGTGTTCCCAGCCCGAGCTTCAGCTCGAGCAGCCGCTTCGTGTACGGGTGTCGCGGCCGTCGGAGCACCTGCGCGCCCGGGCCGTCTTCGACGATCGCCCCGGCGAACAGCACCGTGACTCGGCCGCCCGTCCCGAGCGCCTGGGCCGCGTCGAGATCGTGCGTGACGAGCAGCACCGCGACGCCCGAGGCGACCAGCTCGGAGAACGTCGTCAGCACGGCGGCGCGGTGCGGCGAATCGAGCGCGGTCGTCGGTTCGTCGGCGATCAGCAGCTGCGGCTCCGCGGCCAGCGCCAAGGCCAAGAGCACACGCTGCGCCTGCCCGCCGGACAGCTGACTCGGGAAGCGGCGCAGCAGCTGCGGATCGCCCAGGCCGACACGCTCGAGCAACTGGCCCGGCGTGCGCGTGGAGCCGACGTGGCGCAAGGTCTCCGCGAGCTGCGCTTCGACGCGACGAACCGGGTTGAGGGCGACGCTCGCTTCCTGCGGGAGGTACACGGCGGTGCGACCCAACGACGAACGCCGCCGACTCAAGTCGACGTCCTCGCCCAACCGAGCGACGCGCCCGCGCACCGACAGCGTGGGCGCCTCGAGCCCGACCAGCGCGCGCAACAGCACCGTCTTGCCGCTGCCCGACTCGCCGAGCACCACGTGCGCCTGGGCGGGCTCGACGTCGAGGTCCGCGGGCCCCACCAACCGCCGGCCGCCGGCGACGACCTCGAGGGCCCGCGCCGACAGCAGGGCGGTCACGGCTTCCCCAACAGGTCGAGCAGGTCCTGCTCTCGAATGATGCCGCGCTCGACGAGCAACCGAGTCAGCGCGAGCAACAACATGCGATCGGGCAGCTGCTCGAGCCGTCCGGTCCACTCCCCGCGCGTCAGGAGCGTGTCGCTGGACCCCAGAAACGCGTCGAGCGCCTCGGCCGCGCGCTGCTGGGCGTCCTCCGAAGGGCTGACGGCATCATCGAACGGGAGGAGCGCCGAGGCGGCGGGCGCAGGAGGGCCGACCGGGTCCGGCGCAAAGGGCGGCGGGGCGAAGGGGCTAGGGGCTGGCGGCGCCGGAGGCTGAACGGCGTCGGCTTCGTCGCCGCTGAACAGGTCGGCGGCGTCGAGCACCTCCCGCGCGTCGGCCGGCTCGTCGGCGGGGGGCGGCGCGAGTGGGCTGGGCGCCGGGGCGCCACTCGTGTCGTTCAAGTCCAGATCGCCGAAGAGCTCCTCGAGCTTGGCGCTGTCGGGTGCGAGGGGCTCCACGTCGTCCACCGTCAGCTCGACGTCCTCGCCCAGCGACGTGTGCACCGCGTCGATCTCGTCCCCCGCGGTCACGAAGACCACCACGCGGCGGGTCGGGCCCAGCAGCTCGCGCAGCGCCTTGACCGCGTCCTTGTCGCCAGGCTCGGCCATGGCAACGGACACCCGCTCGCCGTCGAGTCGAAAGGGCACCAGCCGGTGTTTGCGCTGAAACGGCACCGGCACGAGATCGAGCACCGGCGGGGGAATGTCCGGCAGGTCCATGTACGGGACCGTGTGCTGCACGGACAGGGCGCGGGCGAGCTGCTTGGCGGTGATGCGGCCTTGCCGCACGAGGATCTCACCGACGCGCAGCGGAGCGTCTGCGGGCTGGTTGGCCAGCGCCATCGAAAGTTCGCCCTCGCTGATCGCTCCCGCGGCGACCAGGATCTCCCCCAGCTTGCGCTTGGTCGCGCTCGTCATGGGCAGCGCTACCGCTTGACCTTCGCGAGGTACTCCTCACGCGTGAACACGCCCTTCTGAATCAGCATGTCCACCAGCGCCTTGAGCGTGCCGACTTCCTTGCGCTGCGCGTCTTCGATCACCCGCAGCAGCTCCGTGGGGTTGCGCACCGCGGCGTTCGGTCCCATGGAGGCGACCGGCCGTGCCGGCGCGGGGCTCGACGGAGCTCGCTGGGCGACCGGCGCTGGCCGCTCGGCGCGCGCGGGGACCGGGGTCGCGGCGGAGGCCTGGGGTGGCTTCACCGAGTCGATCGACTTGACGATCGTGTGGCCGTGGGAGTCGACGACCTTGAACTCCTCGGCGGCCTCTTCCATGCCGTTGAGCTCGGCCTCGTAGATGCGCCCGAACGCCTTGGCGATCGCCTGGCGCCCGGCGATCTGGGGCAGCACCTTGAGCCGGCAGACGGAGCGAATGGCGTCCACGTGCTTGACGTTCTGCGGTTCGGACATGGCCACGACCAGCGTGCGGCCTTCGTCCTTGAGCTGAATCGGCAGCGCGCCCAGGTCCCGCGCCAGATCGACGGGGATCTTGGAGCGCACGTGCGGCGGGACGCTGGTGAGCTGATCGACGTCGACCGACGACACGTTGAGCTGCTTGGACACGGCGCGCACGAGCATGTCCTCGGTCAGCATGTTCATGCGGACGAGGATCTCGCCGAGCTTGCCGCCCCACTTCTGCTGCTCGCCGAGCGCGGCCCTGAGCTGCACTTCGGTGATGATCTTGGCTTTCACCAAGAGCTCCCCCAGACGGATCGAAGCCATGCGTGTGGGCACTCTACCCGTTCAACGTCGGTCGTCGAATGCCTGGCGCAGGCGCTCGCCGGCCGCGTTCGTGACGACGACGCAGTACGCCAGGGCCGCGCCGGGGAACACCGCCAGCCACCACGCGCCGGGGTGAAGCAGGTTGCGGTGCGCCTCGAGCAGCAGCTCCCCCCCGCTCGCCGTCGGCGGCGCGACGCCCACGCCCAAGAACGTGACCGACGCCTCCAGGAGCACGGCGCTCGACAGGCCGAACACCGCGGTCACCAGCACCGGGCGGATCGCGTTGGGAATGAGGTGCCGCCGCAGGATCCACGGCCACGAGGCGCCCTGGGCCCAGGCCGAGCGCACGAAGTCGGCGCGCCGCAGCGCGAGCACCTCCGCGCGCACCAGCCGCGCCGTGTCCGGCCAGCGGGTGAGCGCCAGCACCAGCGCCACCACGAGCGGGCTGGCTTGGCGCAGCACCGCGAACACGGCGATCAACAGAAAGTACGTGGGGAAGACCGAGAACACCTCGATGATCCTCGTCACGAGCGCCCCGCCCCAGCGCCCCAGGCCACCCCCGAGCGCGCCCACGACCAGCCCCAGCACCAGCGAGAGCCCCACCGCGCCCAGCGCCACGAGCAAGCTGACGCGCGTCCCGTGGATGATGCGCGCGGCGACGTCCCGGCCCAGCTCGTCGGTGCCCAGCGGGTGCCG
>JALHOS010000582.1 GCA_022842905.1 Myxococcaceae bacterium | reverse complement strand
TATGGGGTCCAGCGGCGGGCGCGGTTTGGGCGGCGGGGGTGGTACGGCGTTCCCGGCGTGCGGGGGCATGATGCGGGGGGCGTTAGGCCCCCCGGCGAACCCGCCGATGGAGATGCCGAACACCGCGGCCGCGAGCCCCACCGCGCCCGCGCCAGCGACCCCGGCCTTCTCGAACTCCGCGCCGAAGGCCAGCGCCGTCGCCGGACCTCCAGTGAGCGCGACGCTGCCGGTGGCGACGCCCAAGAGCGCGGGCAGCCCCAACACCTGGCTCAGCCCGACGCCCAGCGCGTTCTGCGCCAGCGCGCCGAAGGTCGCCAAGCCCAGGAAGATCACGACGTCCTTGCCGCCGGCCTTGAGCAGCCCCAGCCGCGCGCCGAACCCCACGGTCGTGAAGAACACCAGCATCGCCACGTCGCGCAGCGCGGTGTCGTGCTCGACGTCCAGCACCCGGCCGCGCAGGGCCAGCTGAAGCACGGCCAGCAGGAGCCCACCGACGATCGACGCGGGCAGGTTGAGCCGGTCCAGCGCCGGCACCGCGACGAGCACCCGCCGCCCGAGCCACAGCCCGACGCCCGCGAGCGCCAGGACTTGCACTGGGCTGACCGCGAGCGTGTGCGGCGTCACTTCAGCTCAGCGCTGCGACGAGCTTCGCGAAGCGATCCAAGCCCTTCTCGATGATCTGCGGGGAGGTGGCGAAGCTGAAGCGCAGGAAGCCTTCCGCGCCGAACGGCTCGCCGGGCACCGCCGCGAGCAAGAACTCGTCGAGGAGGATCTCCGACAACTTCACCGAGCCGGTCACCGCCGTCCCCTTGTAGCTGCGGCCGATCAGCGCGCCCACGTCGGGGAAACAATAGAAGGCGCCTTCGGGCTTGCGGCACTTCACCCCGGGGATCCGGTTGAGCCCGTCGGTCATCATGGCCGCGCGCTTGGTGAACTCGGCCACCATCGCGTCCAGCGGCGCCTGCGGGCCGGTCAGCGCCGCGACCGCCGCCTTCTGGGTGATCGAGTTCGCGTTCGACGTCGACTGGTCCTGCACCATCTGCATGCCGGCGATGACGTCCTTCGGGCCCGCGGCGTAGCCCAACCGCCAGCCCGTCATCGCGTACGCCTTCGAGAAGCCGTTGACGACGACGGTGCGCGGCGCCAGCTCCGGGGCCACGTTGGCGATGTTGTAGAAGCCGCCGGGCACGTAGAGCAGCCGCTCGTAGATGTCGTCGGTGACGACCAGGCAGTCGCTGCCCTTGATCGCGTCGGCGATGCCGGCGAGCGCCGCCCGAGAGAGCACCGCCCCGCTCGGGTTCGACGGGCTGTTGATGATGATCGCGCGCGTGCGCGGGGACAGCGCCTTGCGGATCGCCGCCGGATCCGGCTCCCAGCCGTTCTCCACCGACGTCTCGATCACCACCGGCTCACCGTCGGCCAGCCGCACCATGTCGAGGTAGCTGACCCAGTACGGCGCGAGGATGATCACCTCGTCGCCCGGCGACAACAGCGCCTGGAACAGGTTGTAGAGCGCCTGCTTCCCGCCGACGGTCACCACCACCTGCTCCGGCGTGAAGGTCAGCTGGTTCTCCTTCTTCAGCTTGTCGACGATCGCCGCCTTGAGCTCGGGGATCCCGCCGGTAGCGGTGTACTTGGTGAAGCCCGCGTCGAGCGCCGCCTTGGCCGCGTCTTTGATGTGCGTCGGCGTGTCGAAGTCGGGCTCACCCGCGGCGAAGGACAGGACGTCGGCGCCCTTGGCGGCGAGCGCCTTGGCCTTCGCGTTGAGCGACAAGGTGGGTGACGGCTTGACGGCCTTCAGGCGCTTGGCGAGCTGGGTCATGGCGGTTCTTCCGGTTCCTTAGGGCGTTCCCTTGGGGGCTGCGTACTTGGTCTTGAGGCCCTCGAGGACGTTGGTGGGCACCAGGCCCGTCACGTCGCCGCCCAGCGAGGCGACCTCTCGGACCAGGTTCGACGAAATGTAGAAGTAGTCCTCGCCGGTCATCATGAACACCGTCTCGAGCGCCGGGTTGAGCTTGCGGTTCATGTTCGCCAGCTGAAACTCGTATTCGAAGTCGCTGACGGCGCGCAGGCCGCGCAGCACCACGGCGATTCCTCGGCGCTTGGCGTACTCGACCATGAGCCCGCTGAAGTCGTCGACCTCGACGCGCGGATCGTTCGCCACCGCTTCGAGGATCAGCTTCTTGCGCTCGTCGACCGAGAACAGCGGGCTCTTCTTCGGGTTCACCGCGATCGCCACGATGAGCCGATCGAACATCTTCAAGCCGCGCTGAATCAGCGACAGGTGACCGTTGGTGAGGGGGTCGAAGGATCCCGGGTACAGGGCGACGGGCATGGAGCGCGGCACCTTCGTCCAAGGCGCCGCCCCTGCAAAGCCCAAACTTTCAGCGCCGCTGGTACGTGCGCAGCCGCGTGTCGCCCAGCGCGCGCTCGTCGATCAGCCCCAGCTCGCCGACCTCGGCGGGGAGCTCTTCCGTCTTCGCGCTCTCGATCACCACACGCGCGCCGGGCGCAAGCACCGCGCCGACCTGCGTGAGCACCGCGAGCCCTGCCTCCAGCGCGTACGGCGGGTCGGCGAAGACCAAGTCGAAGCGGCGAGGCTCGGCGACGAGCCTGGGCCAGACCCGATCGACGGGGCTGGCGATCAGCTCCGAGCGGTCGGCGAACTTCAGCGCGTCGATGTTCTTGCGGCACAGCTCCAGCGCCTCACGGCCGCGATCGACGAACGTGCAGAACGCTGCGCCACGGGACAACGCTTCGAGGCCCAGCGCGCCGGTACCGGCGAACAGATCGAGCACGACCAGCCCGTCACACCACTGGCCGAGCACGTTGAAGAGCGTCTCCCGCGCGCGATCCGACGTCGGCCGAATGGTGTCCGCGCCCTTGGGCGCCGCCAGCACGCGCCCCCGCGCCGAGCCCGCGACGATGCGCACGGCTACTTCTTCCTCCAGGTGCAGGTGAACTCGTGAAACGCCGCGCCGCGCGCCATGCAGGCCGTCTCCTTGGCACCGGGCAGCACCTGGGCGCCCAGCGTGTCCATGGCCGTCACCATCCACCCTTCCATGAGCCGGCAGTGGAGCGGCGACATCGCCGGGAAGTGGGTGATCCGCAGCACGGTGCGCTCGGGCTCCCAGGCGATCGCCTCCATCTGACCGCAGCCTCGGTAGTACGACGGCCACACGCGCGAGCAGCCGCGAATGAGCCGCTCGGTGCTCGCCAGCGCCACGTACACGCGGAACACCGTGCCCAGATCCGACTGCCCCGCCACCACGCCCAGCCGCTTCGTGAACTCGGGATCGCCGCGGCTCAAGTTCGCGTCCAGCGTCGACAACAGGCCCGAGAACGCCGTGTAGGGGAACCACGCGGTGTGCGGAATGCGCTGCGAGAGCGCGCGCTGCGTCGCTTCGGGCGCCTGCGCGATCAGTCGGACCAACGCCGCTTCCCCGGCCGTCTGCTTCACGTGCCGCAACACGCCCAAGAAGGCTCGTCCGCTCACCTCTGGCGCGCTCGGCGTGCTCACGATTCTCACCGATGTAACAGCCTGGCTCGTTGGGTTTGTGTCGCACTTTCGGACGAACCCGGACTACAAGCGTCCATTTCCAGGACAGACCCCTATGGACTACGACCGCTACCAGAACCTGCACACGCTGATCATGCTCCGCGAGATCCTCCGCAAGTGGTGGAAGGCGGAGCTCATGTTCGCCGACGCCACGGGCACGGTGTTCG
>JALHOS010000581.1 GCA_022842905.1 Myxococcaceae bacterium | reverse complement strand
GCGCACGCCCACTTCCGCCAAGGCGCCTCTCCCGTCGACACCACGCGCGCTGCGCTGGCCGCGGCGAAGGCGCTCGACGAGCCGCCGCACGGCATGGCCTGGTTCATTCGGCGCACCGACGCGCTGGCCGAAGCGGCGGGGCAGGCCAGCCAGGCCCGCTGGCAGCGCGGCGCTCCGCTCGGTCCGTGGGACGGCGTCCCGGTGGTGGTGAAGGACGAGTTCGACGTCGCGGGCGTCCCGACGACGTGGGGCACGAAGGTCCGCACGACGCCGGCCCCGCGCCACGCCACCTTGGTGCAACGCCTGGTCGACGCAGGCGCCGTGGTGCTGGGCAAAGCCAACATGCACGAGCTGGGCATCGCCACGACGGGGCTCAACGCGCACCACGGCACGGCGCGCAACCCGTGGAACCGCGCGCACCTGTGCGGCGGGAGCTCGTCCGCGTCGGCCGCCGTCGTGGCCGCGGGCCTCTGTCCGGTGGCCCTCGGCGCCGACGGTGGAGGGTCGATTCGAATCCCCGCGGCGCTGTGCGGCGTCGTCGGCCTCAAGGGCACCTGGGGCCGCTTCAGCGAGCATGGCGTCCCCGCGCTGTGCTGGTCCGTCGGCCACGCCGGCCCGCTGGGCGCCACGGTGGCCGACGTCGCGGCGGCCTACCAGCTGCTCGCCGGCAAGGACGAGCACGACCCCGTCACCTGGAGCCAGCCGCCTCCGCACCTCACCGACGCGGCGCTGGGCCACGCCAAGGGCGTGCGCGTGGGCGTGTGCTGGCCGTACTTCGAGGACGCCGATGCGGACGTGGTGGCGCGCTGCAAGGACGCCGTGCGCACGCTGACCGAGGCCGGGGCGACGGTGGTGGAGCTCAGCGCGCCGGACCTCAACGCGACGCTCTGGGCGCACTCGATTCTCATCTTGAGTGAGATGCGCTCCGCCGTCGCCGAGCAGCTCGCCCAAGACTCGACGGTCTATGCGCCGGACGTGCGCGTCAACCTGGCCATCGGCGGGCACTTCAGCGCGCAGGACTACGTGCACGCGCTGCGGCACTGCGCTCGGCTCACGCGCGAGTGTCTGGCCCAGCTCCACAGCTGCGACGTCATCGCCACCCCGACGACGGCCTGCACCGCGCCGCCCGTGCCGGAGCGCTCACTGCCCGCGGGCGAGTCCAACCTGCCCGTCGTCGACAAGCTCATGCGCTTCATTCGCCTGGCGAACCTCACCGGCTTCCCCGCCGTCTCGGTGCCCTGTGGCTTCGACGGCGCGGGCCTGCCTGTGGGCTTTCACCTCATGGGCCGCCCGTATGACGAGGCGCTGTTGCTGCGGCTGGCGCGCCTCATCGAGGCAGCGAGCCCCAGGCGAGTCCCCGCGACGCGCGCCCAGCCCGCGTTGTGGTGAGGCGGTTGGGTTGAACGCAACGCGTGCACGGGCACCGAAGTCCCCGCAAGCCCTGCGCGAGGGCCTGTCGAGCCTTCGCGCCCTTGGGGCATGGCATGCAGCGCGCAGCTGACCTGTCTCATGTTCCAGCACATCCTCGTCGCGGTCGACGGCTCCCCCACCTCCCGCTTCGCCGCTCGCCACGGACTGTCTTTGGCGGAGCACGTGCGCGGAAAAGCCACCCTCCTCTTCGTGCTCGAGCCACCGAGCGTGCTGCCGGTCGGGCCGCTGTCGGGCTACGTGCTGACGGCGCCGCCGCAGACGCCGCAGGACATCGAGAAGGCGAAGGCGGAGCTCAAGGACATGGCGGCCGAGCACCCGAGCCTCACCGTGGACGCGCGGGTCGAGGTGGGCGTGCCCGCCGACACCATCTGCAGCGTGGCCAACAAGCTCGGCGCGGACCTCATCGTCATCGGCGCGCGCGGCATGAACCAGGCGGCCAAGTGGCTGCTCGGCAGCGTCAGCGACCGCGTCGTGCACCACGCGCCCTGCCCCGTCATGGTGGTGCGGCAGCGCTGAGGCTGGCTCGCGACGTTCAGGCACGGCTCCAGCGGTAGGGCCAGCTTGCGTAGCGCGGGGTCCTGCCAGACGAAGACGGTCGGCCGTGCTGGAGGCAGGATGCGCCTCGGCGGTCCTGCGCGTGGTGCGCACGCCGTGGACGCTGCGGCGCCCGCCCCATGGCCGCTGCCGACTCGGGGAGGGACCCGCGTGGCCACGTGCCGAGCCGGGACTCGAGGCATCTCGAGCAGACTTCGCTCGCTCACCCGCACCATGCGCCGGCCGCCGAGGGCGCCTGGCGAGGGGCCCGCTCACGCCTTCTTGACGAACTCGCTCTTGAGCGCCATCGCGCCGAAGCCGTCAATGCGGCAGTCGAGGTTGTGGTCGCCGTCGACCAGTCGGACGTTCCTCACCCGAGTGCCGGCCTTGAGCGCCGTGGGCGCGCCCTTGACCTTGAGATCTTTCACGACGACGACGGTGTCGCCGTCCTGCAGGCGGTTTCCGTTGGCGTCGCGCACCACCAGGCCCTCCTCGGCGCGCTCCTCTGCTGCGGGGGCGGGCGGGGCGTGCCGCGACCACTCGTGCGCGCACTCCGGGCAGACGAGCAACTGACCGTCTTCGTAGGCGTAGGTCGACTGGCACTTTGGGCACGGGGGAATCTCGCTCATGAGGGGCTCATACGTCCGCGCGACCTGTGGGCCCAGCGGCACGGCGCCGCCAGGAATCGCCGTCCTCCCGCTCGGACCGGCACGACCCATCGCGCTTATTCCGCGTCGCCCCGACGTGAGGCCTCGGCGAGGCGCACCTCGGCGGCCGGACCGCGCGCCAGTTCCCCCGACGCCTGGCCTGGGCCAACATGGGCGCATGCGCTCCTTCAAGGACCTCTTCAACTCGCTCGTGACGAGGGCCGTCGCCGCCTCGGCCGTGGGCCTGGCGGGCTGCGGCGCGGACACCTCGGGCTTCACCGCTCCGGCGTGTGGCACCAGCGGGCTCGCGCTCACCGGCATCATGCCCGCCGAGTCCGTCACCTACGCCGAGCTGCGGCGGCGCATGAAAAATGACACGAGCCCAGCGACGCTCGTCTCGTCGACGGGCACCAAGTGCGGCGGCGCGCCGGACATGGCGGCCTGCACCGCGGCCTTCGACGCGCTCGTGGAGAGCGGGAGCTTCTACGAGACGTGCTTCCAAGTCTGCGAGCAGTTCACCTTGAAGACGACGCAGGGCGCGACGGTGCGGCTGGTGGACACGAAGGAGACCTGGCGCGCGTTCCTGGGCCCCATCGACACCGAGCAGGAAGCGGCGCTGCTCGCCTGGAGCGAGGGGTACTCGGTGGCCTGCGGCCAGGACAAGGCGCGCGGCGCGGTGAAGAAGACGGCGGGCGGCTTCGAGGTCATCGGCACCAAGGGCTCTACCTGCGGGCCCAACACGGCGCTCAAGCAGTACCGGCTCGAGGTGAAGCCCGACGGGACCCTGAAGCAGCTGGCCGAGGTGGTGCTCGAGTACGGCAACCCGAACTGCGCCATTGGCCGGCGGCCCGAAGGGCTGTGCCCCGACGAAGGCCGCGCGGACAGCGACGTCGGCGCGTTCCTGGCGGCCGTCGCGCACCTCGAAGCGGCGTCGGTGCCGGCGTTCCTGCGGCTCGGCCGTGAGCTCGAGGCGCTCGGCGCGCCGAGGCACCTGCGCGAGGCAGCGGTGCAGGCGGTCAGCGAAGAAGTCGTGCACGCCGGGCTCATGTGGGAAGCGGCGCGGCGCTACGGGGCGAACCCGACGACGCCGCACGTCGCGCCGGCCCCGCAGCGAGACGCCTTCGCCCTC
>JALHOS010000580.1 GCA_022842905.1 Myxococcaceae bacterium | reverse complement strand
GACGAGGCGCTCGGGCAGGAACGGAATCGTCTGCTCGTGCAAGGCCTGCGACACCAGCCCCGCGCCGTACGCGCCGACCGCCATGAAGCCCGCATGGCCAATGCTGAACTGCCCGGTGACCCCGTTGATGATGTTGAGGGAGACGGCGAGCAGCACGTTCACGCCCACCAGCGACGACAGGTAGACGAAGTACGGCGAGCCGCCGAGCCCCAGCTGGAGCAGGCCCAACACGCCGAGGGCGGCGACGACTGGCAGGTACGCCTTCACGTTCGAGGGCGGCGGCTTAGCAGCCGGCGGGCGTTTGTGCGCCTCTGGAACGCGCGGGCTATGGCTCGCTCAAGTCCAGGAGCGTCAGCGCCGTGCTCAGGCCGATGCCCAGCACCGTCAGCACCGCGGAGATCCACGCGGTGGTGAAGCTCAGGTTGACGGTGCCCACCAGGCTGGCCGCGTGCGCGCGGGTGATGCGGTAGCGAAAGCCGCTGGGGCTGCGGTCGCGCTGCGCTTCGAGCTCTTCCTCGGCCACGAGCCCCGCGGCGGTGAAGGCCCCGGCCGTCAGCGCCAGGCCCCCGGTGACGACCCAGCTGACGAGGGTGCGCGGCTTGAGGCTGCGGGTGGCGCCGGGCTGGCTGGCGGGAGCCGCTGCGCGGTCCGAGGCGGTGAGCGGCGCGATGGCCTGGGCCGCGGCGCGCTGTCGGGCCAGCTCGTCGCGAATCAGCTTGACCAGGCCGAGCAGCTCGGCGGACACCGTTTCCTTGCCGTTCGCCTGGACGAAGGTGGCGGTGCCGAGCGTCGCGCCGCTCTGCGCGACGTGGGCTTCGAGGTCGACGAAGGCGCGCACGTCGACCGAGACGACCGTCACGGCGAGCCCCACGGCCGCGCCCATGGCCCGCGCCGCGCGCGTCACGCAGGCGTTCGCATCGCTGCACCCGTCGGGCCCCGCGCGCACCGAGAGGTTCGAATCGCCGAGCACCTTCTTCACCACCCGCCGCGCCAGCTCCTTGCCTTCGGGGGAGCCCGTGCCGTCGAGCGTCACGAGGCAGACGTCTGGCGGGGCAGCGCCGAGGAGGAGGGTGAGCGAGAGCACGAAGAGCGCGCAGCTTGCCCGAGGCCCTGTTCGCCGCAAGTGCCGCGCCCGCACGAAGGCGCCGCGCACCGTCAAGAGGCTCGGGTGCGCGGCGCCAGGCTCTTCCGTGCGGTCAGCGAAGGCTCACTCCGTGGGCTCGCGCCCCTCGGCGATGCGCTGGGCCACGGCGGCCTTGAGCGGCGCGGCTTCCTGCGCGCTCAACCGGCCGTCGCCGTTCACGTCGTACCGGGCCAGAAGCTGCCCCTGCTTCGCCTGCCAGCGCGCCTCGAGGTCCGCCTTGAGCTGCGCGCGCTCGGCCGGGTCGAGCTGGCCGTTGGCGTTGGCGTCGTAGCGGGCGAGCAGCTGGCTCCTGGCGGCGGCGAGGCGGGCGCGGGCCGCGGCCCGGGCGGCGTCTTTCTCGGCGTCGTTCAGCGCGCCGTCACCGTTCTCGTCGAACGTGGCCAGCACGCGGGCGCGCACCCGCTCACAGCGCGCCTCCAGCGCGTCGACGAGGGCCGTGCGCTCGTCGTCGGACAGCTGGCGGTCCGAGTCCGCGTCGAACACCCAGTGGAGCCGCGGCAGCGCGCGGGCGCGGAAGGGCAGAGCGAAGCGCGCGAGCAGCCGGTCGCCCGGTGCCAGCTCGCTGCGCAGCGTCTGCCGCTCCGCCGGGTCGAGCCGCTGGTTCCCGTTCGCGTCGTACCGCGCCAGGACCTGCGCTCGGCGCCCCTCGAAGTCGCAGACACCCGGGGCGGCCTCTGCGCTCGGCAGCGCCGCGCGCTCGTCGGCGTCCAGCGCGCCCTCGGCTGGCCCTTCGGCGACGGCGGCTTCTTCGGACAGCTCGCTTCCCTCTTCGGCGACCGTCAGCGCGGCCGCCGCTTCGTCGACGGCGAGCTCGGTCGGGCTCAGCGCGCCTTGGCACGCGCTCAGGCTCAAGGACACGGCGACGACGGCAACCTTCGAAGTCTTCAGTGGCGACATGGCAACTCCCCTTCGTTCGAGTGAGAAGCGCGCGCACCGGCCGTGCGCGTGGCTTCGGGCTCTTCAACCCACGACCGCGGCGCCGGTTGCGGGCGGACGCCAAGCGAAAACGCCCGCCCAAGCCTCTTCGTGGGTTGCAGGCCGGCCACCTGACCGACAGCGCGGGTTCCAGGGTGGGCTAGCGTGCGACGCACTGCATGTCGGCGGACAGTCGTAAGCGTGGCGGGACCGATGCGTGGAACGAGCCCACCGTGCTGCGCCACAAGCTGATCGGCGCCCAGCTGGGGGACTACCGCGTCGAAGCGCAGCTGGGCGAAGGGGGCATGGGCATCGTCTACCGGGGCACCCAGGTGATGCTCGGCAAGGGCGTGGCCATCAAGGTGCTCAAGGCGGAGCTGCTGGACGACGAGAAGCAGCTCGCCCGCCTGCTCGAAGAAGCCCGCACCGTCGCCGCGATTCGCCACCCCAACATCGTCGACGTGGCCACCTACGGCCTCACCAACGACGGGCAGCCCTACTTCGTCATGGAGCTGCTCGAAGGTGAGGCCCTCGACGCGCTGGTCGACCGCCGCGGCGCGCTGCCGCTGCGTGAGGTCTTCGAGATCATGGATCAGGTGCTCGGGGCGCTGTCGGCCGCGCACGCCGCGGGGGTCATTCACCGCGACCTCAAGCCCAGCAACGTCTTCCTCCAGCGGCTCTCGGACGGGAGCCGCTTCGTCAAGCTGCTCGACTTCGGCCTGGCCAAGAAGCTCGACGCGAAGGACCCGCAAGCCAACCGGCCGTCGATGCAGCTCATCGGCACGCCGGAGTACATGTCGCCGGAGCAGATTCGGGGCGAGTCGCTGGGCCCGGGCACGGACCTCTACGCCGTCGGCGTGACGCTGTACGAGCTGCTGACGGGGCAGCCGCCCTTCATGGCCAACACCGCCATGGACGTGCTGATGCGCGCGGTGAGCGAGCCGGCCAAGCCGCCGTCCGTCGTCGAGCGCTCCGTCCCGGCGGCCCTCGACGACTTGGTGCTCCGGCTGCTCGAGAAGCAGCCTCACAAACGTCCGCCGACGGCGGCGGCGGTTCGTGCGGCGCTCGCCCGGCTGCGCCGCGACGTGGGCCAGGCCGAGACCAAGCCGCGCACCGACAAGTACGGGGCCTACGCGCCGCCGCGCAGCGGGCCGAAGCTGGCGCTCGAAGAGGCGACCGCCGCGCTCGACGTGAAGCCACGCCCTTTCGCCCCAGCCGCAGCGGCCTTCAGCCAGGAGGTGCCCACCGGGGAGGTCGGCCTGCGCGAGGCGGCGCGCAGCACGCGGCCAGACGACGACTCGGGTCCGGGGCACCCCGCCGCGCGCACTCACCCCGGTGACACGGGGCCGGGCGACACGGGGCCCGGAGACACCGGCCCGGGGGACAGCGGTCCGGGGGACAGCGGCTCCGGCGACTCGAAGCCGTCGCTCGACGCCGCCGCTGGGAACCGGTCCCACCTCGAGACGGAGGCGAACCTCGAAGCCGTGGCGCAGAGCGCCACCTCGCTGGCGCCGGCGGAGCAGACGCGCATCACCGCGAACGCGCTTCGGCCCCTGGACCGCGTCGTGCCGCTGGTGGGGCTGACGCTCGGCGCGACGGCCGTGGTGACGCTCATCACCTGGGTCGCGCTGCGGGACCGCCCCGAAGACCGCGCCGTCGAGCCGCAGCGGGGTCCGCGGGTGGCGACCGCGAAGCCGC
>JALHOS010000579.1 GCA_022842905.1 Myxococcaceae bacterium | reverse complement strand
AGGTGGCGCTCGCCCAAGGCAAGGCGCTGCTCCGGCTCGGGCGGCCGGCTGAGGCCCTGTCGGCCTTCGAGCGCGCCCGCGCTGCGGCGACGGAGCCTGCGGTGCAAGCGGCGGCGAACCTGAACGCTGGCGCGGCGCTGCTCGCCACCGGCGCGCGGGACGCGGCCATGGAGCGCTGGGAGCAGGTCCCGCAAGGCCTGCCGGCGCTGCGCGCCTACGCGGATCTGAACCTGGGCTCCGCCAGCGCCGACGCGGGCGAGTTCGAGCACGCCGTCGACGCGCTCGGACGCGCGCTGGCTCGCTGGACGCAGCTCGGGTCGGATCGGAACGTGGCGCAGCTCGCGACGAACCTGGCGCGCGTGCACCTCACGCTCGGCGACTTCGCCCGAAGCCAGGAGCTGATCGACTTTGCGCTCGGCCGCGCGCGCCTGCACGGCGATGGGTACGGCGAGCTGGGGGCCCAGCTGACGTACGGGGCGCTGCTCCTCGATCGGCAGGAGGCGACGAGCGCGCTGGGCGTCCTCGAGGGTGTCCGCCAGGGGTACGAGCGGCTGGGGAACGACGTGCACGCAGCCCAGGCCGCCGCGCTCAAGGCGCGCGCGCACCTGCTGCGTGGCGAGCGCGCGCAGGCCGAGCTCGAGCTGGGGCGTTCGGCGGCGCAGCGCGGAGCGGCGAACTCCCACGGGGCGTGCCTGGCGCTCGAGCTGGTGCGGGCCGAGGTCAGCCTGAGCTTGGGCGATCTGCTCGGCGCAGGGCGCGCGCTGACGCGGGCGAAGGACGCGCTGTTGGGCGCTCCCGAGCTCGAGGCGCCGTATCGGCTCGCGTACCTGACGGGGCGCATCAAGTCCGCCGGGGGCGACAGCGCCGGCGCGGCGGCGGACTTCGTGCGCGCGGCGAGGCTGCTCGATCAGCTCGTGCAGAAGGTCCCCGCGACGAAGCGCGAGGGGTTCCTCGCCGTGCCGCGACGGGCCGAGGTGCTCGTGGCCGCCGAGCCGGAGCAGCGGTACCCGCGCGCCGTGGCCGCGCTCAAGGCGAGCAGCGTCGACGTCGGCTCAGGCCTGGTCGGCAGCTCCGACGCGCTCCGGCGCATCACCAAGCAGCTCGAGCCGATCGGCCGGTCGAACGCCACGGCGCTGATCCGAGGTGAGTCGGGGACCGGCAAGGAGCTGCTCGCCGAAGCGCTGCACCAGCTGTCGCCGCGGCGGCACATGCCGTTGGTCAAGGTCAACTGCGCTGCCATGGTCGAAGAGCTGCTGCTGTCCGAGCTGTTCGGCCACGAGAAGGGGGCGTTCACCGGGGCGGTGCGGGAGCGCAAGGGCCGCTTCGAGGTCGCCGACGGCGGGACGATCTTCCTCGACGAGATCGGCGACATCAGCCCCAAGGCGCAGGTCGCGTTGCTGCGCGTGCTGCAAGAGCGTGAGTTCGAGCGCGTCGGTGGGTCGAAGACGATCAAGGTCGACGTGCGCGTGATCTGCGCGACGAATCGCGATCTAGAGGCGCTCATTGCCCAGGGGGCCTTCCGCGCGGACCTCTACTACCGGCTCAAGGGCGTCATGTTGGTGCTGCCGCCGCTGCGCGAGCGCACCGAAGATCTCCCGGTGCTGGGGCGGCACTTCCTCGAGCGGCGGGCCAAGGAGCGGCAGGAGCCGGCGCTCCGCCTGACGGACGCGGCCCTAGAGCTGCTGGCGCGGCACTCTTGGCCCGGCAACGTGCGCGAGTTCGAGAACGTCGTCGAGGCCGCCGCCATCTTCGCCGAGGGTCCCACGATCGACGTCGAAGCGTTCCTGCACATCGCCGAGTTCAGGGCGCTGGCGGGAGAAGCGACCAGCCCGACCCCCACGCCCACCGCCGCGCCGCGCAAGCCCGCGCCCGCTCCCTCGGTGGCCGTTGAGCTCCCGCAGGCGGCAGCGCCGCCCGGTCCGCTCGACTTCTACGAGCTGGCCCGAGCCCGTGGCATCAGCCTCAAGGAGCTGCGCCACGAGATCGACATGCAGTGCATTCGTCGGGCGCTCGTCGAGGCGAGCGGCAACATCAGCGAAGCGGCCCGGCTCTTGGGCATGAAGCGCTCCCGGCTGTCCCAGATCGTCAACGCAGAGCCGATGCTTCGCGAGGTGGCCAATGGTGAATGACCTGTCGGCATTTCGTTTGCACAATGGAGTCGTCATGCGCGTGGTTGCTCTCTTCGTGGTGTTGATGGCGGTGAGCGGGTGCGGTCCCGCGGCCGCGGACGCAGGCGACGTCGACGGCCTGGGCTCGACCGCGCAGGGATTGTCGGAGTCCGCGCCGGACGGTACGTCGCCGACGCGTGGCGACAATACCGTCGTAAAATCATCAACTTCGCCGAGTCGCGCGGGTGGCACGGTGGCGCTGCCGCAGGACCCGATTCCGTGGCGGGCGACGGTGATCAACGGCATCGTGACGGTCGAGTTCGACCTGCCGACGGACCGCGTGCGTTGACGAAACGCTAACGGTCTGACCCAGGCGCCTGAGTCGGGAGCGACAGGCGGAACAGGGCTCCCCCCGATGGCGCGTCAAGGACCTCGAGGCGGCCGCCGTGTTCGGCGGCGATGCGCTGGGCGATCGCGAGGCCCAACCCAGTTCCGCCGGGTTTGCTGGTGACGTAGGGCTCGAAGAGGCGGTCCCGAAGCTCCGGGGGGACGCCGGGGCCTTGGTCGGCGACGTCGAGCGTCGCGCTGGCTTCCCGACTGCTCACGGCCACCGTGATGGTGCCTGCGCGCTGGCTCATGGCTTCCTCCGCGTTCTTCACGAGGTTGACGAGCACCTGCGTGAGCTGATCGCGATCGCCGTCGACCCACACGGGCCGGGCCGCGTCGACGGTGAAGTGGATCCCGTCGTGCGCGCCGTAGAGCGCCATCACGCCTCGCACCAGCTCGGCCAACTCGATTCGGACCAACACCGGCTTGGGCAGCCGCGCGAAGTGGCTGAACTCGTCGACGATGCGCTTGAGCCGGTCGACCTCCTCGAGCATGGCCTTGGCCGACTCGTCGAAGAGCTTGTGAAAGCGATCGTCCCGCTGGCCGCGCTGGCTCATGGCGGACAGCGTCTCGAGGGACATGCGGATCGGCGTCAGCGGGTTCTTGATCTCATGGGCCAGCCGCCGGGCGACCTCCTGCCACGCGGCGATGCGCTCGCTGGCCACGAGGCGATCCGTCGCGAGCTTGAGGTCGTCGGTCATGCGGTCGAAGGTGGCGATCAACACCGCGAGCTCTTGGCTGGCGGCGCGGGCCTGCACGCGGGCGCCGGGCTGGCCTTGACCGATCTTCCGCGCGGCGTCCGTCAGCGCTTCGAGCGGGCCGGTGATCCGCCGACTGACCCAGACGCTCGCGAGGATCGCTGCGAAGATCCCCAGCCCGAAGAGCGCGGCGAAGCCTCGCCAGACCTGGCTGCGGGTGGCGGCGACGTCGTCCTGGCTGACGAGCACGAGCACCGACGCGTCGTCGGCCAGGGCGACCCGCTTGACCGTGGCGATCGTCGGCGCCGCCCCGTGCGCGGCGATGCGGCTGCCGGCGCGCCACAGCTCGACGCGGGCCTGGGCCACCTGGGCGACGGCCTTGGCGCGGCGGGTGTCCAGCGCGAAGCCGCCGACGATCCACACGCGGCGATCGCCGTAGTCCACGGGCCTGGCGACGACCGCGGCCACCGTCGGCACGAGCGCTTCGGTGCCCTGCACGTCGACGCTGACGATCCTGGGACCGGCTCCTGGCCGTCGCGCCACCGCGAACAGCGGGTCGTCCGCTTCGCCGAGC
>JALHOS010000578.1:506-3778 GCA_022842905.1 Myxococcaceae bacterium | reverse complement strand
CAAGGTGACATCAAGCATCACATGAGCCGTGGGCGGCCGCCTGCAGGCCATGACGGTGTGATGTGGAGCGGCACTGGGGGGGACGACGGCTCACCGTCTTCCTGATAGGCGACGGTTCCGGCCGCGCTCACGCAGCTGTGATTTCAGCTCCGTCAATAGCACCGCAGGCACAGTGGCGCCGCGCAGGAACAGGCCGTATAGATCCTCAGTTTGCCGGATGCACGCTGCGCTTCAGGCGACGCGACGGCTCTATCAGGCCAATCCGTCCGGCGGAGCGGCCGTTTCAGTTGGAGGAAGGTATGAGTTTCAAGCACTACCTCGGCAGGTCGCTCGCGGCTACGGGCATTGCCCTCGTCGTCGTCGTCGGAGCCGGTCAGGCGCAGCAGCCGGCCAAGGAGTTCGAGCCACAGGTCGGCCAGTCCGGCAAGGACGTGATCTGGGTGCCGACGTCGCTCGCGCTGGTCAACCGCATGCTCGACGCGGCACAGGTCACCCCGAAGGATTTCGTCGTCGATCTCGGATCAGGAGACGGTCGCACGGTGGTGCAGGCGGCCAAGCGTGGCGCCAAATCGCTCGGCATCGAGTACAATCCCGATATGGTGGCGCTTTCGAAGCGCAACGCCGAGAAGGAGGGTGTCGCCGACAAGGCGACCTTCGTGCAGGGTGACATCTTCCAGACTGATTTCTCGAGCGCCACCGTCGTGACGATGTTCCTGCTGACCGACCTCAACCTGCGCCTGCGGCCCATCATCCTCAATATGAAGCCGGGCACGCGCGTCGCGTCCAACACGTTCGACATGGGCGATTGGGAAGCGGACGAGAAGCTCGAGGTGAAGGAGGGCTGCTCGTCCTACTGCCGCGGCTACTACTGGGTGGTGCCTGCCAAGGTGGACGGCGCCTGGAAGTCGAGCGCGGGCCAGATCGCCTTCAAGCAGACCTACCAGATGCTGAGCGGAACCGTGACGAACGGAAACGTCGTTGCGCCCATCACGGGCCGCCTGAGCGGTGACAAGATCACCTTCACTGCCGGCGGCGTTCAGTACACGGGCACCGTTGCCGACGGCAAGATTTCAGGCATCTCCAAGTCGGGCTCCGCCGAGACCAAGTGGGAAGCGACCAAGGGCTGAGTCCCGAGGCAGTTTGTTATTGTCTTCATGGCGAGGCCGCGGGCAACTCCGGCCTCGCTTGCGTTCCCACCGGAGCGGTAGGTCGGGCTACTCGAACAGCCGCTCCACCTTGCTCACCACAGCTTTCCCCCTGAGGCCCGCCATGATGCGGTTGAGGTGGGCGAGATCCCAGACCTCGACGTCGATGGCCATGGTGGTGAAGTCGGCCGCACGCTGGGTCATGCGCAGGCTGTCGATATTGCCCTCGGCCTCCCCGATGACCTGGGCGATCTGAGCGAGCGTACCGGGCTCGTTCACGCACGTCACGGCGATCTTGGAGGGATAGCGATCGGGCCGGTCCGGGTCGATGTCCCAGGTGACGTCGATCCAGTCGGCATGCTCGAACTCGGCCAGGCGCGGCGAGTGGATCTGGTGGACGCGGATGCCTTCGCCGGGCACCAGCACGCCGACGATGCGGTCGCCCGGCACCGCGCCGCCATCCTCGAACTTCACGGGGAAGTCGCTGCGAGCGCCACGGATCGGCACCCCCAGGACGCCGCCGTTGGCAGGCCCCTCGGCTGCCGCCACCGGGGCTTCCCCCGGTTGCGCGCCGCCGCCCGGCAGACGGAACTTGAGGCTGAGCTTCTTGCCCAGGTTGAACCAGCCGTCCTGACCTTGGCCGTGGTCATGGCGGTTCTTCGGACGGTGCGTCACCGTCGGCGGGCCCTCGAGCTTGTCGACGGCTCCAGGAGCGACCGCGCGCACGACGTCGTTGGCGGGCAGCTCGCCCCGTCCGACGGCGGCGAGCACATCTTCCAGCGTCTTGTGGGCGAGCCGGGCGACCACGCGCTTGACCTTCTCGTCTGCGTAGTCGACGCCGGCGCGCTCGAAGCGGCTGGCCAGCAGGCGGCGGCCGAGCTCACTGTACTGGCGGCGGCTCGCATCACGGGTGGCACGGCGGATGGCGGCCCGCGCGCGGCCGGTCATTGCCACCTTCTCCCAGGCGGCCGGCGGTGTCGTCTGTCCTTTCGCGGTCAGCACCTGCACCTCGTCGCCGTTGCGCAAAGCGGTCGTCAACGGCGAATGGCGGCCGTTGATGAGCGTGCCCGATGCCGAGTTGCCGATGTCCGTGTGTACGGCATAGGCGAAGTCGATCACCGTTGCGCCGCGCGGCAAGGCGATCAGGCGTCCCTTCGGCGTGAAGCAGAACACCTGGTCGTGGAACAGCTCGAGCTTGGTGTGCTCGAGGAACTCCTCCGGGTTCTGGCCTTCGAGCAGGGTCTCGACGAGGCGGCGCAACCAGACGTACGGTCCGACCTCGCGCGCATCGGCCGGGGCCGGCGCGCCGTTGGCGTATGTGGCTTCCTTGTAGCTCGAGTGGGCGGCAACGCCATACTCCGCGATCTCGTGCATCTCTCGCGTGCGGATCTGCAGCTCGACGCGCTGGTGACGCGGCCCCACGATGGTCGTGTGGATCGAGCGGTAGCTGTTCTGCTTCGGGGTCGAAATGTAGTCCTTGAAGCGACCCGGCACGGCGTTCCACGCGGTGTGAACGACGCCCAGCGCGCGATAGCAGTCCTCCGTGCTGTCGGTCATCACGCGAAAGGCATAGATGTCGGAGAGTTGTTCCAGACTGATGTGCTTGGTCGTGATCTTGCGCCAGATCGAGTAAGGCGTCTTCTCCCGGCCCTCGATCTCGGCCACGATGCCGGCTTCCGCCAGGCGTTGGCCCAGGGCTGCGTCGATGGCGTTGACCAGTCCCTTGTTGCGGCTGGCGAGGACGACGAGCTTTTCGTGCAGCGCCTTGTAGGCATCGGGGTAGAGCCAGCGGAACGCCAGATCCTCCAGCTCCTCGCGCAGGTGCTGCATGCCCATGCGGCCGGCGAGCGGCGCATAGATGTCGAGTGTTTCCTGGCTGATGCGTTCGCGGCTGCCCGGCTTCATGTGCTCGAGCGTGCGCATGTTGTGCAGGCGGTCGGCGAGCTTGACCAGCAGCACGCGAATATCGCTCGAAATGGCGATCAGCAGCTTGCGGAAGTTCTCCGCCTGCTCGGCGCGCTTGGAGACGAGGTCGAGCTTCTTGATCTTGGTCAGCCCGTCGACCAGCGTGCCGATCTCCGCGCCGAACATCTGATCGATTTCGGCCCGCGTCGAGTCGGTATCCTC
>JALHOS010000578.1:0-496 GCA_022842905.1 Myxococcaceae bacterium | reverse complement strand
GTGAAGCAGGGCGGTGGCGATCGTCGCATCGTCGAGCTTCAGGTCGGTCAGGATCGCAGCAACCTCGAGCGGATGGGAGAAATAGGGATCTCCGGAAGCCCGCTTCTGGTTGCTGTGGGCCTTCATGGCATAGACATACGCGCGGTTGAGAAGGGCCTCGTCCGCCGTCTTGTCGTACGCGAGCACGCGCTCGACGAGCTCGTATTGCCGCATCATGGCCGCCAAATCTCCAACGCAGCCAGCCTGTTTCGCCGAGGTCACCTGAATGGCCGATGAGCGTGCCTTCGACAGCGTGCCTGCGTGTCGGCCGGGCACGTGACAGTGATCAGGTCGGCCGGCCCGGTCAAGCCGTCAAGCCTGCGCGACGTGACGGGCAGGAGAGCTTTGACGGCCTGGGAAACGTGTCTATGGTGCCGCCGATCGCGCGTCGCCCGGGGCCGGGCAGGCGCCGCCGCCCCTGAACACCCGCCGCTGGAGAAAACGACCATGGCAGAGC
>JALHOS010000577.1 GCA_022842905.1 Myxococcaceae bacterium | reverse complement strand
CAGGGAGCAGGTGGCCAAGCTGGACGCCGAGCGCGAGCAGAAGCTGGCGCAGGCCCGCATCAGCGCCGAGCGCGACGCGCAGTTCGCGTTGGCGGCGGTCGAAGCCGCGACGGCGGAGCGGGTGGCCGCCGAGCGCACGGTCGAGGCGCTGGGCGGCGAGGTGGGCGGGCCGCTGGGCGTGCTCAAGCTGCGCAGCCCCATCGCCGGGCACGTGGTGGAGCAGAAGGTCCGTCGCGGGGAAATGGTGGAGGCCAAGGACACGGTGCTGGTGGTGGCCGACCTCGCGCAGGTGTGGGTGGAGCTGACCGTCTTCGAGCGAGACCTGGCGGCCATGCGCGTGGGGGACCACGTCGAGCTGCACGTGCCGTCGGACCGCAAGCACCCGCTCGAGGGCACCATCGCGCACGTGTCCGAATCCATCGACCCCGAGACGCGCGCCGGGCACGTGCGGGTGGAGCTGGCCAACCCCGACGGGCGGCTGCGCGCCGGGCTGTCGGTGACGGCCACCGTGCTGGCCACCGGGCCGCGTGCCACCGCGCTGACCGTGCCCAAGGCGGCGGTGACGCGCATCGACGGGGCGCCCACCGTCTTCGTCAAGCGCGGGCCGTTGGCCGTCGAGCCCAAGCGCGTGAAGGTGGGCGCCGAGGACGGCGCGAGCATGGCGGTGCTCGAAGGGCTGACCGAAGGGGACGAGGTCGTCACCACCGGGTTGTTGGCGCTCAAGGCGGAGGTCTTCCGCTGATGTTGCGCGCCGTCGTCGAGGCGTCCGTCCGCTACCGGGGCGGCGTGCTTGGGGGGCTGGTGGTGCTCCTCACCGTGGGTGCGCTGGCAGCGTCGAAGCTGCCGGTCGACGCCATGCCCGACGTCAGCACCGTGCAGGTGGCCGTCATGACGGAAGCACCGGGCCTGTCGCCCGTCGAGGTCGAGCGCATGGTGACGGCGCCGCTCGAGCTGGCCTTCAACGGCCTGCCGCGGCTGTCCGAACTGCGCAGCGTCAGCCGACCGGGCCTGTCGGCGGTGACGGTGGTCTTCGACGACGCGATGAACGTGTGGTTCGCCCGGCAGCTCGTCAGCGAGCGGCTCCGCGAAGTCGCCCAGGACCTGCCCGCCTTCGTGCCCGCGCCGCAGCTGGCCCCGGTGTCGACGGGCCTGGGTGAAATCTACGTCTTCGTGCTGCGCAGCGAGTCCGGCCACACGGCCATGCAGCTGCGCACGCTGCTCGACTGGGACGTGGTGCCCAAGCTGCGCAGCGTGCCCGGCGTCATCGAAGTCAACACCATGGGCGGAGAGCTCAAGCAGTACCACGTGGTGACGAGCCCCACGAAGCTCAAGGCCTTCGGGGTGACGCTCTCTCAGCTCCAGGCCGCGCTCGAGCAGGCGTCGTCGTCGGTAGGCGCGGGCTACGTCGAGCGTTCTGGGGAGAACGTGTTGGTGCGCGGCAACGGGCGGCTCCTCAATGAAGACGACATCGCCCACGTGGTGGTGCGCACCGACGAGCGCGGGCCGGTGCTCGTTCGGCAGCTGGCCGACGTGAAGGTGGGCCCCGCGCTGCGCTACGGCCTGACGACGCGCGACGGTGAGGGCGAGGTCGTCACCGGCACGGTGATGATGCTCCTGGGCGCGAACAGCCGACTGGTGACGGCGGCAGTGAAGGCGAAGCTGGAGCAGGTGCAGGCCGGGCTCCCGCCGGGCGTCGTCATCGACACCATCTATGACCGCAGCGACTTCGTCGGGGCCACCTTGTCCACGGTGGCGAAGAACCTGCTCGAAGGCGCGCTGGTGGTGTTGGTGGTGCTCGCCTTCTTCCTCGGCACGGTGCGCGGCGCGCTGGCGGTGGTGCTGGGCATTCCCGCGTCGATGACGTTCGCGGTGTTGGGCATGCACCTGTTCGGCGTCACCGGCGACTTGATGAGCCTGGGCGCCATCGACTTCGGCTTCCTGGTGGACGGCCCCATCGTGGTGCTCGAGGCGCTGGTGGCGGCGCTCGCGGGCAAGGCGTTCCGCGACCGGCAGGCGCTGGCGCAGGCGTACGTCGACGCGGCGGCGCCGGTGGCGCGACCGGTGGCCTTCTCCGTGGCCATCATCATGCTCGTGTACCTGCCGCTGCTGGCGCTCCAGGGTGTCGAAGGGAAGATGTTCCGGCCCATGGCGACGGTCATGGCCTGCGCTCTGTTCGGCGCGCTCGTCTACAGCGTGGCCTTCTTCCCCGGCGTGGTGACGCTCTTCATGCCGCCGCCGAAGGACGAGGGGCCCAGGTGGCTGGCCTCGCTGCGCCACGTGTACGAGGGGCTGCTCCCGCGCTTCATGCGGGCGCGGTGGGCGCTGCTGGCCGTGTCCGCCGTGGCGCTGGTGGCGTCCATGGCCGCGCTGCTGGCCAAGGGCGCCGACTTCGTCCCCCGCATTCAGGAAGGTGACATCGTCGTCACCATTCGTCGGGCGCCGTCGATTGGCCTGGAGGAAGCCAAGCGGCTGGATCTGGCCGCCGAGCGCGTGCTGCGCCGCTTCCCCGAAGTCATCACCGCGGTCGCGTTCACCGGCCGGGCGGAGCTGGCCTTCGACCCCGTGGGGAACGACAACACCGACATGTTCGTGCGCCTCAAGCCGGAGGCGGAGTGGACCAGCGCGCGCAGCCTCGACGAGCTGTCGGAGAAGGTGAAGGCGGCCATCGAAGGGGAGGTGGCGGGGACCTTCGTGTCCGTCTCGCAGCCCATCGAAGACCGGACCAACGAGCTGATCAGCGGCAGCCGGGCGGACGTGGCGATTCAGGTGTACGGGCCGGACCTGGACGTGCTGGTGGAGAAGTCCAACGCCGTGGGCGACGTCGTGCGCCGAGTGACCGGCTCGGGCGACGTGCGCATCGAGCGGCTGCTGGGCATGCCCAACCTCACCTTCGTGCCGGACCGCGAGCGGCTGGCCCGCTACGGCGTGGCGCTGGAAGACGCGTTCAAGACGCTCGAGGCCGCGCGCGTGGGGGCGAGGGTGGGCGTCGTCTACGAAGGCCCCAAGCGCTTCGAGGTGCGGCTGCTCGCCACGCCGTCCGACGGCTCCAAGGGCGGGCTGGGCGACCTGGTGGTGGAGAACCGCGCGGGCCAGCTCATCAGCCTGGACGAGCTGGGGAAGCTCGAGGACGCCGAGGGCCCGGCGACGGTGCGCCGCGAGGGCTTCGAGCGGACGGTGCGCGTCGAGGTGAACCTGCGCGGGAGGGACCTCAAGTCCTGGGTGGACGAGGCGAAGGCCACCGTCGCGAGGGACGTGCCGCTGCCGCCTGGCTACACGGTGACGTGGGGCGGGCAGTTCGAGAACCTGGAGCGCGCGCAGGAGCGGCTGGCGTTGGTCGTGCCGATCGCCCTGGCCATCATCATGGGCATGCTGGTGCTGACGTTCGGCTCGGTGCGTGTGGCCGGCGCGGTGTTCGTGCTGGTGCCGCTGGCGCTCATCGGTGGGGCGCTGGGGCTGGTGGCGCGGGGCATGAACTTCAGCCTGCCGGCGGCGGTGGGCTTCATCGCGCTGGCCGGCGTCGCGGTGCTCAACGGCGTGGTGATGACGAGTGAGGTGCGGCGGCTGCTGGAGGCGGGGGAGCCGGTGGACGTGGCGGTGCGGCACGGCGCGGCGCACAGCCTGCGGGCGGTGCTGACGACGGCGGCGGTGGCCGCGCTGGGCTTCTTGCCCATGGCGCTGAACACCGGTGCGGGCAGCGAGGTGCAGCAGCCGCTCGCAACGGTGGTGGTGGTGGGCATCTTCGGGGCGACGGCGCTGATGCTGGCGGTGTTCCCCGGCGTG
>JALHOS010000576.1 GCA_022842905.1 Myxococcaceae bacterium | reverse complement strand
AGCGCCGCGCTCGGCCGTCCGTTGGCGAGCCTCGCCGCCCGCCCCGGGTGGGAAGCGCGGCTCGCGGGCGTCGTGGGCGCGCTGTCCGTCGGCCTCGGGGCTTGGTGGGCGGGGGTCGCGCTGCGAGGCCTGGGGAGCTGAGTCGAACGAGCGGCGCGCTGCCGACCTTCGCAAGCGTCAAGAAGGTGAACGTTTCCGGAACGCTGTTCACCTCGGGCAGACCTGGCACGGCCTGGGCGATCGCCCGGTGAACGGCGCCTGCGCCAGCCGCGTCTCGCCCGTGCTTGCAAGGCGTTTCTCGTGCCCCGGGGGCGGCCTGGTGCTGTGCGTGGCTTGCGCCCGACGACGGCGCGAGGGAGCGTCCAAGCCCCATGACCCGAGCCCTCGCCCTTCCTCAGTCCACCCGCCGCACCCGAGCCGCGGCCGACAAGCCAGCCGCCCGGGGCAAGGCCCCCACGGCGACGACCAAGCCTCTGACGACCTCGCCCTACGACGTCTCCAAAGCCGTGCTGCACGCGCGGGCCACCGCCATGGCGAATCGCGCGCTGGAGGCGGCGGCTGGTGGTGACGCCATCGTCCGCGGCAAGCCGCCCCGGCTCGAGCCCGACGGGCCTGCGTTCCGCATCGTCATGGAAGGCGCCGCCGTCGTCGGGAAAGACGGGCTGCGCCGGGAGTTCGACGAGGCCAGCATCGAGCTCGTCACCCCGCTCGAGGGGAAGCCGTACGAGCAGGTGCGCCTCTTCCTCAAGACGGTGGGCACGCGTGAGTCAGGCGGCGTCGCTGTGACGCTCAACGACGGCAAGCTCGCCGAGCGAACGGTCGAGCGCTTCCGAAGTCCGCTTCAGGCCGCCCCGGTCGCGACGCTGACCGAGCGCATGCAGGCGGTCGCGAAGTCCGTCGGCCCGCTGCTGGTGCGGGAGCTGGGTGGGAAGGCGCTCGACTCGCTGGACGTGAAGCTCGATCGCAAGGACCTCGAGCCTTCGGCGCTCGTCCAGGCCTCGGGGGGCTGGGGCTACGGCGCTCCCAACCGCCGCGCCGAGGTCCCGACGTCGGCCGTTGGAATGACGGTGACGGCAGTCATCGACGGCGCGAAGTACACGCTCCGCGGCGCGGTCGAGGTCGACCAACAGGGCCGTGCCGTCGCCGCTTCCCTCTCGCACCCCAAGCCCAAGACCGACACCGAGCACCAGCCGTACACCTACGAGCTGTTCTACGAGAAGGAGTCCGGCTGGCGCACCGACCGTCGTTACTGGACCTACGACACGTAAGGCGCCTCGCCGTTCAGTTGCGGCCCACGTGTTGGCTGCGGCTTGGACGAGGCAGCGGCCGACGCGGGCGTCGGTGGGGCGCCCGGGCGGCGCAGCCACGCGGCCCACAGCCCGTCGCGCTGTTTCGTCGTGCGAGCCTGGCCCCTCAGGGCGAAGGCCGGCGGTACGTGACGACGAGCCGGGCCTCGCGCGCTTGGACCACCGCCGGCGTCCGCGGCCCAGTCGTCCCGACCGGCGTGACGGCGAACCACAGGTCCCTCCGACTGCCCACGGGGAGCAGCGCGAGCAGTGACGGGTCGGTCACGCGCAGCTCGAGCGGTGCGGGCGTCGCCACCCCCGCGTCGTTGCGGCTCGCGGCTTCGAAGGCCTGACGCGCGTCGCCCAGCCAGAGCGCAGCGCCGCTCACCGGCCCACCGGCGCCCATCGCGTCCCCGCCGGCGACGACGCGCAGCGCCACCTCAGTCACCTCGAGGCCGGCCTCGACGCTGGCCGCGCCGAACGCGAAACGAAACGCCGTGGCCGACTGCGACGGCACTTCAGGGCCGTACAGCCAGGTGTCCGACAGCAACGTCGTCGCCGTGTCCGGTCGGCCTCCGAAGACGACCGTCTCACCCCGCCCCCAGTCGTACGCGGCGGCGTGCGCGTAGCGTGCCGGCATTCGCTCGGGCAGCGTTTCCCACCGCGCGCCGTCCCAGGACAGCACCGTGTCGTGCACCCGCAGGCCGTCGAGGCCGCCGAGGACCAGGGTTCGGCCCAGCCCTTCGTCGTAGACGGCCGCCGACTCGGTCCGAGCGCCGAGCCCTGCGTCGGCCGCCAGCGCGGTCCACTGAGCACCGGTCCATTCCCAGGTGTCCAGCCGCGGCGCGGGGGGGCTCGGCACGCCGACCAGCACCAGGCGCGCGCGGCTCACGTCGAAGACCAGGTTCCCCGCCCGCAGCGTCGGGGCCGTGCCGGGCACCGCCAGCCAGCTCGCGCCGTCGAACTCCCACGTCCGGCCTTGCGCCACGACGACGGTGCGGCCGCGCGCTGTGTCCGAGGCCATGGCGACGAGCGGCGCGGGGGCCGGCCCGCCGTCCAGCCCCGTGCGGTTGGCCCAGCCCGCATCACGTCGCTCCCACAGCTCATTGAGGGACTGGAACGTCGCGCCGCTCGTTCCGCCGAAGAGCTGCAGGCGTCCGCGCGCGTCGTCGTACGCCATGGCCGCGTTGAAGCGGGGGCCCAGTGGAGCCGCTGCGGCGCTCCAGCGCGCGCCGTCCCACTCCCAGACGTCGCCCAGGCCGCCGTTCGAGCCGACCCCGCCGTGCAGCACGGCTCGGCCGCGCCCGCGGTCGAAGCCCAACACCGCGCCCCAACGCTCCTCGGGCACCGGGCTGGCGTCGAAGGTGTCCCAGCTTCCGCTGGCGCCGTTCCACTCGAACGTCGACGTCGCCCCGCCGCCATTGCCGAAGATGACGACGCGCTGGCGTACCGAGTCGTACGCGCCGCCCATTTCCGCGGCGAGGCCGGGCGCGCCCACCGGCGTGCGCTCCACCCACGCGCTGCCGTCCCACTCCCACAGCGACGAGGAGCCGCCGAGCAGGTTGGACAGTCCGCCGTAGACGACGACGCGCTGGCGGGCCGAGTCGTAGACGAAGACCGGCCCGGAGCGGGCGCCGGGCCCGGTGCTGAAGGGCCGTCGCGCCCAGCTCGCCCCGTCCCACTCCCACAGCTCGCCGGACAGGGTGAACTGCGCCACCAGCCGTCGGCGCGCGGCGTCGTAGGCCATGGAGGTGCGGTTGGTCTCGGGCAGCGCGCTGCTCCCCGCGGGGCTGCGGTCCGTCCACCGCGCCCCGTCCCAGGCCCACAGCTGCCGGCTCGACGAGCCCGCCGGCGTCGTGCCGCCCAGCAGCAGCACCTCGCGGCGCGTCGAGTCGTAGGTGAGCCCGCAGCCTGAGGCGCCGAGGGGCCAGGGCCCGCTGCGCGCCGGCTGCGCCCATGCTTCGCCGTCCCATTCCCACAGCTCGTCACTCAGGCCGGTGTCGGTGCGGCCTCCGAACAGGACGACGCGGCCGCGGCGCTCGTCGTACGTCAGGCAGTGCCCCGAGCGTCCCGACGGGCCGCCCGCACTGGGGGTGCGATCCACCCAGAAGCGCCCGTTCCATTCCCACAGGGTGCGCCGGGGCGGGAAGTCGAAGCCGCCGAACAGCACGCTGACCTGCCTCCGCGCGTCGAAGGCCATGGCGGTGCTGCGCGTGCTCGGCGGGGTCGTCGGTCGGCGCCACTGGTGGCCGGTGGTGACGCGAGGGGGATTGGGGCCGACCTCCACCGCCGACGCCTGGTGGAGCGCCGTCGTGAAGCGCCGTCGGTTCTCCACGCCGTGGGGGTTCTCCAGGAGGCTCCCCACCAGCTTCCCGTTGAGCGTGGCGACCCACTCGATGTCCTTCACGTCCACCGCCGCGCTGGTGTTGCCCGCGGCGTCGACGGCGCGCACCAGGACGGTGGGCTGGTCGTTGGCGGCGAGCGGCACCTGGCCGCC
>JALHOS010000575.1 GCA_022842905.1 Myxococcaceae bacterium | reverse complement strand
AGCGCCAGCCCCACCACCGCGCCACCCAGCTGCGTCCATTCGAAGCGTGCCAACGCCCGCAGCCACGGCCCCAGCTCGCCGCGCACGTCGTCCCGCGCCGCCAGCCGCAGCACGCCGTAGTCGCCTCGCGTCACCTGCAGCCAGAAGCCCTCGAGCGTCCGCGCGTCACCCCACGAGAACGGAGTGTCGGCGGCGCTCCACGGGACCAGCAGCAGCAGCGGCGTCGCGCCGAGCGCAGCTCCGAGCGCCAACGGTGCCAGCCGAGGGCGGTGCACTGCGCGGCACCACACCAGGAGTGGTCCGACGACGAAGAGCGCCGTCGGGTGGTGGGTGACCGCGAGCCCGCTCGCCAGCCCCAGCGCCAGCGTCGGTCCCGTCGGTGCCGGCCGCTCCAGCCGCGTGGCCGCCCAAGCCGCGCACGCGACCAGCAGGCCGTGCAAGGCGAACACCTCCGTCGTGGTCGCGTAGCGCCACGCCAGCCCGCACCCCAGCCACAGCCCGGCGCTCACGACTCCAGCAGCGCCGCTCCCGGTCCAGCGGCGCACCAGCGCCAGCAGCAGCCCCACGGTGGCGGCACCGCAGAGCGCGGAGGTCGCGTTGTGCCGCTGCGCCACGTCGCCCAGCCGGACGAGCCCCGCCGCTCTGAGAATCAGCCCGTGGAGCGGGTACCCAGGCGGGTGCGCCACGCCTCCGGCGCAGGCCGCCGACATGAGCTCTCCGGCGTCGCCGCCCGCCACCCCGCCGTGGAGCGTCAGGCCGTACGCCACCAGCGCCAGCACGCCAGCGAGCCACGGCAAGAAGGCAGACGGTCGCGATTCCACGCGCGCCACTTAAGGGCGTGCGCCGTCCCATGTCGTGGGTCAAGCTCGCGGGCCCTATGACGCGAACCCTGCCCCGAGTCGTCCTCTTTGTCGCCGCCGCGCTCTGCGTGCGGCCGGCAGCCGCCCAGACCGATTGCAGCCCGTCGATCTGCGGGTTCTTTCTGCCCAACGCACCGTTGCCGTCGACCTGCGGCGCCACGTGCTGCACCGGCGCGCTCGGGACCTGCCGCACGGGGTACGGCTGCTCCTGCGAGTTCAACTGCACCCTCTACGGCGACTGCTGCCCAGGCTTCGACGCCGCCTGTGCGGGTCCGAACGTCGGAGCGCTGACCCCCGCGCGGCTGTCGACCACCGGAGGGCTCATCACCCTGACGGGGCAGCGCTTCGGCGGTGACGCGGGCACGGTGACGGTGGGGATGATGAGCTGCGCGGTGCAGAGCTGGTCCGCGGGCCAGGTGGTGTGCGCTCTGCCGGTGGGCGTCGGCGCGGCGCTGCGGACGACGCTGCGCACCAGTGGCGGCCGCTCGGCGTCGGGTCCGTCGTTCAGCTTCGAAGCGCCGCGGGTCACCCACCTGGTGCCCGACACGGTTCCGACGGCGGGAGGACCGCTGACCCTCGTGGGCCAGAACTTCGGAGCGGACTCCTCGGCTGCGCGGGCGGAGCGCACGGACGGCGGGAGCTACGGTGCGGCGACGTCGACCGCGCAGTCCCTCCTGGTGGTCAGCGCGCCGGCGGGCGTCGATGACGTGGTGATTCGCGCGGTGGTGGGCGGGCAGGTGAGCAACCCGATCCCCGCACCGCGGCGGGCGCCCAGCATCAGCACCGTCGTGCCGAGCACCCTGGTGGACGCGGGCACCGTCATCACCCTCACGGGCTCAGACTTCGGCGCCGACGCTTCGGCGGTGACGATCACCGTCGGGGGCCAGGCGTGCAGTGGCGCCGCGGTGACGACGGCGCACACCACGCTGACCTGCGTGGCGCCAGTGGTCGTCGGCAATGCCGGGGTGCAGGTGTCGGTCGCCGGGCGAGTCAGCAACGTCTTCGGGGTGACGGGCCCCGGCCCGAGCATCTCCGGGGTGACTCCGAACCCTGTCCCCACCACGGGAGCGACGCTCACGTTCACTGGCCAGGGGCTCGACCACGCGAGCGTCTCGGTGTCCGTCGGGGGCGTGGTGTGCGCGAAGACTGGGGCAGCGGCGACGCCCACGACGTACACCTGCGCGCTCCCGCCGGGCGTGGGCAGGGACCTGCCGGTGCTGCTGACCTCGGCCGCCGGGAGTGGCCTTCAGGCGCCCAAAGTCTCCTTCGCGCCGCCGGCGATCCAGCTCATCACGCCTGCCATTGGGCCGACCGCTGGCGGCGTGGCGCTCACGTTGACCGGGTCCAACTTCGGCCCGCCTTTTTCGCCGCCGGTGGTGTTGGTGGGCTCGTTCTTCTGCCCCGTCACGTCCTGGGGTCACGGCTCGGTGGTGTGCGCGCTGCCGGCGGGCGTGGGCCGAGACGTGCTGGTGACTGCGTTGGTGGGCGGTCAGCGCGCCGAATCCCGAGCCTTCTCGTACGCGGCACCGACGGTCATGAGCGTGGGGCCGGCCAACCCGCCGACGACCGGCGGGGTGCCGCTGACGATTCAGGGGTCGAACTTTGGTGTCAGCTCGAGCCCGACGGTGACGGTCGACGGTCGGCCCTGCCCGGTGAGCGTCGCCGACCAGACCCAGGTCATCTGCACGGCGCCCAGCGGCGCGGGCGGCACGGTCCCCGTGGACGTGACGGTGGGCAACGTCACTGCGACCGGCCAGCTCACCTGGGCGCCACCGTCGGTGATGAACGTGGGCCCGGCGGTCAGCACCCGCGGCGCGGAGCTGATTACCCTGACCGGCGCGAACTTCGGCGACGGCTCGCGCACGAGCGTGCGCGTCGGCGGGCAGACCTGTCCCCTGTCGGGGGCTCAGAGCCAGGGAGAGATCCGCTGCGTGGTCCCGCCGGGGCAAGGCACGGTGTCGGTGTCGGCCACCGTGGGAGGCCAGGCGGCGAACGCGGCGCAGTACACGTACCTCGGCCCGTCCGTGCAGTCGGTCACGCCGTCGCGCGCGCCCACGGCGGGCGGCGTGACGCTGACGATTCGGGGTGCGAGCTTCGGCACCATGAACGGGCAGGTCATGATCGGCGGGGCCCCGTGCTCGGTGACCACCCAGACCGACGGGCAGATTCTGTGCACGGCGCCGCCGGGCGCGGGAGCCAACGTCGGGCTGCTGGTGTCGGTCGGTGGCGTGGCGGCGATGAGCTTCCCGTATGGCTATGAGCCGCCGGCGATCAGCGCAGTCTGGCCGCCCAAGGTCTCGACGCGGGGGACGACGCTGTGGCTGCGCGGGCACAACTTCACGACGTCACCGACGGTGACGGTGGGCGGCGTCCCGTGTGTGGTGCTCGGTTCCCGCGATGACGCGGTGGCTTGCCGACTGGCTGAAGGCTCGCCGGGGACGCTCCCGGCAGTGGTGACGGTGGCCGGACAGAGCAGCATGCCGGTGGACGTCGTGCGCGTGCCGTCCTGTGGGCGAGAGCTCGGCAATGGGGCCGCGTGTGAGGACCCTCGGGAGTGCAAGGGAAGCGGGACGTGCGTGGCCGACACCTGCGTGGGCGCGCCCGCCGGAGCCGACGGCCTGGCGTGCGACGACGGCGACTCGTGCACAGCGCCGGGCACGTGCCGGTCAGGTGCCTGTGCGGCTCCGAGCGCGCTCGATGGCGGCCAAGCCTGCGTGGTGGGCGTCGCCTGCCACCCGGTGGGAACGTGCCAGGCAGGCGCCTGCACTGGCCCGGCTGCCAATGACGGTCTGAGCTGTGACGACTTCGACGCGCTGACGACTGGAGACGTCTGCGGCCAAGGCCGGTGCGCCGGAGACGCCGGTACTGCTGATGCCGGGACGCTCGACTCGGGTGTGCGCGACGGCGGGGCGGGTGGAGCCGGTGGTGCGGGCG
>JALHOS010000574.1 GCA_022842905.1 Myxococcaceae bacterium | reverse complement strand
GCCGCCAGCCCCTGCGCGGTGACCGGGCGCACGTGCGTCGGCGTGGCGAACTCCGCGCAGTGGGCCCGCCACGCGTCCTCGAGCAGCTCGGGCGGCGCGACGCGCAGCGCGTAGCTGCGAATGCCGTCCAGCACGTGAAAGGAGCCGTCTTCACCGGCGGAATGGACGAGGGCCCGCTCGACGAGCAACGCCAGCCGCTCCAGCGGGTGCGCGCCCGGCAGCACCCGCGCCGCGACCGTTCCTTCGAACGCCCCGCAGAACACCGACAGCCGGAGCAGATCCTCCGCCCCGCCGGCGGGCAAGCAGGCCACCGCTGCTTCGATGGAGCGCTCGAGCGCCTGCCCGGACCGCGCTGGAGGAGCCTGCGCCATGACGACGCGGAGCCCCAGCGCGCGCACCTGGGCTGCCACCAGCTCGATCGCGAGCGGCAGCCCGCCCAGCGACGCGACCAACTCGGGCGGCGGAGCGTGGGAGTGGAAGGACAGGCACAGCCGGCTCAGCAGCCGCGCGCTGTCCGCGGCCGACAACGGCTCGAGCCGCACGCCCACCTCCCGCGGCCCGCCGAGCAAGTGCCAGGCACAGAGGACGACGCTGAGCCTGGGGCAGGCGTCGAGCAGCTCGTGCACCAACGCGGAGAGCTCCACGGTGCCCGGGCCGTCGAGGCACAGCACGGTCGGCACCGCCTCGAGGCTTCGGCTCACGGCCCCAAACCACGCCGCCGGCTCGTCCAGGCGAACGGCCGTGCCCACCGCCGCGCCCAGGTGAATCAGCTGCTCGGACCGCGAGAGCCGGGTGGGCAGCTCGAGGACGACCACCCGACGCTGCGCCGCCCGCAGCCGCGCGCACACTTCGCGCGCGACGCTGCTCTTCCCGACGCCGGGCGCGCCGTGCACCGTGACGCAGGCGCCTGGCGCCAGCTCGCGGAGCACCTCCGTGACCGCCAACGCGCGATCGCCCATGGAGCCGTCGAACACGGCGCCCACGCTAGCAAGCTCACTTCCAAGGAGATGGCCTGGCGCGCCTACTCCCACGCGTCACGGCGACCGAACAGCGCGAGGTTGTAGTTGGTGTTGGGCAGCGTCCAGTCGATGCCCTGCACCGCCGCCACGCAGGAAGTGTCGACGGTGGCGGTCGGGTTCTCGACGAAGGCCATGAGCATGGCCGTGCCGCAGGAGCGGCGCTCGCCGACGGCGTTCACGTACGGCGACGACGCGATGACGGTGTGCGTGGCGGTCGGCACTTCGACCCAGGTCTGGTGCGACCGCTGAAAGTGCGCCTGCGCCGCCCGCGCCTTGCGCAAGAGCGTGGCGGGGTCGAGCCCGCCTTGCAGCATGAGCACCGGCGTCGCAGTGTCCGGCCAGCGCCCGACGAAGGGGTCCGCGGCGTACACCGGCCAGTCGAGGTTCATTTCGAAGCCCTCGGTGACGTCGCGCGAGGCGACCGCCGCTTCTCGAATGGCCGCGAGCTGCGCCGCGGTCGGCCGCGGGGACTCCCCCATCTCCGAGTGGAGAATGTTCTGGCTGAGCACCCAGCCCCACAGGCGGTGTTCGTCCGGCGGGCTGAGCGGCTGCTGCGTGAGCTGTCCCATGAGCACGGTGAGCGCCGCGACGTCGTCCGCCGAGCAACGGTCGGCGCGGTGGACGATCGGCGCCACGTAGCCGCGCAGGGCGGGGTCCATCAACAAGCTGCCGAAGGCGCGCCGGAAGACGACGTGCGTCGGCGCGTCGGGCAGGGCGATCGCCGCGCAGTGGCCGGTCTTGAGCCTGGCGAAGAGTGACTGCGCCTTCGCCCACGGATCCACGCCGAGCTTCGCCCCGCAGACGGAATCTCTCGCGCAGGCCGCGAAGTAGTCGCGGGCGGCTTCGTTCGCGTCTTCGTCTTGGCGGTAGAGGCTGCTGCCCGGCCCGGCGATCGAGTCGAGCACCACGCCGTCGGCCTGCGTCGGGAAGAGCTGCAGGTAGCGCATGGCCAGGTACGTCCCGTACGAGATGCCGAACACGAAGACGCCCTGGTAAGGCTGCCGCGTCGCGGCGATCGCCAGCCCCACGTCGTTCGCCGCGTTCGTCGTGGTGAAGGCCGACAGCGCCGGCCCCATGCCCGACTGCACCGACGCGCGGCAGGCGGGCCACTCGGCGGCGGTGATGTAGATGCCACCCTCGCTGCTCTCGGCTTCCTGCGCGGGGCAGCCCAGCCGCGTGGAGCGGCCCGTGCCGCGGTGGTCCGGGAAGTAATAGTCGACGTCGGGGAAGCGGGTGCCCATTTGCTCGGCGAGCGTTTCGAACACCAAGCCCGACGCGCCAGGCCCTCCCTGCAACATCCACACGGCGCGCAGCCCACGACCCCCTGGCGGGCGGTAGCGCTTGACGAAGTACTCGATGACGTCGCCCCCGGGCTCGCTCGCCCGCAGCGGCGTGAGCAGCACGGCGCACTCGGCCGCCGGCCCGCCCAGGCCCGACGTCTTGAGGGGGCACGCGCGCCAGCTGACGCGCGGGAGCATGGGGCCGGCGTCGACGCCCGCGTCGATCCCCGCGTCCGGCGCCACCGTCGAGGCGTCAGGGCCTGACGACCCTGCGTCGACGCCGGCGTCGCTGAGCGCGACGGCCGCGTCCAGTGGCCCTTCGCCAGGGCCGGGCCCGGGGCAGGCGGTCAAGACCACGACGAACAACAGCGGCGGAACGAGTCTGTGCATGCCGCGACGATGCCCAGCCGGCGCAGGTGCAACACCTCACATTGGCTCACTTCACGAGGAGCGCACGCGCCAGTTTCCTGGCAACGCTCGGCCGGTCGGTGCGACCTCCAAGGCGCCGGCAGGCCGGTCGTCACCGGCCGACGAGGACAACCACGGCCCGCATCAGGAGCAACGCCCCCACGCGCCCGCGCTCAGCCGCCAGGGCACTGCCCCGGTCCGACGCTTACGGCTCGGTCGGGCTCGACGAGCCTTGTGGATCCCGCGCCTGCCGCAGCACGAAGTCCGCCGCGTTGTCGTTCGTGTCGTGCCCGTTGCCCGCACGCTCGTCGGCGCCGCCCGCCGCCATGGAGGTTGCCGTGGAGCCGGCGCTCGCCTTGCGCTCGAACGACCCGCCGCTCCCGTGCACCGTGGGGATCCGCATGCCTTCAGGCGAGTTCGCCATGCCGCCGTAGCCGACCTTGTCCTGCTCGACGTCGCGGTTGTCGATGAGGCGCACGTGGCCCGCGGCGCCCGCGAAGTCGAGCGCGAGGGTGAGGTCCTTCGCGGCGGTCCCCTGCGAGGTCGCCGTGCCGATCAAGTAGTACCCGCCCGGGGGCAGCGACACGTTCGCGGCGAGCGTCGCCTTCGTCGACCAGCTCGCCCCCGTCTCGCTCTTGTACTGCACGCGCCAGCCGCTCACGTCGACGGCCTGCGTGAGCGGGTTGTACAGCTCGATGAACTCGTCCGACGCGCCGCCAGCGCCAGCCACCGCGAACTCGGAGATGACGACCGACCCCGCCGTAGGTGCGATCGCCGCCGTCACCAACACCATGCGAGTGTCCGCGCCGAGCGTCACCGTGACGGTGCCCATGCCCATGGCCGTGCCCGCGAGCGTCACGTCGAACGACGCGCCCATGGTGTCCTGCGGAATGGTCACCGACGTCGGGACCGTGCCGAAGCCCATCGCCGGAGACAGCGCCACGTTCGCGGTGAGCGCGGTCGGTGCCGGGAAATCGAGCCCAATCGACAGCCGCACGTTCGCGCCCGGCGCGCCGGTGGCCATGGCCGGGCTCACGCTGACCAGCCGCGCCGGCTGAGTGGCGCTGATGACCCGCACCGTCGCGGTCCGCA
>JALHOS010000573.1 GCA_022842905.1 Myxococcaceae bacterium | reverse complement strand
AGCCGGGCGGCGTCGAGCAGGTGCGGGAGCGCGCGGGCGTGCGCGGCGCACGAAGGACAGCCGTCGAGGTGGCTGGTCTCGGCGGCGCTCAACGCGTCTTCGCAGCTGAGCTTGAGCTGCACGTCGTCACAGCGCGGCGCGGCGGGGGTCATGGCAGGTCTCCGGTGGCTTGGACGACGAGCGCCTTGAGGCGCTGCACGGCGTGGTGAAAGTGGACCTTCGCGTTGTTCTCGGTGATGCCGAGGACCTGGGCGACCTCGGCGAACGGCGCGCCCAGGTCGACGCGCAGGGTAAAGACTTCGCGCTGCCGCTTGGGCAGCCGGCTGACGGCGCGCTGTACGGCGGCGCGGCGCTCGGCGGCGGCGAGGGACACGTCGGGGCGTGGGCCTTCGGCGGTCGTCGCCGGGACGACGAGGAGGTGCGCCCGGTGGTGTCGGGCTTCATCGCGCTCGTGGTTCTTGCCCAGGTTCATCGCCACCCGCAGCAGCCAAGCGCGCACCGGCACGTCGTCGGCGATGGCGCCGCGCCGGCGCGTCACCTCGAGCAGCTTCACGAAGGCCCGCTGGGCCAGGTCCTCGGCGTCGGCCGGCGAGCGCGCAGAGCGGCGGAGCACCGTGGCCACCGCGCGGTAGTGCCGTTCGACCAGCTCGGTGAAGGCCCGCTCTTCGCCGGCGAAGAACGCTCGCAGCAGCTGCGCGTCGGTGCGCGGCGCGGGGCGGACCAGCTCGAGCGCGGGCCTGGCTTCCATGGCTGACACGGTGACACCAAGCGGGGCCGTTGGGTTAACCGACGACGTCCGGCGGTGGCTAACCGGGCGAACTGACACTGGTGGGGGAGCGCGTTTGGCCTTGGACCGCGGCCACCACGGCCATTCGAGGAGCCCACGGACTGCTGTCTTCGAGCGACGCCGAGGCGACCCGCCGCTTCGTTCGCGGGCAGGTGCGGCTGCCGGCGGCGGCGCGCGCGGCGACGGCCAGCACGCGACGGAAGGTGAGCGAGTCTTCGGCGCGCCAAAGCGGCCTCCACGCCGAGCACCCGCCGTCGCAGAGCCGGGCGGACGAGTCGGGCGCCGACGTGGCTGATCTCCGACAAGACCCTCGACGTTCGCCCAGATTCACGCGCCCGGTGTGCGGCGCTATGGTGCCCGCCATGGTCAAGGCACCGGACGAACCGACCCCGAGCGCGGGCACGCTCCCTCGCCCACCGTTCCTCCCGAACCCGGAGAGCCGGCTCGACTTCTTGAGTCGCGGCTACGTGCGGCCGGTGCAGACGCAGGTGCCGCGCACGGCGGCGGTGCACTTCCTGGTGCACGAAGGCATGCCGGAGCTGCGCGCGTACGCGCAGGCGCGGGGCTGGCTCCACCACGGGTTTCACCGCCTGACGACGCCGTGGATCGAGCTGCACTGGACCACGGACGGCTGGGCGACGTCGCATGTCCTCAAGTCGACGGACGTGCCCTGCCCGGTCATGAACGGGTGGTTCTCCCTGGCCGGCGTCTCTCCGGGCACCGAAGTCGAGTTCGCGGTGCACGTCGGCGTGGCCTGCCACGCGGACAGCGACACGGCCGGGGCGCGAGACGTCGGCGACCTCTGGTTCAACAACCACGGACAGAACTACCGGCAACACGCGAAGTAAGTGGTGGCGCAGGCTCTCCTGGTCGCGCTGCTGGCGGCTGACGGCGGCGCCCAGCGCGCGACGCTGCGGCTCGTCTTCGGCGGCGACGTCATTCCCCACGAAGCGCTCAAACACCAAGCGCGGAGGCGCAGCGCGGCAGGAGCGGACGGCTGGGCACACGTGCTGCGGCCCTTGGCGCCCGCGCTCGGACAGGCCGACTGGGCGATCGTCAACCTCGAGACGCCGCTGACGCAGGCCAAGCGGCCTGAGCGCGGTGACTGGATCTTCTCCGCCGGCGTCGATCTCGCGCGCGGCCTGTCCAGCGCCGGGGTGAACGTCGTCACCTTCGCCAACAACCACGCCCTCGACCAACGGCGGGACGGCATTCTGTCGACGCGCGCCCTGGCCGAAGACGCGGGCCTGCGCATCACCGGCTCGGCGGCGACGGAAGCCGAAGCCTGGACCCCGCTCGTGCTCGAGCGCCACGGCATGCGCGTGGGGCTGCTGGCCTTCACGCGCTTCCTCAACGGCTTCCACAACGCGCCGGACGCGGGGCAGCCGCACGTGCCGCTGGTGCACTACCCGAGCGACCCGCTGACCGGTGGCCTGTCCGAAGACGAGCTGCTCCGGCGCGTCGAGCGTGCGGCGGGGCAGGTCGACGTGCTCATCGTCGTGCCGCACTGGGGCGACGAGTACCAGCCCAAGCCCAAGCCGGTGGACGTCGGGCTGGCGCGCCGCTTCGCCGCGCTGGGCGTCTTCGCGGTGGTCGGCCACCACCCTCACGTCGTGCAGCCGGTGGAGCTGGTGCCGCGCCCAGACGGCGGGGCGATGTTCGTCGCCTACTCGCTGGGGAACCTCGTTTCGAACCAGGACGCGCACGACGAGCGCAGCGCCAAGCGCGACGGCGCGCTGCTGGAGCTGACGCTGGAGCGCGAGCCCGACGCGGGGGTGCGGCTCGCGCAGGCCACTCCAACCTTCCTGTACACGGAGAACCGCCCCGCGAAGGCCGGCCAGCGCGACGTGCAGGTTCGGCTGCTGACGGACGATTTGACCGCCATCGCCGAGCGGCTCGCCGAGGTGAGCACGCGGACGACGCCGGCGGCGCGGCAGGAGCGCAAGCGCCTCGAGCGCAAGCGCGCGCTGCTGCAGGCGCGAGAAGCTCGCCTGCGGGCGCTGTTCGTCAGCCCGCCGACGACACCCGACGCGGGGTGAGCCCCAGCACGCGCGGCGTGCGGCGCGGAAGGCGCGCTGCGGCTGGCCAAGACGGCGCTCCACACGAGTTCCCCGGCGCGACCGCCGCCTTGCTACGCGTGGGGCATGGCCCACCCCATCTCCGACCGCGCCGAGCGTGCCCTGCGGTCCCTGTTCGCCCACGCCGCCGCCCGCCCAGACGCGCCGACGTGGCTCGTCGACCAGCTCGTCGACGCCGAGCTCCATCGCCGGGGCAGCCCGGATCCGAGCGGCGCCTTTCACGCGCTGGCGCTGACACAGGGCTCGCTGCTGAAGGAAGAGTACGACTTGTCCACCCACGGCCACGCCGACGGGTGGGCGCTGGACGCGCTCCTGTGCGACCCGCGGGAGCTCATGCTCTACAACCAGCGCCACGGCTTTCCTGCCGGCGACGAGGCGGTGCGCGCCATCGTCCACGCGCTGCGCGGCCTGTGCCCCCGCGCCAAGGTCGTCCGCACCCACACCGACGGCTTCGCCGCGCTGCTGGGCCCCACCGCGGAGCAGCGCGTCGACCTGGCCTTGGTCGAGCGGGCGCGGCAGGCGCTCCCCGACGCCTTGGCGGCGCTCCCGGCCGGTGGACCCCGAGTCGACTTCACCGTCGGCGCCCTGAGGGTGAGCGTCGTCGACCCGCCCACCTGGCAGCTGCTGGGCCCGCTGGTGTGGGCCGAGTGCGAGCGCGCGCTCGTCATCGCGCGTCGCGCCGCGGACGCCGGCATCATCGAGCGGCGCTTCGAGCTCCATGGGCGGCTGCCGAGCTTCGACTGACCCAAGTCGGTGGCCGCGGGCGCGGCGGCGTGGCCTTGCAGGCGGAGCTGCGCTAGGTGAAGTGCGCCCATGTTCGGCCTCGCCGCCTGCCTGCTCGCCCTCAGCGCCGCTCCCGCGCAGGCTGGCCGGGTTGCGCCGGCGACGCCTGCACCGAGCACCACAGCCCCGGCGAGCGCGAGAGATCGGAAGAGCACACG